>JAYWAJ010000458.1:0-8993 GCA_043782525.1 Deltaproteobacteria bacterium | reverse complement strand
CTCTTGATGGGGTCGGTGAGCACGTGGGTCAATTCCTTGCCGAGCCCTTTGAGGTAATCGCCGGGCTTCTGCAGGCCGGTGAGCCCGATATAGAGACGGAGGATCTCGTTGGTGCCTTCGAAGATGCGGTTGATGCGCGCGTCGCGCATGGCCTGCTCATAAGGCTGCTCGCGCATGTAGCCCATGCCGCCCGCGATCTGCAGCGCCTCGTCGGTCGCGGTCCAGAGCGCTTCCGAGTTGAAGACCTTGGCGACCGCGCCTTCGACCGAATAGTCTTGCCCGCCGCGGTCGATGGTCGACGACACCAGGTAGCAGAGCGATTCGCTGACATACAAGTTCGTCGCCAGCCGCCCGAGCTTTTCCTTCACCTTGCCGAAGCTGGCGATGGGCCGGCCGAACTGCTTGCGCTCCTGCGCATGCGCGATGGCCGCCTGCAAGAGGCGCCGCTGCCCGCCCACCGCGCCCGAGCCCAGCCCGGTGCGGCCGTGGTTCAAGATGCTCATGGCCACCTTGAAGCCCTTGCCCTCCTCGCCGAGGATGTTGTCCACCGGCACCCGGACGTTGTCGAAGTACATCGAGGTGGTGTTGGAGGCGCGGATGCCCATCTTGTCTTCGTGCGGGCCGCTGGAGACTCCCCCTAGGTCGCGGGTGACGATGAAGGCGGTGACCTTGCCCTTCTGCGACGCCGTGTCGGGGCTGGTCTTGGCGAAGACGGTATAGAAGTCGGCGATGCCGCCGTTGGTGATCCAGAGCTTCTGTCCGTTGAGCACCCAGAAGTCCCCCTCGCGGCGGGCGCTGGTCTTGATGGAGAAGGCGTCGGAGCCCGAGCCCGGCTCGGTGAGGCAGAAGGCGGCGATCATCTCGCCGGTGGCGAGCCTGGGCAGGTACTTCTTCTTCTGCGCCTCGGTGCCGAAGAGGAGCAGGCCCTTGAAGCCGATCGACGAGTGCGCGCCCAGCGTGACCGTGATCGAGCCGTCGAAGCCCGCCAGCTCCTGCATGACGCGGGCGTAGCCGGTGTTGGAGAGCCCGAGCCCGCCGTGCTCCTCGGGGACGATGAGGCCGAAGAGGCCCATCTCGCGCAGCGACTGGAGCAGCTCGGGGGGCATCTCGCCCGCGCGGTCGAGCTTGCGCGCGTCGATCGAGGCCATGTACTTGTCGATGGCTTCGCAGATGGGCGCGACCAGCTCCACCTGCTCCGGCGGCATCTCGGGATAGGGGAAGATCTGGTCTTCGAGGATCTCGCCGAAGAAGAGCGACTTGCCGAAAGATGCGTTCGAGTCGAAGGGCATGGGGCGGAGTCTATGCGCAGGGAGGGCGGTCCGCTACGGCGGGGAGAGGGCTCTGGGTGGAGGAGGACGCTGGTGGGGCGCGCATCGGGCGATCGAGGGGGTGGGGTCGCGATCGCATTCTTTTTTGGGGCGCTCCGCCGCTGCGCGGCTCCGCTGTACAGGGGGCTCTGCCCCCCGTACCACCCCCCGGCTGCTCGGGCGCAATCTCGCGAGTTTCCCAGCCCGAAGTGAACCTGTGTCCGCAGGCCTTCGGAACCCCCGGCTAAAGCCGGGGGCTGGAAAAGCGCGAAGCCTCCTTCGGAGGCTGCTGAACAGATCCTCGTGGTCTTGGTCTGGGGCGCCGCGTTTGCCTTTCTCAGCGTCCAGAGCACTGGGCGCCTGCTCAGGGGGCGGGCTTGCTTCCCCGGGATCCTACTGCCGCAGCCGGATCAGCGTCTTCGTCGCCGGCACCAGCACGAACAGGCCGTCGTATTCGTCGTCGGCCACCGCCAGCTCCACTCCATACGCGCGCGCGATCTCCGGCAGCGTGTTGCTGTGCCCCACCACCAGCGCGCGGCCGGGCTCTTTGCGCAAGAGCGCGACCAGCCCCGCGGTGTCCTTCGCCGGGTGAACCCGCCCGCCCAGCTTCAGCGCCTCGGCCAGCGGCTGGGCCGTCTTCCGGGTCCGCTGGTATTCGCTGGTGTAGATCGCGGCAATGCCGGCATCCCGCAGCCGGAACGCCAGCGCCCTTGCACGCGCCTCCCCTGCAGCCGACAGCGCCGCGTCCTTCGTGTTGTCCACCTTCTCCGCATGCCGCACGAGGAGGAGCACCTCCTGCGCGCCCGCCGGCAGCGCCGCCGCCAGGACCAACGCCGCCGCACCGAGCGACGCCGCCGCGGCGCGGACCTTCACTTCAGCGCCTCGGCCACGATGGCCTGCGCCTCCGCCACGATCTGCTTCAAGTGCGCCTCGTCCTTGAACGACTCCGCGTAGACTTTGTAGACATCCTCCGTCCCGCTGGGCCGCGCCGCGAACCAGCCGTTCTGCGCCGTGACTTTAAGCCCCCCGATCTCCGCCCCATTGCCCGGCGCCTTGACCAGCTTGCCGGTGATGGGCTCTCCCGCCAGGGTGGACGCCCGCACCGCCTCCGGCGACAGCTTCTTGAGCGCCGCCTTCTGCGCCGGCGTCGCCGGCGCGTCGATGCGCGTATAGACCGGGCTCCCCAACTCCGCGGACAACTCGCGGTAGAGCACCCCCGGATCCTTCCCGGTGCGCCCCAGCATCTCCGCCGCCAGCAGGTCCATGATGATGCCGTCCTTGTCGGTGGACCAGACGCTGCCGTCGCGGCGCAGGAACGACGCCCCCGCGCTCTCCTCTCCGCCGAAGCCGAGCGACCCGTCGAGCAGCCCGTCGACGAACCACTTGAAGCCCACCGGCACCTCCCGCAGCGTCCGGCCCAGCTTGCGGGCCACCCGGTCGATGAGCGCCGACGACACCAGCGTCTTCCCCACCGCCGCCTGCGCCCCCCACTGCGGCCGGGCGCCGCTGAACAGGTAAGCAATCGCCACCGATAGATAATGATTGGGATTCATCAACCCCGCGCTGGGGGTGACGATGCCGTGCCGGTCGGAGTCGGTGTCGTTGCCAAAGGCCAGCTGATACTTGTCCTTCAAGGCCACCAAGGACGCCATCGCATAGGGCGACGAGCAATCCATGCGGATCTTGCCGTCGTGATCCAGCGTCATGAAGGAAAAGGTCGGGTCCACCTTGCGATTGACGACGGTGATGTCGAGCCCATATTCGGCGGCGATCGGGTCCCAGTAATCGAGGTTCGATCCGCCCAGCGGATCGGCGCCCAGCCGCAGCCCGCGCGCCGCTTCGAGATCGACGACGTTCCTCAAGTCCCGGACATAGGGCGTAATGAAATCATATTGCTTCAATTCCCCTTCCACCCGCCGCACCCGCTGGATGTCGCGCAACAGGTCGTTGGCGCGCTTCTCAATCCAGCCCGTCGCCGCGGTATCCGCCGGCCCGCCGTTGGGCGGGTTGTACTTGATGCCGCCGTCCTCGGGCGGATTGTGCGACGGCGTGATGACGATGCCGTCGGCCAGCCCCGACTTGCGCCCGCGGTTGTACGTGAGGATGGCGTGGGAGATGACCGGCGTCGGCGTCGCCTGGCGCGACCAGAGCACCGGCACGCCCTGGGAGCCGAGCACGTCGAGGGCGGTGTCCTGCGCCGGATCGGAGAGGGCGTGGGTGTCCTTGCCGAGGAAGAGGGGGCCGCTCGTGCCCTGCGCCTTGCGGAATTCGCAGACCGCCTGCGCGATGGCGAGGATGTGCGCCTCGTTGAAGGCGCGCTTCAACGAAGACCCGCGGTGCCCGCTGGTGCCGAAGGCGACCCGCTGCTCCGCGATGGCCGGGTCGGGCCGCTCGTCGAAGTAGAGCTTGCGCAGCTTCGCCACGTCGACGAGCAGTTCGCGGGGAGCGGGCTTTCCGGCCAGTGGATGGGGCATGGTGCCCGCAATCTACTCCGTCAGAACACTCCTGACAGCGCCACCGCCGGGCCCTGCGCGGCGACGGAGACCGACCCGCCGGCCAGCGCCCCGCCGCGCCGGTGCAGGAGCGGAAAGACGACCCCGCAGGCCGCGCCGATGGCGGCGCCCGCGGCGACGTCGGTGAAGTAGTGCTTCTCGGCGATCATCCGCAGGGAGGCCGTGGTCACCGACATGGCGGCCGCCGCGCCCCACAGCCAGGGCGCCGCCTGCGACTCTTCCAGCGTCGCCGTCATGGCCAGCGACACGCCCAGCGCGGTTGCGAGCGCGGTGTGGCCCGAGGGAAAGCCGATGTGACTGTCCCTGTCGGCGAGGTCGTAGGGGCCGCTCGTCTCGCCGTCGCCGTAGCGGACGAAGGGACGCTTGCGGGCGGCGAAGAACTTCACGCCCTGGACCAGCGCCCCCGAGACCGCGGCCGACTCGAGCACCACCACGGTGGCGCGCAGCCCGGCGCCGTCGCTTCCGTGCGGGCCGGTGGCGAGCAGCGCGCCCGCGATCGAGCCGATGGGGACGAGGGCAAAGGCGACGACGCTGCTGGCGGTATCGGCCGTCTTGCGCGCGAGGAGGAAGCCGGTGAGCGCGTCGTGAAAGGAGGCGTCGACCCCGTTCAGCGACGCCGCCGACCCGCTCCCGGGCAGGCCGCTGTTGTCGTCGCCGTCGCAGAGGTTGCAGTGCGCGGGCGCCAGCTTTCCCTTGAGCAGCTCGGGAATGACGAAGGCGGCGAACCCGGCGCCCGTCACCACCGCGTCCACCGCCGGGTTGAGAGCGATCTTGTCGGTGGCGCCGGCGTCGGCGAAGGAGAAGATCGAAGCGGCGAGGACGAGGGCGATCATGCCGGCAAGGTATCGCGGATCGCGGACAGCTCCTGCGCCAGCTCGCGGCAACTTTGAAAACGAGACGCCGGCTGCTTTTGCAGCAGCTTGAGCACCGCCGCCTCCAGCCGGGGCGGCAGCGCGGCGTTGAGCCGGCGCGGCGGGACCGGCTGGTCGTTGACGTGCATCATCAAGAGCGGCACCAGCTCGGCGTGGCTGAAGGGCACCCGGCCGGTGCACATCTCGTAGGCGCAGACGCCCAGCGCGTAGAGGTCGGTGAGCGGGCTCACCGTGCTGAAGTTGCTGATCTGCTCGGGCGACATGTACATCGGCGTCCCCGCGATCGACCCCGCCACCGTCACCCCCGGCGTGGCGTGCTGCTTGGCGATGCCGAAATCCATCACCTTGAGGACGCCGTCGCCGGTGACGAAGAAGTTGTCCGGCTTGACGTCCCGGTGGACCACGCCCGCGTCGTGCGCGGCCTGCAGGCCGTGGCAGGCCTGCACGAGAAACCCCAGCGCGGTGCGGAGGTCGAGCGGCTTGGTCATCCGCTCCTTCAGGCTCTGCCCGGTGAGCAGCTCCATGCTGATGTAGCGGTAGCCCTGGTGCATCCCGATGTCGTAGAGCCGGATGATGTTGGGGTGGATGAGCTGCCGCGACAGCTTCAGCTCCTGCTTGAAGCGCGCCACCAGCACTTCCGAGGTGTGCTGCACGTTGAAAACCTTGAGCGCGACCTGCTCCTCCAGCTCGAGATCATAGGCGCGGAACACCGCCGCCATGCCGCCCTTGCCGATCTGCGCCTCCAGCCGGTAGCGCGCCGCCACCGTCGCGCCGATGGCGAAGTGCTCCGCCGGCTCGGCCAGCACCTCCGCCTCCGCCAGCACCTCGCCGTCGAGCAGCTCCGGGTCGCTGCTGAGCATGGTCTGGTGCTCGACCTCCTCCAGGTCAGGCAGCGCCGGCAGGTCGCCCAGGTCGGGCAGGCCCTTCAGGTCGGGAAGGTCCCCGAAGCTGCGGCGCTTGTGCAGGTCGGCCTGCGCCAGCACCTTGCGCGCGACATTCGCGGAGGGGCGGACTTCCGCGTCCAGCTCGAGCAGCCGCGCCCGCGCGCCGGCCTGCTGCGGACGGAAGGCGAGGATCTTCTGCAGCGCCTCGCGCGCGTTCTCCGGGTGGCCGTGGGCGGCGTAGAGCCGCGCCAGCAGGTCGAAGGCCTCCACCTCCTCGTCGCTCTGCGGCCCCGACTTCACGAACACCGTGAGGAAGTGCTCGAGGTTGAAGTCGATGGAGTTGAGGTTGGTGGCGATGCGGACGGCCTGGGCCGCCGCCGTCCGGTAGCGGGGGTCGTCGCGCGGCACGCGGGAGAGGTTGTCGAGCGCCTTCCCGGTGTCGCCCAGCTCGAGGTAGCAGTGCCCGGCCTCGAAGGGCATGCCGGCGTCGGCGTAGAGCTGCGCCGCCTGGCCCGTCTGGCGCAGCTGCACGGCGACCCGCGCGGCGTCGCCGAAGCGCCGCAGCTGCACGTAGGCCTCGAGCGCCAGCTGCGGCTTGCCCTGCTCCTCCATCTTCTGCGCCGAGAGCACCGAGACCGCCTGCCCGCCCACCGCCGTCGAGCGCGGCAGCATGGGCCCGGTCTCGAACTGGCCCGGCTTCACCGACGAGAGCCGGGCCGCGCCCACGTGATCGCCCGCGCGCTGCAGGAGCTCGACCGCGCGCCCCTGCTCGCCGAGCGCCATGAAGAGCTGGACGGCGAGCTCGTGATCGCCCGCCTTGCCGAGGAGGATCCCGGCCATGAGCGCGCGCTTCTTGCCCTGCGCGTCGAGCTGGCCCACCTGCGAAGGCTCGACGCCCAGCGCCTCCAGCAGCACCTGCGCCGCGTCGCGCGGCCGGCGCAGCGCCCCCAGCACCCGCGCCGCCTCCTCGACTGCGCCGGCCTCGCGGTAGAGCTTCAGGGCGGCCTCGCCCTGCCCCGCCTTCTCCAGCGTGCGCGCGCGCTCCACCGTCTTCTTCGCGTCCACGCTAATCCTCCGGCAGCGCTTCGGCGAGGCGCTTCACCGAGTCGGGCTGGTTGGCGAACTTGAGCGCCTCGTCCACGGTGATCTCGCCGCCCTTCACCAGCCGGTAGAGGCAGGCATCGACGCTCTGCATGCCGGAGCCGTCGTTGCTGGCGGAGTCGAGGTAGCCGTCGATCTGGAAGACCTTGTTCTCGCGGACCAGGTTGGAGACGGCGTAGCTCTGCAGCAGCACCTCGAGGACGGCGACCCGCCCCTCGCCGCTGGCGTGCTTGGCGAGGTGCTGCGCGATCACGCCGCGCAGGAGCACCGAGAGCGTGCTGCGCACCTGGTCGCGGCTCTCCTCGGGGATGACGTCGATGATGCGGTCGATGGCCTTGGTCGCCGAGTTGGAGTGCAGCGTGCCGATCACCAGCACGCCGGTCTCCGCCGCCGAGATGGCGAGGCCGATGGTCTCCAGGTCGCGCATCTCGCCGACCACCAGGACGTCGGGGCTCTCGCGCAGGGCCGAGCGCAGCGCGCTGGCGAACGACTCGGCGTGCTTGCCCACCTGCCGCTGGGTGACCACGCCCTTGATGGGCACGTGCAAGAACTCGATGGGGTCCTCGATGCTGATGATGTGCCGCTCGCTGGTTTTGTTGATCTCGTCGACCATCGCCGACAGGGTGGTGGTCTTGCCCGAGCCGGTGGGACCGGTCACCAGCACCAGGCCGTTGTTGAGCTGGGTGAGCCGCTTCACCGCCGGCGGCAAGTGCAGCTCTTCCATGGTGGGCAGCTTGTTGGGGATGACGCGAAAGACCGCGCCCATCCCCTGCGACTGCCGGAAGACGTTGGCGCGGAAGCGCGCGACGCCCTCGATGGCGTAGACGAAGTCCACCTCCTGGTGCTGCTCGAACTCGGCGCGCTGCTCGGAGGTCATCAGCTCGATGAGGAAGCGGCTGGTTTCGACGTCGGAGAGCTGGCGGAAGGGCAGCGGCATCAGCTCGCCCTCGTGGCGGATGATGGGCACGTTGCCGGCGGGGAAGTGGAGGTCGCTCGCTCCCTGCTGCGAGACCAGGCGGAGGAAGGAGTCGATGCGCGGCATGACTAGGGCTTCCTCGGATGTGCCGGAGGCCTCAGGCCTCGGGCCTCAGGCTTCAGGCTGCCGGTGCCCGAACCGGGCGGGGTCGCTGGCGGCGAAGCGCTGGCGGCCGGTGCCGCGGCCTTTTGCGGGCTGTCCGGGGCGGTCTGCGCGGCCTCAGGCTTTTGGCCTGAAGCCTGAGGCCTGAGGCCTGAGGCCTGAAGCTCTCCCGCCAACCTCACCGGCCGCACCGACTGCGCCTTCTTCTCCTCCTCGTCGACGAACGGCTCGAAATCCTTCTTGCTCACCGCCTTCACATAGGCGTCCTCGGCGGAGATCTTCCCCTCCTTCAGCAGCCGCATCAGATCGTTGTCCATCAGCTGCATGCCCTGCTCGCGCGAGGTGGAGATGACCGAGGGCAGCTGGAAGGCCTTGCCCTTGCGGATCAGGTTCGAGACCGCCTCGTTGTTGAGCAGCATCTCGACGGCCAGCACGCGCCCGCTGCCGGTCTTCTCCTTCATCAGATACTGGCAGATGACGGCGCGCAGGCTGTCCGCCAGCGTCGAGCGCACTTGCTGCTGCTGTCCGGGCGGAAAGGCGCTGACGATGCGGTCCACCGTGGTGGCCGCGCTCACCGTGTGCACGGTGCCGAAGACGAGGTGGCCCGTCTCCGCCGCGATGACGGTGAACTCGATGGTGGGCAGGTCGCGCATCTCGCCGACGAGGATGACGTTGGGGTCCTCGCGCAGGGTCGAGCGCAGCGCCGCCGCGAAGGACTTGGTGTGCGTGCCGATTTCACGCTGGGTGACGAGGCTGTTCTTGCGCTTGTGGATGACCTCGATGGGATCCTCGAGCGAGATGATGTGCCGCGAGGCGGTGCGGTTGATGTAGTCGATGAGCGCGGCCAGCGTGGTGGACTTGCCCGACCCGGTCGGCCCGCCCACCAGCACCAGGCCGTTCTTCATGCCGCCGAACGTCTGCACCAGCGGCGGCAGGCCCAGCTTCTCGAACTCGGGCAGGGTCCCGCGGATGCGGCGGAAGACGCCGGAGAGCCCGCCCAGCTGCTGGAAGATGTTGGCACGGAAGCGCAGCCCTTCGCTCTTCACCTCGTGCGAATAGTCGACGTCCTGCAGCGCCTGCAGCGCCATCAGCTGCTCGGTGGCGAGGTGCGGCATGAGCAGCGCCTTGACCTGCTCCTCGTCGAGCGGACCCTGGGTGATGGCGGTGATGCGCCCCACCTTCTTCATGAAGACGGCCTTGCCCGCGGCGACGAGGAGGTCGTCGCCTTCCTGCGTGGC
>JAYWAJ010000457.1:0-3413 GCA_043782525.1 Deltaproteobacteria bacterium | reverse complement strand
GAACACGGAGAACTCGGTGGCCACCGCGCGGGCGGCGGTGTTGTCGCCCAGCGCTTCCGAGAGGCCGAGGCGCAGCGCGGTGGCGGCATCGGGCGAGGTCCGCGCCCGCAGCGCGCGGCGCACCGAGGCGACGGCGACCCAGACCAGGGCGAGCTCGAGCGGCACCGCCAGGAGCCGCACTTCACGGCCGAAGATCGCCGCACAGAGCGCGATGGCGAGAACCGCGACCCGTGCCACGGTCCGCGGACGGGCCAGGCCGCGCCGGACCACCAGCAGCCAGTAGGCGAGAGGCAGCACCGTGCAGAGGTCGAAGATCACCGCCAGCCGGAAGGGCACCGGGTGCAGCGAGAAGCCGCGCGACGCCAGCACCGCGCTCTCGGCAGCGACGACGAACGCAGCCACCACTGCGAACTGCAGGCCCGGCCGCACCGCGATTGCGCGCATGCCGGGAGCATACGCCCGGCGGAGGCGCAGGCGGGCGGCAGATCGACGCAGCCCTGTGGTATGGAGCGGCGCATGGCCATCGCTCGTGCGCTGCTCTCAGTCTCCGACAAGACGGGGCTCGTCGAATTCGCCCGCGGCCTCGCCTCGCTGGGCATCGAAATCCTCTCCACCGGCGGGACGGCCGCGGCGCTTGCCAAGGAGGGCATCGCGGTCAAGCAGGTGCAGGACTTCACCGGCGCGCCCGAGATGCTGGGCGGGAGGGTGAAGACGCTGCACCCCAAGATCCACGGCGGCCTTTTGGCGCGGCGCAAGCTCGCTTCCGACCAGGCCGACATGCAGGCGCAGGGCGTGCTCCCCATCGATCTGCTGGTGGTCAACCTCTATCCCTTCCGCGAGGCGGTGCTGAAGGGCGCGCCCTACGAGGAGGTCATCGAGAACATCGACATCGGCGGGCCGGCGATGATCCGCTCGGCGGCCAAGAACGCCGAGTACGTGACGGTGGTGGTCGATCCCGCCGACTACGCGATGGTGCTGGCGGAATTGCAGCAGAAGAAGGAAGTGCACGAGAGCACCCGGCGGCGCCTGCAGGCGCGGGCGTACGCGCATACGGCGGCCTACGATTCGGCCATCACCGGCTGGCTCTCCGAGCAGCTCGCCAAGGCGCATCCCGAGGAGGGCGCGGGCTTCTCCGAGTCGCCGCCCCTGCCCGAGTTCCGCCGGCGGCAATCGCTGCGCTACGGCGAGAACCCGCACCAGCGCGCCGCCTTCTACGCAGCGGTGCCGCAGCCGGAAGAGCCGACGCTGGCTTCGGCGAAGCAGCTGCAGGGCAAGGAGCTCTCCTACAACAACATCCTCGACGGGTCGTCGGCGCTGGAAGCGCTCAAGGAGCACGCCGAAGGACCGAAGGGGCGCGCCGCCGTCGTCATCGTCAAGCACACCAACCCCTGCGGCGTGGCCCGGGCGGCGAAGCTGATCGACGCCTACAAGCTGGCCCGCGACGCCGACCCGGTGAGCGCCTTCGGCGGCATCGTCGCCCTCTCGCACGTGGTCGACGCGGCGACGGGCGCGGCCCTGGCCGAGACCTTCCTCGAGGCGGTCATCGCGCCCGGCTACGACGAGGGTGCGCTCCAGGCGCTGAAGGGAAAGAAGTCGCTGCGCCTCCTCGAAGTGCCGCTGCTCGGCGAGAAGCGCGAGAGCTGGACGCTGGAGTCGCGCGAGCTGCGCAGCATCCCCGGCGGCCTCCTGCTGCAGGAACGCGACCTGGCCGAGGCCGACCCGCGCGGCTGGCGGACCATGACCAAGCGGGCGCCGACCCCTGAAGAGCTGGAGTCGCTGGCCTTCGCCTGGAGCGTGGTGAAGCACGTGAAGTCCAACGCCATCGTGCTGGCGCGGGGCGAGGTCACGGTGGGCATCGGCATGGGGCAGACCAACCGGGTGGACTCGGTGCGGATCGCGGCCCAGCGCGCAGGGGAGAAGGCCCGCGGCGCGGCGTTGGGCTCGGACGCCTTCTTCCCCTTCCCCGACGGACTCGAGGCCGCGGCGGCAGCGGGCGTGACGGCGGTGGCCCAGCCGGGCGGCTCGGTGCGCGACGACGAGGTGATCGCCGCGGCGGACAAGCTGGGCATCGCCATGGTCTTCACCAGCGTGCGGCACTTCCGGCACTGAGCGGCATGGCGACGGCGCGGTTACCGATCCATTGCGCCGCCGCAGCCCTCTTGGTGGCCTGCGCCGTTCCGCCGAGCCGCAGGGTGGCGAGCCAGTATGACGGTACGGTGACCCGCGTCGATGCCCGGACGAATCAGGTGACTGCGAGCATCGCACTGCAGGCGCGGCCGAGCGGATTGGCCCTCACGGGCGACGCGCTGTGGGTGACCCGCTACGACGAAGCCAGCGTCTTGCGCATCGATACGCGCACGAACGCGCCCACCGGGGAGCGCATTGCGGTTGGCGCGCAGCCCGTGCTGGCGACCTTCGCCGAAGGCTCGCTCTGGGTGAGCAACGCCCTCTCGGCATCGGTCTCGCGCGTCGACGAGTGAGGAGCGAGTCGCCGCTCCCGCTCGGCCCAGGCGAGCGAGCTTCGCGTTCGCCCGGTGAGGGCCGCATCTTCCGTCCTCACGCGGCCGGCGCGCCGAAGCCCCCGTGCGGGGCTTCCTGCGCTACCTTCGCCCGCCGCCAGCCGATGCGGACCAGCCACGTTTCTCCGGTCTCGAGCAGGCGGGCCCGCAGCGGCAGCGCCAGCGCCGCCCGACGCGAACGGATCCGCGGGGCGCTGCCCGAAGTGGTGCGCGGCGTTTCCCAGCACATAGGCGATGGCGCGCCAACTGCGTGGGCGTGCGCAGGATCCGCGCGTGGTAGTGGTCGGCGAAGACGCGCCCGCGGCGCCCCATCATGGAGTTGAGCGCGCGGGCGAGGCGGATGGCGAGGCCCTGGGCAGGGATGTCCGCGCTTGCGCAGTCCGCGGTCCCCCGGTTTGCGCGGCTGCCGTCATGCGGCTTCGCTCAGGATGCCGGCGCATCTGTCCGCACCGGGGCCGCGCTGCGCGCCTGGCGCAGTGGGTGCAGACGGCTGGTCCTGCGTTCGACGGCAGGGGCCGGTGCAAGCCATCGAGGCAGTTTCCTGCGCGCCGCGAGTTTGCTACACCAGCGCCCGATGCCAACCAAGGTCGTCGTCATCGGCTCCGGCGCGCGGGAACATGCGCTGGTGCGCGCGCTCCGCCTCGGGGGCGGAGGCCGCGAGCTGGTCTGCATCCCCGGGAATCCCGGCATCGCCCGGGACGCGCGCTGCGTGCAGCCGCAGGGCCCTGGCGTCGCGGGGCTCGCCGGGGCGGCGCTGGCGGAGCGGCCCGATCTGGTCATCGTCGGCCCCGAAGCGCCGCTCGCCGACGGCTTCGCCGACCGCATGGCAGAAGCGCGCGTCGCCTGCTTCGGCCCCGTGGCGGCGGCCGCGCGCATCGAGGCCTCGAAGGCGTT
>JAYWAJ010000456.1:0-3413 GCA_043782525.1 Deltaproteobacteria bacterium | reverse complement strand
GCTCGCGGGCGATGCCGAGGTGGCTCAAGGCATCGGGGCGGTTGGGCGTGACATTGATCTCGAAGACGGTGTCGGGCAACCCGAGCAGCTCGTCGAGCGGCGCGCCGAGGCGCGAGTCGCGGGGCAGGATCATCAGTCCCGCGTGGTCGTCGGACAGCCCCAGCTCGCGCTGCGAGCAGAGCATGCCGTTGCTCTCGACGCCGCGCAGTTTCGCCTTCTTGATCTGCAGTCCGTTGGGCAAGGTGGCGCCCGGCTGCGCCAGCGGCACCACGTCGCCGGCGGCGTAGTTCTGCGCGCCGCAGACCACCTGGTGCGTCCCTTTGCCGTCGTCCACCTGGCAGACGCTCAGGTGATCGCTGCCCTCGACCGGCGTCCGCGAGACGACGCGGGCCGCGACCACGCCGGAGCCGATGGAGCGCGACTCGCGTCCTTCGACTTCCAGGCCGGCCAGCGTCAGCCGGCGGGCGATCTCGTCGTCGGAGAGCGAGACGGGGCAGAGCTCGCGCAGCCAGCGCAGGGAAATTCTCATGTTCTCGCTCCGGGCGTCACAGCTGCTCCAGGAAGCGCACGTCGTTCTCGAAGAGCAGGCGCAGGTCGTCGATGCCGTGGCGGAGCATGGCGAGCCGGTCGATGCCGACGCCGAAGGCGTAGCCGGTGAACTGCTCGGGGTCGTAGCCGACGCCGGCCAGCACGTCGGGGTTGACCATGCCGGAGCCCAGCACCTCGAGCCAGCCGGTGCCCTTGCAGATCTTGCAGCCCTTGCCGCCGCAGAGCGGATGCGAGACGTCCACCTCCGCCGACGGCTCGGTGAAGGGGAAGTAGCTGGGCCGCAAGCGGGTCTTGATTTCGGGACCAAAGAACGCCTTGGCAAAGGCGTCGAGGGTGCCGCGCAGGTGGGCCATGGAGAGCCCCTTCTCGACGTGCAGGCACTCGACCTGGTGGAACATCGGCGTGTGGGTCACGTCGGAGTCGACGCGGTAGACCTTCCCCGGCGCGATGATGCGCACCGGCGGCGGCTGGGCCAGCATGGTGCGCGCCTGCACCGGGCTGGTGTGCGTGCGCAGGAGAAGCTGCTGCTGGGCGCCCGTGGTCGGCGGCGAGCCCGGCGGCGGCGGGATGCGGGTCGTTAAGTAAAAGGTGTCCTGCATGTCCCGCGCGGGATGGTCCGCCGGGATGCCCAGCTTCTCGAAGTTGTAGAGGTCCCACTCGATCTCGGGACCGTCGGCGACGTGGAAGCCGAGGCGGGCGAAGATCTCGATGAGGTCGTCCAGGGCCCGCGACACCGGATGGCGGTGGCCGCGGCGGCGGGTGCGGCCGGGCAGCGTGACGTCGAGTTTTTCGCGCTGGAGGTCTTTCTCCAGCGCCCGCTGCGCCAGCGTGCTGCGGGTCTGGTCGAGGAGCGCCTCGAACTGGGCGATGGCGTCGGTGACGAGCTTGCCCATCTTCGGGCGCTCGGCCGGGGGGACGGCGCCCATGCCCTTGCGCAGCGACGAGAGCGAGCCGCTCTTGCCCAAGTACTTCACCCGCGCCGCCTCGACGTGCTGCTCGTCGGCAGCGGCCGCGAGGTCGGTCCGCGCCTGCGAGAGGAGGTTGTCGATCTGCTCGATCACGTCGCTGCCCTTTCGAAGGAACCGGTGGTTTCCGCCACCGCCCGACCGCGGCCGGCGCCGGCGCCGGAAAAAGCGAGAGCCGCGCCGGGCGGTCGTGCGACCCGGGCGCGGCTCGTTCGTTGCTGCTCAAACGAATTCAGGCCGCGGCGCGCTTGGCGATGGCCGCAAATGCCTGCGGGTCGGCGATGGCGATGTCGGCGAGGACCTTGCGGTCGAGCCCGATCTTCGCCTTCTTGAGCCCGTTGATGAGCTTCGAGTAGGAGACGCCGTTGAGGCGCGCGGCGGCGTTGATGCGCGCGATCCAGAGCGAGCGGAAGTCCCGGCGGCGCACGCGGCGGCCGCGGGCCGACTGCATCATGCTGCGCTCGACTGCTTCGACGGCGCGCTTGTAGCAGCCGTTGCGGCGGCCGCGGAAGCCCTTGGCGAGCTTGAGGACTCGATTACGACGGCGACGTGCCTTGAACCCACGCTTGACGCGCATGCTGGTCTCCTGTTTCGTCCACCACCGGGGACTTCCCGGAGGCCCGCCGCGGGCGCTGATGCAGGCGGCGTGTGTGGTTTTGATACCTGGTTTACTTCGGCAATCCGTAGGGCAGGGCCCGCTTGAGGTGCTTCTCGTCGCGGCGCTGGAGGATGAGAGACGAGCCCAGCCGGTTCTTGCGCTTGCGGTTCTTGCCCAGCGACAGGTTGTGGCGGCGGCCTGCCTTGCCGGCCTTGATCTTCCCCGTCCCGGTGCTGCGGAACCGCTTTACCGCGCTCCGCTTCGTCTTCAACTTCGGCATCTTGAAATCCCTGTCGAAAGATAGTCCCGGCGATGTGAGCCGCGCCTTCTACACGGTGCGGCAGCTGAATGCAACACCGGCCTTATGCCTTGGGCGCCTCGGCCATCTCGGGCGCCGGGGCGGGCGGGCCGACCGGAGCGGCCGGGGGAGCGTCCGCCCGGGGAGCGGGGGCTGGCTTGGGCGAGGCCCCGGCTTCCTTCCGCGCCGCCTGCTGCTGCGCTTTCTCCTGGAGGGCGCGCTGCTGCTGGACCCAGCGCGGGTTGGGCGCGAGGATCATGAAGAGCAGGCGCCCTTCGAGCCGCGGCGACTGCTCGATGACCGCGATCTCCTTGAGCTCATTGCCGATGCGGGTGAGGATGGCCTGCCCGATCTCCCGGTGGGTGATCTCGCGGCCGCGGAACATGACGGTGATGCGCGCCTTGTTGCCCTCGGCGAGGAACTCGCGCACCGCCTTGGTCTTGAAGTTGTAGTCGTGCTCTTCCGTCTTGGGGCGGAACTTCACTTCCTTGAGCTTGACCACCGTCTGCTTCTTCTTCGCCTCGTTGGCCTTCTTCTTCGCCTCGTACTTGAACTTGCCGTAGTCCATGATCTTGCAGACCGGCGGCTTGGCCATGGGCGAGACTTCGACCAGGTCGAGTCCAAATTCGACTGCCTTGGCGAGGGCTACTTCGAGGTTGAGGACACCCAGCTGCTCGCCCTCGGGGCCAATCACTCTCAGCTCACGGGCTCGGATGCGGCGGTTCGTACGTGCGTCGCGGATGGTAGACTCCAGGCTAGAAAATTTGAAAACGCTTCCGGCGAAACCCCGGGGATTCAGGGCTCCGCCGGCAAGACCTGCGCTGAAGAGTGGAAGACCGCTGCAAGAGCGCCGCGCATGGTAGCGACTGCGCGCGCACTGTCAAGCGCTGCGGACGAGCCCTCGTCCGGCGATGCAGTTGCGGGGGGAGCCACGGCGTCGCAGGCTCTGCCCATGCCCAACTGCTCACACCTGGATCAGCTGCGCGAGGTGCCCGCCCGGTCC
>JAYWAJ010000455.1:0-3429 GCA_043782525.1 Deltaproteobacteria bacterium | reverse complement strand
ATCCGGCCGGTCTGGTCGCCCGGAGGGAAGTTCATCTACTTCAGCTCCGACCGCGGCGGCGGACTCAACGTCTGGCGCGCCCCCGTCGACGCGAAGGGGACGCTGGCAGGTCCACTGGAGCAGGTGACCACCGGCGCGGGCTACGACGTGGAGGTCGCGCTCGCTCCCGACGGCAAGCGGATCGCCTTCACCACGCTCCGGCAGAACGCCGACCTCTGGCGCCTGCCCGTCTCGCCCCAGACGGGCCTGCCCACCGGTGAGCCATTGCCCCTGGTCAGCACCACCCGCGAAGACAGCCGCGGCGCCTGGGCTCCCGACGGCTCCGCCGTCGCCTTCAACTCCGACCGCGGCGGCGAGATGAACATCTGGGTCCAGTCGCTCCAGGACGGCAGCACCCGCCAGCTCACCTCGGGCAGCGGCGGCGACTTCCAGCCCAACTGGTCGCCGGACCAGAAGCAGATCGCCTTCTTCTCCTCGCGCAACGGCCGTCCCGGCATCTTCCGGGTCGAGGTCGCCTCCCGCACGGTCAAGGCGCTCGCCTCGGGAGCGTCGATCGCCGGCTCGCCCTTCTACTCGCCCGACGGCACCCGCATCGCCTACCAATCCGACCAGAGCGGACGCAACGAACTGTGGGTGATGAAGGCCGACGGCAGCGACCCGCGGCAGCTGACCAACCTGGGCGTGAGCGGCCACTTCGTCCGCTGGACCGCCGCCGGCGACGCCATCGTCTTCCGCCCTGCCGGCCGGCAGACCATCTTTTCGGTCCCCGCCGCGGGCGGGGAGCCCGCGCCCTTTGCCGCGCTGGCCAAGGGCGGCGCTCACCTGTCGTTCTCGCCGGACCAGTCGCGGATCATGGACGTGGTGGGCCACCAGGTGCTCTGGGTCACGCCGGTGCGCGGCGGCGAGCCGGTGCAGGCCTTCGCCTTCGCCGACGCCGGCATGCGCATCGACTACCCGGTCTGGTCGCCCGACGGAAAATGGGTGCTCTTCGACCGCACCCACCCGGAGGGCGGCGACGTCTGGGTGCTGCGCCTCGAGGAGTGATCAGCCCTTGCGGGCGATGAGGTCGATCTCGACCCGCGCGCCCCTGGGCAGCGCCGCCACCTGCACCGTGCTGCGCGCGGGCGGGTTCTTGGGAAAGCGCTTTCCATAGACCTCGTTGACGGTGGCGAAATCGCCCAGGTCGGCGAGGAAGATGGTGGCCTTGACCACCTGCTCGAATCCGGCGCCGGCCGCCTGCAGCACCGCCGCCAGATTTTCCATCACCCGCTCGGTCTGCGCGCGGACGTCGCCCGTCACCAGCGCCTGGGTGGCCGGGTCGAGCGGGATCTGGCCGCTGGTGAAGATCAGATCCCCGGAGACGATGGCCTGCGAATAGGGCCCGATCGCCTTGGGCGCCTGGTCGGTCGAGACCACCTGGACGGCCATCTATTTGACCCGCACGCAGCGCTGGCCGTCGGCGTTGTCCGGCCGGTACTCATAGGTGCCGAGCAGGCCGTCGGCCTTGTTCTGCACCGTGCAGGCGCCGCACTCGATCTTGCGGTCGGCGGCCTGCACCTGCCCGCAGTCGGAGACGTTGCGGATGCCGTGCGCGCAGCCGGCGGCGAGGAGAACCAGGATCATCCATTTCATACACGCTCCACAGAGTGAACGCCGGGAATGTTGCCGATGGCGCGCAGCACGTCGTTGAGCTGCTTGACGTCCGCGATCTCTACCTCAAAAGTGCTCACCGCGCCTGCCTCTCCGGTGCGGGCGTTGGCCTGGACGATGTTGACGCCCACGTCGGCGAAGGTCTCGGAGAGCCGCGCCAGCAGGCCCTTGCGGTCGTCGCTCTTGACCCTGAGGTTCACCGAGCGCTTGAACTCGCCGTGCACGTCCCAGGCGACGTCCACCCGCCGCTCCGGGTCGGTCTCCATCGCCTTGCGGCACCCCTGCACGTGCACGGTGACGCCGCGCCCGCGGGTGATGAAGCCGATGATGGGGTCGCCCGGCACCGGCGCGCAGCACTTGCCGTAGCGGACCAGCACGTCGTCGATGCCGCCGATGCGCACGCCGCCGGCGGCGCGGGTGCGCTGGGCGACGCGGCGGAAGAGCTCGGTGAGCCGGTTGCCGCTCTCGCCGTTGCCTTCGGAGGACTCGGCCGGCTTCTTCTCCGCCAGCCGCTCCGGCGGGTAGAGCTTGTTGAGCACGTTGGTGGGCGAGAGCTTGCCGTAGCCGACCGCGCTCACCATGTCGTCGGCGCGGGAGTGGCCCATCTCGTTGGCCGCCTTGAGGAAGTCGGACGTCTTGACGATCCTGGCGAAGTTGAGGTCGAAGCGCTTGAACTCGCGCTCGAGGAGATCGCGCCCGATGTCGATGGAGCGGTCGCGCTGCTGCTGCTTGATGAAGTTGCGGATCTTCGCCTGCGCCCGCGAGGTCCGCACGAACGAGAGCCAGTCCTTGTTGGGACGCGCGTTGGGGCTGGTGAGGATCTCCACCGAGTCGCCGTTCTTCAGCTTGTAGCGCAGCGGGACGATCTTGCCGTTGACCTTGGCGCCGACGCAGCGGGCGCCCACTTCCGAGTGCACCGCGTAGGCGAGGTCGACCGGCGACGATCCCATCGGCAGCGACTTGACGTCGCCCTTGGGGGTGAAGACGAAGACCTCGTCCTGGAAGAGGTCGACCTTGACCGTCTCGAGGAACTCGCGCGGGTCCTTGAGGTCCTGCTGCCACTCCATCAGCTGGCGCAGCCAGGCGAACTTCTGCTCGTCCTTGCCGCCCTTGTTGCCCTCTTTATAGGCCCAGTGGGCCGCGATGCCTTCCTCGGCGATGCGGTGCATCTCCTCGGTGCGCATCTGGATTTCAATGCGCTCGCCGTTGGGCCCGATCACGGTGGTGTGCAGCGATTGATACATATTGGGCTTGGGAATGGCGATGTAATCCTTGAACCGCCCCGGCACCGGCTTCCACAGAGAGTGAATCAGCCCCAGCGCCTCATAGCAGGCGGGCACCGTCTTCAACACCAGCCGGAAGGCGACGATATCGTGGAGCTGGGTCACCGAGGCCAGCCCGTTCTTGCGCATCTTCTTCCAGATCGAATAGATGTGCTTGGGTCGCCCCTGCACCTCGGCGTCGAGCCCGGCGTCCTTCAGCTTGGTCTTGAGCAGGGTGACCACGTCGGCGATGTATTTGGCCCGGTCCTTCTGCGTCTGCGCGAGCTGGGCCTCGGTGTCGGCGTACTCGGCCGGCTTCAGGTAGCGGAAGGCCAGGTCCTCCAGCTCGATCTTGATCCATTGTATACCAAGTCTATTTGCCAGCGGCGCATAGATGTCCAGCGTCTCCTGCGCGATGCGCTGCTGGCTCTCGGGCTTCATGTGCTCGAGCGTCCGCATGTTGTGGGTGCGGTCGGCGAGCTTGACGAGGATGACCCGGATGTCCTTGGCCATCGCC
>JAYWAJ010000454.1:0-23950 GCA_043782525.1 Deltaproteobacteria bacterium | reverse complement strand
CGCAGGGGGTGGCGCAGTCCGAGAGCCTGAACGCATCGATGACTTTTCCGGCGATGTCCTTCACCTGGCCGCGCACATGGCAGCCGCACACCTGGACGGTGGCGTACGAGAGCGCCTTCTGCGCGACCTGCACTCCCGGGAACGACGGGTCCGGGTCCTCGAGCGGCGCGCCGCCGCCGCCCAGCACGAAGTAGTGCAGGCCGTCGATCAGCCCGCGCTCGTAGAAGTGCTCGTGGCCGGCGAAGACCACCTCGATGGGATGGATCTTGCCCCCGGCGACCATGGCCGCGCGCACCGCCTCGCTACCGCCGTGCCCCGGACGGATGTGGACCGGATGGGCGAAGGGCCCCTGGTGGACCAGCACCCAGACGTGACGGTCCGGGGGCACCCGGCGCAGGTCCTCCTCGAACCAGGCCCGCTGCGCCTCCGAGACGCCGCCGATGTGCGGCTTGGCGCCGGCCGCCACCTCGAAGGAATCGAGCACGGCGATGTGCAGCGGCCCGTAGTCGACCGACCAGTAGGTGGGCCGGTCGCGGTGCTGGAACCAGCGCGAGTAGGCGACGCCGGAGTCGGTGATCTCGTGGTTGCCGACCGTCGGCAGGAGCGGGGTCTTGACGAGGAGATCGTGCTCCTCGCGAAACCAGGTGCGCCAGAGGTCGGGCTCGCGGGCGTTCACCACCATGTCGCCGGTGTGCAGCGCCAGCTGCGCGTGCTCGGCCGCCGCAGCGCGCACCACCAGCGCATGGTCGCCGCTGTTGGTGCGGTTGTCGCCGTAGATGAGCACTTCGATGGGCCCGTCGGCCCCCGGCTCGGGCGCGGTGGTGAAGACGGACGACGCCTCCGAGCCTTCGATGCGGTAGCGGTACTGGGTCTGCGCCGAAAGCGCGGAGAGCACGACCCGGTGGTCGGTCACGCCCGGGCCCGGCTCGATGGCGAGGTGGTCGGGGGCGTTGGTGCCGTACCAGATCCGTCCCACCGCGGGCGCGTCGGTGGTCCAGGCCACGGTCATGTTGGCCGCTCCCGGGTCGAGCAGCCACGGCCCCATCGCCAAGGGCGGTGGCCCGCGGACGTCCGCGCCGCGGCGGGCGATGCCGGGCAGCCTGTCGCACGCCGCGAGGGCGAACAGCGCAGCAAGCGCACTGCAGGCTGTCCCGGTCCGCATGCGCGGGACCTTATCCTCGCGGACCGCCCCTCGCTACTTCCCTTTCGCCAGACCGCGCGCCGTCTGCTAGCCTTGCTGCCATGCGCCTCTTTCTCGCCGCCGCCGCCCTCCTCCTTGCCGCCCCGGCCCGCGCCGATTCTACCGACGCCGCCACCGCCTCCGCGCCCAGCGCGCACCTGGCCGCGGCGCAGCGCCTCTACCAGAAGCTGGACCTCGACGCCGCGCTGGCGGAGCTGCAGCAGGCGGAGGCCGCCGCCAAGGACAACGAGGACGAGACCGTCCAGGTGCTCATCTACCGCGGCCTCATCTACTCCGAGACCAACAAGACCGCCGAGGCGAACGACCAGTTCAAGCGGGCCCTCGCCATCCGGCCGTGGGCGGAAGTTCCGGCGGAGACCTCGCCGCGCATCGCGAAGATGTTCGGCGATGCCCGCAAGTCGATCTGGGGCATGGCCAGCGTCAAGCCGCCGCAGAAGAAGGCCGCCGCTCCGGCCCCGCCGGCTGCTCCCGCCGCGGAGCCGGCGGCTCCGGCGAAATAGGCCGCGCCGGTTTGTCGGACCCCCGTGCTACGACGGGGAAGATGCCCTCCCAGCTCACCTTCGCCGACCTGCCCAGGCGCCGCGGACCGCGGGTCAGCGTGCTTCCCGACGCGGCCCGCGTCGAGGAGCGGCTCCTGCAGCTGGCCCGGGCGCAGGGGTTCGTCGCGGGGAAGGTGGCCTGCAGCCTCGCCGACCTCGAGCGCGAGCTGGTGCGCGAGGCGCGCAAGGCCGGCGGGTGCCCGGCGCCCGCTTCCCCCGAGGCGCTGCTGCTGGCGCTGCGCGAGGCGGCGCGGGAGCACTCGCAGGGGCCCTTCTTCCGCATCCGCGAGCAGCCGGGGTATGCGCGCGCGCTCGGAGACCTGCTCTCGGCGCTGACGCAGGGGCTGCTCGATCCGGCGGAGCTGGTCGCCCTCGACGTCCCCGAGCGGGTGGCGGCGCTGGCGCGCACCCTGCTCGCCGCGCGCAAGCTGCTCGACGCGGCGGGGCTGGTCGAGCCGCAGCGTGCGGTCCGGCTCGCGGTCGAGGCGCTCGAGCGCAAAGGGGCGCTGCCGCCCTTTCTCGCCCGCGCCGGAGAGGTGCAGTTCGAAGGCATCCTCGACTGGACGCCGCTGCGCCTCCGGCTGCTGGCGGCGCTCTCCGCGCGGCTGCGGGTGCGGGTGCGGCTGCCCTGGTCGAGCGGAAAGCCCGAGCTGACCGAGGCGCTCGAGCCCACGCTGCGCGCCTTCGAGAAGCTGGGCGACGGCCCGGAGCTGGAGCTGGTCGACCCGGCGGCGGGGCTGCTCGCGCCTTTCCTGCAGCGACTCTTCGCGCTCGAAGGCGAGGCGCAGGAGGGGCCGGTCGAGCTGGTCTCCTGCGCCTCCCCCTCGGCGCAGGCGCGGGAGGTGGCGCGGCGGTGCGCTGGGCTGATCGCGGCGGGAGCTTTGCCGGAGTCCATCGCGGTGGCGGCGCGCACCCTCGCCGGAGGGGTCGCCGAAGAGCTCTCGGCCGCCCTCGACCGGCTGGGCATCCCTTTCCGCGAACGGCGGGGCCGGCCGGCGCTGCCGGCGGCGCCGGTGCGGCTCGCGCTCCACTTGCTCGCCCTGGCGGAAGAAGATTTTCCCCGCGAGGCGCTCATCGACGTGCTCTCGTCGCGGCTGCTTTTCTTGCGCGAGGACGGCGAGCGGCTGCCCCCGCAGGCGCTGGCCCGCTGCCTGCGCGAGGCCCACGTCCGCGACGACAAGACCGACGGCGGCTACGCGGCGCGGCTGGCGGCGCTGGCCGCGCGGCGGAAGAAGAAGGGCCAGCCCACCCTCGCGGTGGAGGAGACGGCGGCGCGCGTGCAGCGGGCCCTCGGGGCGCTGCGCCGGCTGCCGCTGCGGGCGACGCTGCGCGACCACGGCGCGGCCCTGCTCACGCTCCTCTCCCAGTGGGGCCTGCCGCGGCGCCTGCGCACGCCCGAGCCGGAAGAGGCCGGGCCCGATCTAGCGCGGGCGGTGGCGGCGGCGCTCGGCCGCGATCAGGCAGCGCTGCGCGCGCTGGAAGACGCCTGCACCGGGCTCGCCCGCGGCGCCGCGCAGGTCGGGCTCGGCGAGCGCAAGTTCCCACGGGCCGACTGGGCGCGGCTCCTCGCCGCGGTGCTCGCCGACGCCTCGCTGCCGCCCAGGGGCGCCCGCGGCGGCGCGGTCCACCTGGTCGAGCTGCGCGAGGTGCCCGAGCGATCGTTCGATCACCTGCTGGTGGCCGGGCTGGTCGACGGCGAGCTGCCGGCGCGCCCGGCGGCGGATCCGCTGCTCTCCGACGAGGACCGGCGGGCGGTGAACCGCGCGGCACAGCGGCCCGTCTTCCGTGCGCCGCCCGCGGAGGGACAGGACCAGGCGGTGCTGCCCTCGCGGCAAGCCGAGGAGCCGCTCCTCTTCCACCTGGCGCTGGCCTCGGCGCGCGCCTCGGTGACGCTCCTCTGGGCGCGGGCCGACGCGCAGGGTCGCGAGGCGCTGCGGTCTCCCTTCGTCGACGAGGCCGCGCGCGCTCTCGGACGCTCGGCGGGAGAGGGCGTGCCCATCGCCGCCATTCCGCTGCCGCAGGCGTGCGCGGGCGCGTCGGACCTGCTGGCCCGCGCGGCCCTCGACGCCTTCGCCGAGCCCGCCTTCCGCGTCAGCCCGCCTCCCGACGCGGCCGCCGCCCGCGGCCTGCTGGCCGCCGTCGCCGCTTCGGCGCTCTTGCCGCGGCTGCAGCGCATCGCCCGCGCCGCCCAGGCCGACCGCGAGCGCGTGCGCGCCTTCATCCGCGAGATCGAGCCGGGCCGGTTCTCCGGGCGCCTCTCCGGTGCGGCGCAGGATCTCTGCGGCAGGCAGTTTGCCTTCGGGCCCGACGCGCCGGTCTCGGCACGGCAGCTCGAAGAGCACGCCACATGCCAGTTCCGCACCTTCGGCCACCGGCTCCTGCGCCTCGAGGAAGACGAGCAGGACGACACCGAGCTGGGCGTCCGCGAGCGCGGCACCCTGCTCCACCGCTGCCTGGAGCGCTTCTTCCGGCAGCTGCGCGACGAGCGGCGGCTTCCGCTCCGGGGCGTACCGGAGGAGCTCGCGCTCCTGCGGGAGCTGTCGCAGGCGGAGATGACCGCCTTCGCCGAGGAGGAGCACGTCGGCAACCGCGTGCTCTGGGAGCTGCAGCGCGGACCGCTCCTCGACGACCTGGTGGCGCTGGTGGAAACGGAGACGGGCGCCGAGCCGCTGGAGCTCGAGCGCAAGTTCGGCTTCGACGAGCCCGGCTCCTGGCCGGCGCTGCGCCTTCCGGCGCCCGACGGAGGAGCCGACGTCTACGTGCGCGGCGCCGTCGACCGCATCGACCGCGTCGGCCCGGCCCTGGTCGTCCTCGACTACAAGTCGAGCCGCATCGAGTCGCTGCGGCGCAAGCTCCGACCCGACACGCTGCTCGCGCCCGAGTTCCAGCTGGCCATCTACGCCGCGCTCCTGCGCCAGCGCGAGCCGCTCGCCACCGTCGACGCGCAGTACGTCTCCATCCGCAGCGCCAGGCGCACCGACACGCTGGCCAAGGCCAAGGTCGACGTCGAGGCGCTGCTGGAGCTCGACCCGGCCCGGCGCGCGGCGCTCAATAAGCCCAACCTCGCCAACGCCGTCTTCGAGCGCGTCGGCAAGATGCGCGGCGGCTTCTTCGAGGTGCGGCCGCTGGACTGCAGCTTCTGCGACCTGAAGCCCGTCTGCAGGCTGGTGGCGCTCCCCACCGATCCCGACGAGAACGGCGGCGAGGTGCCCCGTGCCTGAGCTGCCCACGGGTCGAGCAGCCTCGCTCTCCTCCGCGCTGGGCAGCGCGGTGGTGGAGGCGGGCGCGGGCACCGGCAAGACCCACAGCCTGGTCACGCTCTGCCTGCACTTGCTGGGCGGCATCGGGCGCGAGGCGCCGCTCCAGCCATCGCGGCTGTGGGCGGTGACCTTCACCGAAAAGGCGGCGGCGGAGCTGAAGGGCCGCCTGCGGCAGCGCGTCGATGCGCTGGCCGAAGGCGGCGGCGAGCTCTCCGCGCTGGGCGGCCCCGGCGGCGCACCGGCCGCGCCGGACGCCGCCTTCTGGCGCAAGGTGCGCCGCGATCTGGGCCTCGCCCAGATGGGCACCATCCACAGCCTCTGCGGACAGATCCTCCGGCGCCACGCGGCGGCGGCCGGCATCGACCCGGGCTTTACGCTCCTCGACGAAGCGCAGGGGCGCCGCCTCCTGCGCGAGGCCTGCGAGACCGTCTCCCTGCGGGCCCTCGAAGGCGCGCTGGGCCCCGACGCCGAGCGCGCCGCCCGCCGGCTCTGCACCGAGATGGGGCTGCGCGCCCAGGGCGACTTCGGCAGCGGACTCGCCGACGAGCTGGTGGCGCTGCTCTCCACCCTCGGTGAGGGAGGCAAGACCGCGCGCCAGGTGGTCGACGAGACGCGCGGCCTCTCTCCCGCAGCGGCCCGCGACGACGACGCCCGCGCCCGGCGCGAGCTGCTCGCCTCGATGGAAGCCCTGCGCGCGGCGGTGCAGCTGGCGCGGGGCGGCGGCAAGGCCATCCAGTCGGCGGCCGAGGCGCTGGCGGTCTTCCGGCCCGAGGCCCTCCGCTCTGGCCCCGGCGAGCTGGCCTCGGCCTGGCCCTTCCTCCGCGGCGCGTTCTCCCGGCTTCCCGGCCGCGTCGGGCCGCTCGCCGAGGTGGTGGGCACCGCCAAGGCCGCCTTCGAAGCCGTCCTCGACGCCGACGCCGGCGTGCGCGGCGCCGAGCTGGCCTTCGACCTCGCCCTCCTCGCGGGTCTCGCCTCAGGGAAGCAGCAGGAAGAGAAGGCGCGGGCGGGCGTCCTCGACTTCGACGACCTCACCCGCCTCTGCCGCGACCTCCTCGTGCAGCACCCCTCCGCCAGGGACTCCGAGCGGCAGCGCCTCGGGGTGCTGCTGGTCGACGAATTCCAGGACACCAGCCGCCCGCAGCTCGAACTCTTCGCGCAGCTCTGTGGCGACGGCAAAAGGGGCGGTGCTCCGGGCGACCCTGCCCTGGTCGTGGTCGGCGACCGCAAGCAATCCATTTACGAATTCCGCGGCGCCGACGTCGCCGGCGCGCAGGCCTTTGCCGGGCGGATGCTGGCACAGGGCGCCGAGCGGCATGTCCTGAACCAGTCGCGCAGGTCGCAGCCGGCGCTGGTCCACTTCCAAAACCTGCTCTTCGGACGGGCGCTCTCGGCGGCGAACCGGCCTTTCGACACGCCCTTCTCCGCCGACGACGCGCTCACCGCCTTCCGTCCCCAAGGCGCGCCCTGCTGCGCCGAGCTGCTCGACATCCAGGGCGCCGGCGTCGAGGCGGAGGCCGAGCAGGTGGCGCGGCGCATCTCCGCCCTGCTGGCGCCGGACGCCGCCGAGCGCGTCTTCGGTGCAGGCGAGCAGCCCCGGCCGGTGCGCGGCGGCGACATCGCCATCCTGCTGCGCCGGTTCACCAACCTCGAAGCCTTCCGCCGCGCGCTCTTGCGGCGGCGCATCCCGCACCTCGTCTACAAGGGCCGCGGCTTTCACCAGGCGCGCGAGGTGGTCGACCTGGTCGCGCTCCTGACGGTGGCAGCCGACCCCGACGACGCGCTGGCGCTGGCGGCGGTCCTGCGCTCGCCGCTGGGGCCGGTCTCGGACGACGGGCTGGCGTTGCTGGCGCGGGCCGACGATGCGCGCGGGCTCCAGGTCCGCGCGCTCCACCGCCCTCCGCCGCTCGCGCCCGACGACGCCGAAGTGGTCGCGCGGCTCCTGCCGCTCCTCGCCACGCTGCAGCGCGAGGTGGACCGGCTGGGCCCCGCCGCGCTGCTCGAAGCCGCGCTCGCCGCCACCGACTACCCGGCCGCCTGCGCCGGCGGCCTCTACGGCGAGCAGGCCGCCGCCAACATCGAGAAGCTGGTCTCGCTGGCGCGGGCCGCCGAGCTGCGGGGAGACGGGGTGCGCGCCTTCCTCTCCGTGCTGCGCACGCTCGCTGGCGAAGAGGCGCGCGAGGCGGAGGCGCCAGTGGTCGAGGAGCGCGATCCGCATGCGGTGCGGCTGCTCACCGTGCACGCCGCCAAGGGGCTCGAGTTCCCGGTGGTCTTCGTACCCGAATGCGCGACGCCATCGGCGCAGGCCGGCCCCGAGCGCGTGCTCCTCGAGCCCGACCTGGGCCTCGCCCTCAAAGCGCGCGGCGCCGACGGAAAGCGCCGCTGGGGGACGCACGGCAGGGCCGTGGCCGATCGCAAGCTGGAGCGCGAGATGTCGCAGTCGCGGCGCCTGCTCTACGTGGCGGTGACCCGGGCGCGGGACCTGGTGGTGCTCTCGGGCCGGACCGCGAGACAGCAGGAGTCGTGGCGCGGCTGGCTCGATCAGATCTCGGACCAGGCCGCGCAGCGCGGGCTGCTCCGGATCCTGCGCGACAGCGGACCTGGGTCCGAGGCCCCGCCGGAGCGCGCGCCAGTCGATCCGGAGCTCCTTGCGGATCTGCCGCCGGCCGAGCATCCCGAGGTGCAGCGCATCCTCTCGAGCGGTTCGCGGTTGCCGGGCAGCGTCTCGGCGCCGGTCACCCAGATCGCCGACGCGGCGGCCTGCCCGCGCCGCTACCAGCTCTTGCACGAGCTGCGCCTCGAGGAGCGCCCTGACCGGGAGCCGCAGCTGCCCGATCCGCTGGGACCCGAGCCGGGCGCGGCCGCTGCCGCCCTCGGCACCTTGGCGCACCGCCTGCTGGAGCTCGCGCCGCTGCAGCTCGACGGAGCCCGGCGGCGGGCGGAGCTCGAGCGCCTGCTCGCGCTGGAGGGTGAAGATCCGGTGGAGCACAACCAGGTGCTCGACTCCGCCTGCGCCTTCCTCGACTCGCCCCTCGGCAAGCGCATGGCTGCCGCGCGGCCCGAGCACCTCGAGCGCGAGCGCCCCTTCACGCTGCGGCTGACGGCACCGGGCTCACCCGAGCTGCTGCTGCGCGGACAGATCGACGCGCTCCTCCTCGAGAACGACGCCGCCACCGTGGTGGACTACAAGCTGTCGCAGGCGCGCGATCCGTCCCGCTATGCGGTTCAGCTCGACGCCTACGCGCTGGCCGCGTCCGAGCTGGTGCAGGGCGCGCTGCCGATCCGCACCGGCATCGTCTTCCTGCGGAGCAAGGGCGCACCGTACGTCGAACGACCCGCCGCAAATCTGCCGGCCATCCGCACCCGGCTGCTGGAGGCGGCGGCCTCCATCGCCCACGGCCGCAGCAGCGGCGTCTGGCCCAAGGTCGAACCAGCGCGCTGCCGCGAGCTGGGTTGCGGCTTTCTGCGCCGCTGCCACGGCGACAGCCCGGCGTAGCCAGCTCCGCGCCCCACAGGCTCGTCGCTCCTGGACCGCATCGGCGGAGCCCTGTCCGCGAAACCTCGAAAAAAATTAATTGTTTTTTTGGGGGGGGTCCGAAGGACTCTAGCCTGAGGCCTGACGCCTGAGGCCTGCCTACCCGCGCAAGATCGCGATCCACGTCGCCACCAGGATGAGCGCCAGCACCGCGGCAGCGGCCAGCAAGATCACGCGGTCGGGAGCCAGCCGCTCGAGCAGCGCGCGGGCTTCCTCCTTGTCCGCCTCGGAGCCCGCGCCCGCGGCCTGGCCGGCAAGCTCTCGCGCCCGGCGGACGTCGCCCAACTCGAGCATCCAGCGCGCCTTGCCCAGCAAGGTGGTGGGCGCCTTTGCCGGAGTCTCCCGTCGGGTCTCTGTCTTCCTCGCCATTCGGCCGCGCACGTACCACCAACCCGGGTGTAAGAAAAGAGCAGCGATGGCGGAAGCCAGCGAATACATCGAATTCCGCCGCGCCTTCGTCTGGCTGCTGTGCGGCATGCTCCTGCCCAGCGTGGCGCTGGTGGCGTTCGGCGTGGTGGCCGTCGCCAACGAGCGCGCCGCGGTCGAGCGCCGCCTGGCGGACGAGTACGAGTCGCGCCTGCGCCTCCTCGAGGGCGACGTCGCCGCCCGCCTCGACCGCGCCGCCGACACCCTCGCCCGTGGCGGCCACGACCCGCTGGTCGCCTCTGCCGAAGCGCTGGTCCGGGTGCCGCCGGGGCTCGAGGAGGCCGCCCGGCGCGCGGTGCTGCTCCCCATCGGCGGGCACCTCTTCGCCAGCGTCGAGGGACAGGGCGACCGGCGCGCCTGGGCCCTCATCCGCGCGGTGGGGCCCGTCGGCGAGCGGACGCTGCTGGCGCGGATCGATCCGGACGCGCTCCAGGCGGAAGTTCCCCAGATCGGCAGCGCGCGCTTCCCCCACGACCACGCTGGCTTCCACCTGCTGCCGCCGCGCGAGGGCGGCCTCGCGGCGCTCAAGCGCATCGTCGCCGAGGCGGGCAGCGCCAACGCCACCGCGGTCGGGCGGGTCGGGCTGGGGGCGCCGCTGGAAGGCTACACGCTGGTGGCCGAGCTTCCCGGCAGCGACCCCGCCGCGGCGCTCGTCTTCCGCAACCGGACGCTCTACATCGGCCTCTTGCTCCTGCTCTACGGCGGCATCGGGCTCGGCTTCGGCCTGACCATCCGCGAGATGCGGCGCGCCTACAAGCTCTCGCGGCTCAAGACCGACTTCGTCGCCAACATCTCCCACGAGCTGCGCACGCCGCTCACCAGCGTCCGCATGTTCGCCGAGACGCTCCGCGACGGCCGCGCCGGGAGCCCGGAAGAGGAGCGCGAGTGCATGGAGCTGCTGGTGACCGAATCGGAGCGGCTCTCCCGGCTGGTGGAGAGGCTGCTCTCCTGGTCGCGCCTCGAGAGCGGGCGGCGGATGATGAAGAAGCAGCCCACCGAGGTGCCGGCGCTGCTCGACGAGATCGGCACCGCCTACCGCGCCCAGCAGCTCTCGGCCACCTACCAGACCGACCTCGAGCCGCAGCTGCCGCGCCTCGACGTCGACCGCGAGGCGATGGCGCAGGTGGTGCTCAACCTCCTCCACAACGCCGTCAAGTACACTGGCGACGAGAAGCGCATCCGGCTGCGCGCGCGCCGGGCGGGAAGGAACGTCGCCATCGAGGTGGAGGACAACGGCAGCGGCATCCGCCCCAAGGACCAGAAGCGCATCTTCGAGCGCTTCTACCGCGGCGACGACCTGCTCTCGCGCCAGACCGAGGGCACCGGCCTCGGCCTCGCCATCTGCAAGAAGATCGTCGAGGCGCACGGGGGCCGCATCGAGGTGGAGAGCCGGGTCGGAGAGGGCAGCACCTTCCGGGTCCTCCTGCCGGCGGCCTCCTGAGATGGCCCGCCTGCTCATCATCGAGGACGACCGCGCCATCGCCCTGGGCCTGCGGGTCAACCTGCGCAAGGAAGGCCACGAGGTGACGCTGGTGCAGGACGGCGAGATCGGGCTGCGCATGGCGCTGGAGCCCGAGGTGGACCTGGTGCTGCTCGACGTCATGCTCCCCAACCGCAACGGCTACGACGTGTTGCGCGAGCTGCGCCGGCGCGGGTCCACCGCCTCGGTGCTCATGCTCACGGCGAAGGGCATGGAGGGCGACAAGATCCTGGGTCTCAAGCTGGGCGCCGACGACTACCTGGCGAAGCCCTTCGGCCTGGGCGAACTGCTCGCCCGCGTCGAGGCCCTGCTGCGGCGCCGCCCGGCGCCCGCGGAGAAGGGCGCCCTCTTCAAGTTCGGCGCCGTCGAGGTCGACCTCGACCGCCAGAGGGTGCAGCGCCGCGGCGAGCCGGTGGAGATCAGCCCGCAGGAGTTCAAGGTGCTCCGGCTCTTCCTCACCTCCGGCGGGCGGGCCCTCTCCCGCGAGGACCTCCTTGCGCGCTGCTGGGGAGCGGAGTACGAGGGCACGCCGCGCACGGTCGACAACTTCGTGCGCTCGCTGCGGGTGAAGCTGGAGGAAAACGCCGAGGAGCCGCAGCATTTCCTCACCGTGCGCGGGCACGGCTACCGCTTCGAGAGGTGACCCCTGAAGTTCATCGAGACCGCGCTGCCCGGAGTCTTGCTGGTGGAGCCCGACGTCTTTCGCGACGCCCGCGGCTTCTTCCTCGAGACCTTCCACGCCCGGAAATACCGCGCCGGCGGCATCGCCTGCGACTTCGTGCAGGACAACCACTCCCGCTCCCAGCGCGGCACGCTGCGCGGGCTGCACGCCCAGCGCGCCCGGCCGCAGGGAAAGCTGGTGCGCGCCGTCCAGGGGGAGATCTTCGACGTGGCGGTGGACCTCCGCCCGGGCGCGAAGACGTTTGGCAAATGGACCGCGGCCACGCTCTCCGGGGAGAACTTCCGCCAGCTCTTCGTGCCGCCCGGCTTCGCCCACGGCTTCTGCGTGCTGAGCGCGACCGCCGAGGTCGAGTACAAGTGCACCGACTTCTACGATCCGGCCGACGAAGTGGGCGTCCTCTGGAGCTCGGTGGGCATCGACTGGCCGTTGCAGGAGCCGCTGCTCTCGGCCAAGGATGCCGCCCTCCCCCGTCTCGACCAGCTGCGCAAAACCCTGGAGGGCTGAGATGGCGCACAAGCCGATGCCGCGCGGGGAGCTCTACCGCCACCTCGACGCCTGGAGCTTCACCGACGAGGGCAGCAATCAAGCCCTCAGCGACACGCTCTGGGCCAGGGACGGCCGGGTCCGCGCGGTGCTGATCTCGGACATGTCGGGCTTCACCCGCATCACCCGGTCGCGCGGCATCCTCCACTTCCTCGCCCTCTTCCAGAAGGCGCACCACCTCGGCGAGAACCTCTTTGCGCGCCACGGCGGCCGCTTCCTCAAGACCGCCGCCGACAACCTCTTCGCCCTCTTCGACACCGTGGGTGCCGCGGCGGCCTGCGCGCAGGCGATGCTGCACGGGGCGGAGCAGCTCAACGCCGGCTGCTCCGCCGACGCGCAGGTGCGGCTCTGCATCGGCATCGGCTTCGGGCGCATCCTCGAGCTCGCCGACGACGCCTTCGGCGATCAGGTCAACATCGCCTTCAAGCTGGGCGAGGACATCGCCGAGCCCGACCAGATCCTCCTCAGCGCCGAGGCGGCGGACGACCTGCGCCAGTCCACCACCCACGCAAAGCTCGCCGCCCAGCTGCAGGGGCCGCGGCAGGTCGAGGTGGGCCACGTGCCGCTCGACTACTTCCTCCTGCCGAAGGGCGCGCGGTGAGCTACCGGTGGAACTTGCCGCCGCTCGCCGCCAGCTCCAGCAGCTTCGGCGCCGGCGCGAAGCGCAGGCCGAAGCGATCCTGGTACCGCCGCAGCCGCTCGACCACCGGCGCGGCGCCGAGGGTGTCGGCGTAGCGGAAGGGCCCGCCGCGGAAGGGCGGAAAGCCAAGCCCGAAGACGGCGCCGATGTCGCCGTCGCGGGGCGAGCGCAGGATCCCTTCGCCGAGGCAGAGCGCGGCCTCGTTGACCATCTGCAGGACGCAGCGCTCGGCGATCTCGGCAGCCGGAGGTGAGTTGCGGCGCGAGCCCTGCGGCGTGACCGCGTAGACGCTCTCGTCCACCCGCTTGGGGCCCTTCTCCTCGCCATACCGGTAGAAGCCCTTCTTCGCCTTGCGCCCCAGCCGCCCGCCCTCGACCAGCTTCTCGAAGCCGGCCGGCGGGGCCAGCCGCGCCCCGAAGGCCTCGTGCATGATGTGCGCGACCTTGGCGCCGACGTCGATGCCCACCTCGTCGAGAAGCTGCATCGGACCGACCGGGAAGCCGAACTCGACCAGCGCCCGGTCGAGGTCCTCGATGGCGGCGCCGTCGTTGAAGATGAAGGCCGCCTCGTTGACGTAGGGCGCGAGGATGCGGCTCGTGTAGAAGCCCGGCCCGTCGTGGACGACGATGACGGTCTTGCCGATCTTCTTGCCCAGCGCCACCACGGTGGCGACCGTTTCCGGCGAGGTCTTGGGCGCCCGGATCACCTCCAGGAGCGGCATCTTCTGGACCGGCGAGAAGAAGTGCATGCCGATGACGCGCTCGGGGTGCTGCGCGCCTTCGGCAATCTTTCCAATCGGCAAGGAAGAGGTATTGGAGGCGAAGATGGCGTTGGGCGCTTCCCTCTCGACGTCGCGCAGGACGGCGTGCTTGACCTTGAGATCTTCAAAGACCGCTTCCACCACCACGTCGGCATTGCGCATGCCGCTGTAATCGGTGGTGCCGGTCACCAGCGCCAGCTTGTCCTCGCGCTCGCGGCGGCTGAGGCGGCGCCGCTTGACCTTCTCGTCGAGGATGCCCGCGATCTGCTTGAAGCCGCGGCCCAGCGCCGCGTCGTCCTGGTCCTTGAGGCGCACCGGGATGCCCGCCTCCGCCGTCACGTAGGCGATGCCCGCGCCCATCAGCCCGGCACCGAGCATGGCGATCTTCCCCACCTTGCGGCCCTTGACGCCCGCCTCGTCGACGCCGGCGTCCTTCTTCAGCGCCTGGGTGGCGAAGAAGATCTCCACCAGCCGCCGCGAGACCTCGCTGACCACCAGCTCGCCGAAGAGGGTCGCCTCGGCGCGGTAGCCCTCTTCGGCGCCCTTCTCGACGCCGATGCGCACCGCTTCCAGCGCCTTCTCGGGCGCCGGGTAGTGGCCGCGCGTCTTCGCCACCAGCGCCTTCTTCGCCTGCTGGAAGAGGATCTTGCGCCCGACCGGATTCTCCTCCAGCGCCACCGACTGCAGCACCTCCGGGTCGGCGATGGAGCGCAGGAACCGGGGCAGGCCGTGCTTGAAGTCGAGCTTGCTGCGCTCCGGCCGCAGCGTGCCGTCGGCCAGCTCCCGGGCGCGCCTGCGGGCGATCTCGATCAGGATCGGCTTCGGCACCACCTCGTCGACGAGGCCGAGCTTCTTCGCCTTGGACGCCTTCACCGACTTGCCGGCGAGGATGAGGTCGAGCGCCTGCGCGATGCCGATCAGCGCCGGCAGCCGCTGCGTCCCGCCCGCGCCGGGCAGGAGGCCGAGCTGCACCTCGGGCTGGCCCAGCTGCGTCTTCTTGTCGTCGCTGGCGATGCGGTAGGTGCAGGCGAGGGCGAGCTCGAGCCCGCCCCCCAGCGCCGGCCCGTGGATGGCGGCGACGATGGGCTTCTTTTTGCCCAGATCCTCGAGCCGCTGCATCGCCTGCTGCCCGCCCCGCGCCAGCGCCGTGGCCTCGGCCTGGGTCTTCACCCGGGCCAGCATCTCGAGGTCGGCGCCCATGACGAAGCTGTCGGGCTTGGCCGAGGCGAAGACGATGGCCTTGACCGCGCCGTCGTCGGCGAGGGTCTTGAAGGCCTGCTCGAACTCGTCCTGGAAGTCGGCGCGCAGCGTGTTGGCGCTCTCGCCGGGCACGTCCATGAGGAGCAGCGCCACGCCGTCCTGGCCCACGTCGATGCGAAACGTTCCCATCAGGTCCTCTCCAAAATGCAGGCCGCGCCCAGCCCGCCGGCGGCGCAGACGGAAACGAGCGCGGTGTTCTTGTCCTTCTCCGCCAGCTCGCGCAGCGCCTGGTGCACGAGGCGCGCGCCGGTGCCGCCGAACGGGTGCCCGAGCGAGATGCTGCCGCCGCGCGGGTTCAGCTTCTCGTCGGGAACTTCGCCGATGGGCGCGGCGCCCCCCAGGTATTCGTCGGCGAACTTCTTCGAGGCCCAGGCCTGCAAGTTGGAGAGCACCTGCGCGGCGAAGGCCTCGTGGATCTCGACCAGGTCGATGTCCGACAGCTTCATCCCCGCCCGCTGCAGCGCCTTGGGCGCGGAGAAGGCCGGCGCCTGCAGGAGCTGCCAGGCCGGGTCGACGGCGGCGTAGGCATAGGCGCGCAAGAAGCCCAGCGGCTTGAGGCCCAGCTCGCGCGCCCGCTCCTCGGAGCAGATGATGAGCGCGGCGGCGCCGTCGGTGAGCGGCGAGGAGTTGGCGGCGGTGATGCTGCCGTACCTGCGATCGAAGACCGGCTTCAGCTTCGCGTAGCCGTCGAGCTTCGAGTCCTTGCGGACGATGTTGTCCTCGGCGACCACTTTGTCGAAGTTGCGCCCGGTGACGACGCGCATCACTTCTTTCGAGAACTTGCCCGCCTCCCACGCCTGCGCGGCGAGGAAGTGCGAGCGGTGCGCCCAGGCGTCCTGCGCCTCGCGGGTGATGCCGTTCTCCTTGGCCATCTTCTCGGCGCTCTCGCCCATGGAGAGCCCGGTCGAGTATTCGGCGATGGCCGGCGGCACCGGCAGCAGGTCTTTGGCCGAGACCTCGTGGAAGGCCTGCAGCTTCTCCATGAGGTTGCGGCCCTTCGCGGCGGCCACCACCGCCTGCGCCACCGGCCGCGAATAGCCGATGGGAATGTCGGAGAGCGCCTCGGCGCCGCCGACGATGGCCAGGTCGATCTCGCCCAGGGCGATGGCGTCGGCCGCGTTGGTCAGCGCCTGGATGCTGGTGGCGCAGGCGCGGGTCACCGAGTACGCGTCGAGCGTCTTGGGCAGGCCGGCGGCGAGCGCGACCTCGCGGGCGATGTTGGGCATCTGCACCGACGGGACCACCGTGCCGAAGACCAGCTGGTCGATGACGCCGGCCGGGATCTCCGCCCGCTGGACCAGCTCCGAGACCACCTGCCGTCCCAGCTCCAACGCGGAGAGGTCCTTGAAGGCAGTGCCGGACTTGACGAAGGGAGTGCGCAGGCCGGCGACGATGGCGACGCGGCGGCCGGGACGAGCAGCCATGGGAACCTCCAGGCAGTTGGCGGGCGCGGTAGGTAACAGCGGCGGCCCGTCGCGTCAAGCGACTGAGTGAATGTTCATTCAGTGCGCCCGGCTTACTTGTGCGAAGGCGGATTCAGCTCGGCGGCAGGGATGATCTGCGGCGGGCCGCTGGGCATCGCCGCCGGCTGCAGCACGGGCACGATCTTCTGCGAGCCCGGGGCGCTGCTGACCACGTCGGAGGGCGCCCCGGCGACGCAGGTGCTCTCGGAGAAGGAGGTGACGCAGTGCTGGTCGGCGCCGCACCGGCCGTCGCAGGGCATCCGCTCGCAGAGGCCGTTGCGTGGATTGCAGGTGGTGCCTCCGGTGCAGTCGGCGTAGCACCCGCCCGCCTTGCGCTGGACGGCGGAAAGCCCCACCGCGGCGCCGGTGGTGACCGCGGCGCCGGCCGCCACGCCCGCGGTGCAGGCCGGAAGCAGGATGGCGAGGAGCGCCGCGCGGAGCATGCCTGCAGCTTAACCGAACTGCCTCCCCGCTGCTTGCTTTCAGGCTTCGTTGCGCAGCTTGAGCAGGTAGTCCCAGGAGTAGATCCCGGTCGAGTGAGCGTCGCTCCAGTCGATCTGCATCGCGTACCGTCCCACCTGGTGCATGCCGCGGGGCCGGACGTCGTCCTTCACCTGCGCGTCGCCGACCACGCGCTTGCCGCTCCACTCCTCGACGCACTCGGCGCAGGGGCAGCGCGCCCGCAGCCACTTGGGAGCGAAGCTCGAGTCCTTGCCGTCGTCCCAGCGGATGCGGAGGCTGCCGTCGTCTCCGAGGTTGAGATCGGTGGGGCGGACAACGGGCGCTTGCGGCTTGAGCTTGTCGAGGAGTCCCATGGCGCCTGCTTCATAACCCAACCGGCGGACGGCGGCGCGGCCTTCACTCTGGTAAAGAGCATCGGTGCGGTCCAGCATCCTCTTCGAGCTCGCTTCCCTGCCCTACGAACTGCTCACCAGCGCGCCGGTCTGGGAGGAGCACTGCGCGCAGATGGCGGCGGAGCTTCCGCCGGGCGCGCGCCGGGTGCTGGACCTCGGCTGCGGCCCGGGGAACTCGACCGTCCACCTGCGCGACGCGGCCGGCCCCGGCGTCATCGGCGGCGACTCCGCGCTGCCGATGCTGCGGCGCGCGCGCAAGCGTGGGCTGCCCCTCGCCTGTCTCGACGCGGCCGCGCTGCCTTTCCGCAGCGGCACGCTGGACGCGGTGACCTTCCATAGCGTGCTCTACCTCCTCTCCGATCGGGCGGCGGCGCTGCGCGAGGTGCACCGGGTGCTGCGGCCCGGCGGGCGCGCGGTGCTGCTCGAGCCGCAGGACGGCCTGCGCCACACCTTGCTGGGGCTGGCCCGGGCCCTCCCCGATCCGCGCTGGGCCCTGACCGCGCTGCTCTGGCGGACGGCGAGCAAGGCTTACGGCCGCTTCACCCCCGACACGCTCTGGGCCGCGCTCGAAGGCGCCGGCCTGCGGGTCGGCAAGATCGAGGAAGCGCTGGGCGGCCTCGGGCTGGTCGCGGTGGCGGAGCGGCCTTGACCCGCGTCCTGCATTTCTCCGATCCGCATGTGCAGCTGCCGCGCTGGCGGGAGAGGAAGCTGCGCGAGCTGGGGCCCCTGCGCGCGCTGGCCACGGTCGAGCTGTGGAAGGGCCGCGGCCGCGACTACGACGACGCGCTCGAGAAGCTGCGCCAGATCGTCCGCGACGCCGATGCGCTCCAGGCCGACTTCGTCGCCTGCACCGGCGACCTGACCCAGCTCGCCATGGAGGAGGAATTCGCACTGGCCCGCGAGGCGCTGGCCCCGCTGGGCGAGCGGCTGGTCTGCATCCACGGCAACCACGACCGCTACCCGATCGGCGGGCGTGCCAACACTTTATACGAAGTTTACTTTCCGCACAGGCCGCTGCCCGCGCCCTTCGTCGCCCTCGACACCTGCGGCCCGATCTGCTGGCCGGTGATCACCCGCGGCCGCCTCGAGCCCGGGGAGCTGCAGCAGGACTTCTCCGGCAAGGTGGTGCTGCTCCACCACGCGCCGGTGCGCGACTGGCCCTGGCACGAGCTGCGCGGGCGGCGCGCCCTCCTCGAGGCCACCCGGGGGGCCGCGGCGGTGCTCTGCGGCCACCTCCACCAGCGGCACCGCGCCGGCAACGTGCTCTGCGCCGGCTCTTCCACCGAGCGCGGCAAGGAAGGCTACTGGCTGCTCGACCTCGAGGGCAGCCAGGTCCGCTCGGCCACGCAGCAGAAGCTCGGCGCCGTCCGCGCCTGAGTGCCGGAAGCTACTCGTTGGCCTTCTGCTTGGCCTCGCCCTTCAGCTCCTTGACCTTGCCCTCGACCTGCATCTGCTCGTTGTCGATGACGGCGCCGATGCGGTTCTTCACCGCGCCCACGACCTCGTCGACCTTGCCTTCGACGCGCGCGACGGTCTTGGCGGCCTCCTGCTTGGCCTCGCCCTGCAGCTCCTTGGCGCGCCCCTCGGCCTCCATCTGCTCGTTGCCGATGATCTGGCCGGCCACCTTCTTGATCTTGCCGCCCAACTCTTCAGCGGCTCCCTCGCCTCGTTTGCTCTCGGTTGACATGCCCTAAGCTAGGGCGCCACCGCACGTTTGGCAGCGAGCAAGCGCAGGGCAGTCCGCCGCCCTGAACGCAAACCCATCCTGGTCCCGGGCGGTTCCGCGCCACCCTCCGTGCAATCCTTCACCACCGGGAGCGCGCACCTGACCTCGGCCCTGACCCGGGCCTATCAACCTTCATGCCCGGGTCCCTAGGCTGCGCCGATGCTCTTCTGGCGCCGCCCCTACGATCGCTCCACCGCGTTGGCCACCGCCGAGAAGGCGCGTGCCCGCGGGAGCATCCGCAAGGCGGTCAAGTGGTACCGGAAGGTTCTGGACGCTGAGCCGGGTGACGTGCAGGTGCGCACCCGGATCGCGCCGCTCCTCGCGCGCCTCGGACGGTGGGACGAATCTCGCGCGGCCTTCGACCAGGCCGCCGACGGCTTTCTCGCGCAGGGGTTCGTCCCCAAGGCGATCGCGGTCTGGACCCTGGCGGCGCACACCTTCCCGGAGCGCGTCGAGTACTGGGAGCGGATCGCCAACCAGCAAGTGATGGCCGGCCGCAAGGCGGACGGGGTGCGGGCGCTGCTCGACGGCCGGGCGCAGCTCCTCAAGAAGAGACAGCGCCCGATGGCGGTGCTGCTCTTGCGCCAGGCGCTCGAGCTGGAGCCGGGCCAGATCGCGGTGACGCTGGACCTTGCCGACCTGCTCCGCCGGGACGGAGTCAAAGACGAAGCCAGGCATCTCCTCGCCGCAGCGCTGCTGCGCGTGGGGCGCGGAAAAATGAGGCGCCAGGTGCGCCTCGCGCAGCTCCGTATCGAACCGAGCCTCCGCGGCGCCCTCGACTGGGCGCTCGCGCGCTAGGAGTTCCACCCAACCACGAAGGGAGATGGAGATGGAACACTTGTACCTGTGGCCCGCGAACCCCGCGGCATCGCTGCTCGCACTCTGGATCTTGAGCCAGGTCTTTCTCTACGCGGCCCGCGCGCCGATGCACAAGGCGCTGCAGTCCGTGGCGCACCTCTTCGCCGGCGCCTTCCGCATCGCGGCGCGCTGGTGCCGGGCGATGGCGGCGGGCGTCCTGCGACGCGATCGCGAGATGGTCATCGAGATGGGCCGGGGCGATCTGGAGGCGAAGATCGGCCGCGAGTTCCACCGCATCGAGGGCGCTTTCGGCAAGGAGCTGTCCCGCTACCCCGACCTGCACCGCAAGATCGACGACGCGGTGACCAAGGTCGACGCCGACTTCCAGGAGTGCGCCTCGTCGGCGCCGGCCGCGCCGGGGTGGAGCGACGCGGTCAGCGCGGTGGCAAAGATGCCGCAGAGCGGCGACCGGGTGGTGCAGAAGCTGCTGGAGGAGATCCACAAGTCGGCGGTCGCCGGCGAGAAGAAGGCGCTGCAGGACTTCCGCGACGCGACCGCCAAGCGGCACCGCCTGCTCGGCGCGATGGCGCCGGCCTGGAAGGAGCTGACCAAGCTGGCCGGCGAGGTCTCCAAGGCGGTGGTCACCGCGCTGGAGTCGACCAAGCGCATCGACGGCTACATGGAGTCTTACGAGAAGGTGCGCAAGGCGGACGAGAAGGCGGTCCGCGCGCTGGGCTGGTCCTCGACGCAGCTCTTCGTCGTCTCGGTGCTGGTGCTGGCGGTGGCCATCGGCGGCGCCTTCGTCAACTTCAACCTGATCGCGCTGCCGATGAGCGAGCTGGTTCCTTCGGGAAGCCGCATCGGCGGCATGCCGGTCGCCACCGTCGCCGCGCTGGTGGTGGTGCTGATGGAGGTGGCGGCGGGCATCTTCGCCATGGAGATGCTCGGCGTCACCAGCTTCTTCCCCAAGCTGGAGCTGCTGCCGCGCTCGCGGCGGCGGATGATCCTCGCCGTCGCGCTGGGCGGCCTCTTCATGCTCGCCTGCATCGAGGCTTCGCTGGCGGTGCTGCGCGAGCAGATCGTCGACTCCTCGAGCGCGCTGCGGCAGTCGCTGGCCGGCGCACCGACTGTGGCGGCGACGGCTTCCTCGCGGATCCCGGTCATCGGCCAGGCCGTGCTCGGCTTCATCCTCCCCTGGATCCTGGCGATGGTCGCGGTCCCGCTGGAGACGATGATCTCCACCGGCGGCCACATCGTGCTCAGCGCCCTGGCCGGCCTGCTCAACCTGGGCGGCATGGTCTCGCGGCTCTTCGGCTACTGCGTCCGCTACCTCTTCGAGGCGGTGCGGCACGTCTACGACATCTACATCGTCATTCCGCTGCAGATCGAGCGGATGGTCGGGAGCGGGCGCCCCTTGGGCGCAGCCGATGCCGTCGAGGCCGTCGCCCTGCGGCCCGGGGTGCGCCGATGAAGCGGCTCGCCCTCGCCCTGGCCGCGCTCTGCGGCTCCTGCACCAGCGGCGCCCAGTACGCGCATGCGGTGGTGGCGCTGGTCGACGTCTCCGGCACCTACGTCGATCAGAAAGCCGAGGTGGTCAACGTCATCCGGCGCGGGCTCTTGCCCAGGCTGACGCCGGGCGACACGCTGGTGGTCATCCGCATCGACGCCGAGAGCTACACCAAGAACAACGTCGAGGCGAGCGTGAAGCTCGACCTGCGGCCCTCGAAGGCAAACGCGCAGAAGCTCGCCTTCGCCAGCCAGCTCGACGACTTTGCCCGCCGCCCGGAGCGCGCTCTCCACACCGACATCCGCGGCGCGATGATGCTCGGCGCGGAGTACCTGCGCGAGACCGGGGCGGGCCGGCGGACCATGGTCGTCTTCAGCGACATGGAGGAGGACCTGCCGCGCGGCGTGAAGCGCGACCTGGCCGCCAACGAGCTGGCCGGCGTGCGGGTGGTGGCGATGAACGTGAAGCGGCTGGCAGCGGACAACGCCAACCCCGCGGCCTACCGCCAGCGGCTCTCCTCCTGGGAGCAGCAGGTCACCTCCCACGGCGCCAAGGAGTTCAAGGTGGTGCTCGAGCCGGCCCGGCTGGCCGACCTGCTCGACGAGGGGTGACCTCGGTTCACTCGTCGCGCAGGGCGACCGCCGGATCGAGCCGCGATGCCCTCCAGGCCGGGTAGATGCCGGCGAGGAGCCCGACGCCGCAGGAGACTCCCAGCCCGACGCCCACCGCCCAGAGCGGCACCTGGGCGGGGAAGCCGAGGAACTGCCCGAGGAAGGCGGCGCCGTAGCCGAGCGCCACGCCGATGGCACCGCCGAAGAAGGCCAGCAGCACCGCCTCGATGATGAACTGCATCAGCACCCGCAGCCGCCGCGCGCCCAGCGCCTTGCGCAGCCCGATCTCGCGGGTCCGCTCGGTCACCGCCACCAGCATGATGTTCATCACGCCGATGCCGCCGACCAGGAGCGAGAAGGCGCACATGATCAGGCTGGCCGCGGTCACCGTGCCGGCCAGCTGGTCGAAGGTCTCGCGCATGGAGTCGTTGGAGTAGACCTCGAAGTCGTTGTCCTCCTGCGCGGAGAGGCCGCGGATGCGCCGGAAGGCGGCGATGGCGGCGTCCATCACGCGCTTCATCCCTTCGGCGTCGGGCGCCATCACCGAGAGCGACACCGACCGCGAGGTGCCGTACAGCTCCATGAAGAGGGTGATGGGGATGGCGACGGTGGCGTCGGGGTTGTTGCCCAGCGGCAGTCCGCCCTGCCGCTCGATGGTGCCGACCACTTCCAGCTCCATGCGGCCGAGGCGGATCTTCTGGCCGATGGAATCGGCGCCGGGGAAGAGCGCGTCGGCGATCGAGGCGCCGATCACGGCCACCCGCGCGGCGTCGAGCGACTCCGCCTCGGTGAAGGACCGCCCGTTCGCCACCGGCAGGTTGTTGTTGGTGAAGAACTCGACGGTGCCGCCCGCCACCTGCGCGCCGGGCGAGGTGGCCGTGGCGGTGGTGATGGTCTTGCCGAACTCCCAGATGTCGCCGCCGACCTGCTTCGCCTGGGGGAGCGCCTCGCGCAGCCGCTGCACGTCGAGCAGGGTCATCTTGCGGCGCTTCTCCATCTCCGGCGAGAGCGGCCCGAACTGCACCGCCGGGTGGCGCTGGATGCCGAAGACGTTGGTGCCGAGCGCGCCCATCTGCTTGTCGATCGACTTCTGCAGCCCGTTGAGCAACGCCATCATGGCCACGACGGTAAAGACGCCGATGACGATGCCGAGCAGCGTCAGCCCCGACCGCAGCTTGTGCCCGGACAACGCCGCCAGCGCCAGCCGCAGATCATCCAGCCGCGACGTCATCGTGCGCCGCAGACCCGCCAGCCTGCCCGCGACCCGCGGCCTCAGGCCTGAAGCCTGAAGCCTGACGCCTGAGGCCTGAACCTCACTCATAGCGCAGCGCCTCGATCGGCTGCAGGAAGGCCGCCGTCATCGCCGGCCAGAGCCCGAAGCCCGCCCCCAGCAGCGCCGAGCCGACCAGCCCGCCGACCACCACCCGCGGATCCACCGACGCCGCCACCGGGCTGATCATGTCGAGCAGCGCCGCCGCGCCCGCGCCCAGCACCACGCCGACGAAGCCGCCGACGATGGCGACCATGATCGCCTCGCAGAGGAACTGCATCAGGATCGTCGTGCGCCGCGCCCCCAGCGCGCGCCGGATGCCGATCTCGCGGGTGCGCTCCTTCACCGAGACCAGCAGGATGTTCATGATGCCGATGCCCGCGACCACGGCGGTGATGAGGCCCACCAGGACGCCGGTGATGTTGGTCGCCAGCATCGTCTGGTTGAAGCCTTCCAGCAGCTTGTCCTGCCGGTTGACGGAGAAGTTGTCCTCCTGGTCGGGCCCGAGGTGGCGGGCGTTGCGCATCACCGCCGTGACCTCGTCCTCGGTCTCGCGCACTTTTCCCTCTGGCGCGACCACCGCGACCACCAGGCCGCGCTTCATCCCGAAGGTCCGCATGAAGGTCGCGAGGGGAATGATGACGCGCAGGTCCTGCGGGTTTCCGAAGGCGGTCCCCTTGCGTCCGAAGATGCCGACGATGGAGCAGCGAAGCGTCGCGCCGATGCGGATCTGCTGGCCGAGCGGATCCTGGCCCTTGAAGAAGGCGTCCTCGATGTCGGCGCCGATGATGCAGGCGTCGGACCCCAGCTCCTGGTCGAGGGCGGTGATGAAGCGCCCGCGGCGGATCTGCCAGCCGGTGGCGTCGAGGTAGCCGTCCACCGTGCCGCGCACGTCGACGTTCTTCACTTCCCGGGCGCCCATCGAGACCACCGCGGGCGTGTTCACCATGGCGGCGATGGCCACCGGCAGCGTCGTGTTCTGCTGCAGCGCCTTCCAGTCGAGCGTGGTCACTTGCGGCCGGTTCTTGTACTTCCACCAGTCGTTGCCGTTCACACCCCACTTCCACTTGTGGACGAAGAGCGTGTTGGGCCCCAGCGTGGTGAGCGCCTTCACCATGCTGGCCTGGATGCCGGCCTGCACCATGAAGATGATCATCACCGCCATGATGCCGATGGCGATGCCGCTGATGGTCAGCGCCGCCCGCAGCTTGTGCGACACCAGGGAGACCGCCGCCTGGACCATGGAATCCCGCAGCTCCAGCAGCACGCGCCGGGCCTTCGCACCCCAAGGCTTCAGGCCTGAAGCCTGAGGCCTGACGACTGAGGCCTGCGCGATCACGGCCGCGCCCCCTGCGCCGTCTTGTCTGCCGCCAGAAACAGCGCCAGCGCCTCCGCCCC
>JAYWAJ010000453.1:0-3430 GCA_043782525.1 Deltaproteobacteria bacterium | reverse complement strand
AGCCGGCGCCGGCCCACTCGTAGAAGCCGTGCGAGAAGCCGTCGATGGTGGGCTGGATGAGCCGGCGCGGCTGCTGGATGACCGCCTGCGCCTGGGTGCGGTCCTTGTGCGGCGCGATGATCGGCTTGCTCAGGCTGACGGGCGGCGGGAGCCGCAGCTGGCGGTAGACCTGGGCCAGGTTCTTGCGGAAGAGCGAGTCGAACTCGGGGGCGTTCTCGGTGGTGAAGTCGTCGCCGTACCACCAGAACCAGTCGCTGCCCTCGGCGGCGAGGCAGGCCAGGTACGCCTTCTCCCGCGCTTCGGGCGCGACGTCTTTGGCAGCGGCCAGCGCGGCGCGGGCCTCTCCCAGGAGGGCCCAGGCCTGGTTGTCCTCGGGGTGGCCGATCCAGATGCGGAAGTTGGAGTCGATCCAGCTCCCGCTGTGCAGGTGCGCGATGCGTCCCTGCGGCGGGCGCTCGCGGATCTCCTCGCGGGGCAGCACCGGGACGACGCCCTGCGCGCGGGCGTCGAGCTGCTGGTAGAGCGCGTCGAGGAAGAGCTCGCCCGACTGCGGGTAGTGCTCCCAGGGATTCTCTCCGTCGAGGGCGAGGGTGACGGTGGCGTCGCCGGCGGCGGCGATCTGGCGGAGCAGGTCGGCTGCCGCTGCCGCCGGAGCGACGCGCGCATAACGGAAGCCGATGGCGTCGGAGAGCTCGCGGTCGCGGAAGAACATCGCCATTTCGCCGCTCATCCAGGGGCGGTGGTGCAGCGGGCCCTCCGCCGGCTGCGCCAACTGGCTGCGCTCGAGGTTGCCCTGATCGGTGGCGCACCAGCGCACGCCCGAGGCAGAGAGGATCTCGATCACCTCCGGAGAGACGCTGCCTTCGCTGGGCCACATCCCCACTGGCCGCACCCCGAAGTCCTGCTCCGCGCGGGACAGTCCCCGCCGCACCTGCTCGCGCGCGTCCTCCGGATACTGGAAGCGCGGCGGCAGCGCAGCCTGCGGCATGGCCCGCCGCGCCGAGTCGGAGTCGACCAGCAGCGGCAGGATGGGATGGAAGAGCGGCGAGCAGGTGATCTCGACCCGCCCTTCCAGCTGGCGCCAGCGGGGGACCACTTGCTGCGCCATCCGCCGCGAGAGGTCGAGCAGCGCCGTCTTCTCGCCCTCGGTGAACTGCCGCTCCTTGCGGATCAGCTCGGCCACCAGCGGCTGCTCGCGGCGGGCGGCGAAGCCCATCCAGCTCAGGATGAAGTGCACCTGCAGGTCGATGAGATCCTGCGTCGAGAAGGTCTCCTGCGCCCGCAGCAGATCGACCTTGCGCAGGTCGAGGCCGCGCCTTCCGAGGAGCTCGGCGTAGCGCGGCACCGGCCTCACCCACAGCTCCCAGTCGACCGAGAAGCTCTCCTTGACCACGTGCGCCCGCTCCCCCGGGTTCAGGTCGGCGGCTGGCCTGCGCGCCAGCTGCTCGTCCTTGTCGACGCTGCGCCCCTGCGCATAGGCCTCGAGCTGGAGGAGCAGCGAGGGTGCCCAGTTGGCGACCACCCGCACCCGCTGGAACTTCTCCAGCGCCGCGGCCATGTCGGTATAGGCGCGGGTGGCGTGGAGGCGGACCCAGGGCAAGAGCGGCTGGCCGCTGACCGGATCGCGGTATTCAGGCTGGTGCAGGTGCCAGAGGAAGACGGCGCGGGTCACGCCTTGGTTCTAGCCGATTTCTTTCCTGCGCGTCCGTTCCTGAGTCCTGGCCTAGCCAGGCCGCCCGGCGTCCCCGAGGCGCATGCCCTTGGGCACGATGACGATGCCCTTGGGGCTGATGAAGAACCGCTTGCGATCCTCCTCTGCGTCGTAACCGATCTGCAGCCCCGGCGGGATGTCGACGTTCTTGTCGATGATGGCGTTGCGGATGCGCGCGTGGCGGCCGACTTTCACGCCCTCGAAGAGGATCGAATCGGTCAGCTCGGCGTAGGAGTTGATGCGCACGTTGGGCGAGAGGATGCAGCGGTTGATGCGCCCGCCCGAGATGATGCAGCCTTCGCTGACGATCGAATCGGTGGCGCTGCCGATGCGGTTCTCCTCGACGTTGGCGAAGACGAACTTGACCGGCGCGGCGGTGGGCGAAGGCGCGGTGTAGATGGGCCAGCGGTCGTTGTAGAGCGAGAGCTTGGGGTCCACCGCCACCAGATCCATGTTGCACTCGTAGTAGGTGTCGAGGTCCCCGACGTCGCGCCAGTAGCCGATCTCGGCGGGCCCCTGCCCGGGCACGGTGTTGGTGGCGAAGTCGTAGACGGCGACCCTGGAGCGCTTGTGCATCTCGGCGATGATCGACTTGCCGAAGTCGTGCGCCGACTCGTTGCCGGCGTCCTTGACGATCTCGCGGACCAGCGCCTCGGTGGTGAAGAGGTAGTTGCCCATCGAGACCAGCGCCGCGCGCGGGTTGCCGATCATCGGCTTGGGGTTCTTGGGCTTCTCTTGGAAGTCGGTCATGCGCCCGGTCTCGTCGGCGGTGATGATGCCGAACGACGACGCCTCCTCGATGGGCACCGGGATGGCTGCCACCGTGCAGTCGGCCTTCTGCGCGACGTGGAAGTCGAGCATCTGCTGCACGTCCATGCGGTAGATGTGGTCGGCGCCGAAGACGAAGACGTACTGCGGCTCCTCGTCGGTAACCAGGTTGAGGTTCTGGTAGATGGCGTCGGCCGAGCCGCGGTACCACTCGGGCCCGGTCCGCTGCTGCGCCGGCACGCTCTCGACGAACTGGCCGAGCATGTGCGACAGGCGCCAGCCGCGCGAGATGTGCGTGTTGAGCGAGTCGGACTTGTACTGGGTGAGGACCTTCATCCGCAGCACGCCCGAGTTGGCGAAGTTGGAGAGGACGAAGTCGATGATCCGGTAGCGCCCGCCGAAGGGCACGGCCGGCTTCGCCCGCTCCTGGGTGAGGGGAGCAAGCCTTCGGCCTTCGCCACCGGCAAGGATCATGGCCAGGGTTTTGTCGACGCGCATGGGAGGGACGGTAGGCCCCTCCGGCAAAAGCCGCAACGACAGCTGGGCGGGCTGTCGCTCAGCCGACGTGCGTGCTCAGGCCCGCTTGGCAGGCGGCGGCTTCGAGGCTGCGGGCGGCTTCGAAGCTGCGGGCGCGGTCTTCCTGGCGGCGCCGTTCTGCGGACCGGCGGAGAAGCGGGCGATGATCTCGTCCATCTCGGCCTGGACTTTACGGACCAGCTGCGCCCGGTCGTGAAAAGTCAGGAAAGCGCTCTTGAACCCGCCCACCAGCACGTTGCGCACGTCCTTGACGGTGAGGTTGAACTGCTTCGCCGTCAGCAAGAGCTCCTTGGTCACGGTGGTGTCGGTGATGAGCCGGTTGTCGGTGTTGATGGTCACCCGCAGCCCGAAGTCCAGGTAGAACTTGAAGGGGTGGCTGGCCATGTCGTTGACCGAGCCGGTCTGGACGTTGGA
>JAYWAJ010000452.1:0-57192 GCA_043782525.1 Deltaproteobacteria bacterium | reverse complement strand
GATCCGCCGCATGCTCCAGCTGCAGGCGAACGTACGGGCGTTCCGGCAGGCTGCGATTGTGGATAAGGATGGCTGAACCCGAGGCTGCCGCCGCGCGGCCTTGCTCTGCACCAGGCTTCGTTTCCGGTAGAGAGCAATGGCCTTCAGCCCGCGCGTGGAGCGGGTCGAGATCACCGCGCCCTCACGCGATCGAGCGTCGCAGCGCCTCGTAGAGGCCGGCCCGGGTGAGCACGCCGAGCGGCCGCGTCGGATCCGTCGTCGAGACGACGACCAACTCGTCGACGCCGCCCCCGGCCATCCGCTCGAGCGCGGCGGCGAGATCCTCGTCCTCGGCGATGGTCGGCGGCGGGCGGCGGCAGAGGTCTCCGGCCACGGCCAGGCCGTGCAGGTCTTCCCCCAGCACCGGGCGCAGGTCCGAGAGGGAGAGCAGGCCGACGAGAGCGCCGCGCTCGTCCACCACCGGATGGGCGTCGTGCGCGCCGCCGCTGAAGGCCGCCAGCACCTCCTGGTAGGTCGCGCCGGCGAGCAGCGGCGGCGGGCGCGCCATCGCCGCCTCCGCCCGCACGCCCTCGAGGGACTGCGTCACCGACCGCCGGCGGTGCGGGAGGTGGATGCCGTCCTGTTCGAGCAGCGCCTCGTAGATCGGCGTCGGCCGCCAGTGGCGCGCGAGGCCGTACGAGGTCATGTTGGCGATCATCAAGGGCAGGACCAGGCCGTAGCCGCCCGTCATCTCGAAGATGATGAGCACCGACGTGATGGGCGCCCGGACGATCCCCGCGAACACGGCGCCCATGCCCACCAGCGCGAAGTTGCCGAGCTCCTCGTGGCCGTGGCCGAGGAGGCGCACGTCGAGAAATCCCACTGCCCCGCCGAGCATGGCGCCGATGAACAGCGCCGGCGCGAAGATGCCGCCCGCGCCGCCGCTCGAGTAGCAGAACACCGTGGCGACGAGCTTCATGGCGCAGAGCGCGAGCATGACGCGGAAGCCGAGAGTGCCCGAGAGCGCTTCGGCGAGCGTCTCGTAGCCGCCGCCGGTGACGCCGCGGGCCTTGAGCAAGGCCAAGGCGACGACGGCGAGGAGCCCCGTGACGAGGCCGCCGGCCGCCGGGTGCGCCCACCGAGCGAAGGGGTGCCGCGCGAACCACCGGCGCAGATCGAGGAGCGAATCGGTGAAGCCGAGCGAGACGACGGCGGCGGCGACACCCAGCGCCGCGTAGAGAAGGATGGACGAGGGATGGTTCAGGCCGTACTTGCGGGAGACTTCGAAGACGGGGTGCTCGCCCAGCACGCTGCGCTCGACGACGGCGGCGAGGGCGGCGGCGACGACAACGCCCGAGAGCACGGTCTGGTCGAGGTCGCCGACGACCTCCTCGATGGTGAAGGTCACGGCGCTGATCGGAGCGTTGAACGCGGCGGCGATCCCCGCGGCTACGCCGACCGGGAGGAGCCGCCGCAGGTTCTTCGGCGAGAGCGATGCGATCCGCCCCACCAATCCCGCGATGCCGGCGCAGATCTGCACCGTCGGTCCCTCGCGCCCGAGCGACGCGCCGGTTCCGATCTGGATCGTCCCAATGGCGAACTTGCCGACCGCGTCGCGGAAGGGCACGCGACCGCCGAGCCCGTAAGCGGCCTTCACCTGCGGCACGCCGCTCCCGCGCGCCCCTGGAACGACGTAGTGCAAGAGCGCGCCGCTGACGAGACCGCCGAGGACGGGCGTGACGATCGTCCAGGGGATCCACGACTCGCCCGGCGCGGACATTGCCTGGCCGATCGCCAGGCGCTCGACGAAGCGGATCGCCAGGTGGAAGAGCACGGCCGCGAGGCCACACACGCCGCCGATGACGACGGTGAGGAGGAAGAGGCGCTGCGCCTCGGTGGGAGCGAGGCTCAAGGCGCGCACTCTGGCCGCGGCGCGCCGCCAAACGGTCGGTTGCCCTGGAGGTGAGGCGCGCTCACTCACGGACGGCCGCGATGTCGTTCTGCGCGATGAGGCGCCTGTCGCGCAGCACCGCCACGTGGTGGCACAACCCCTCGACCTCGGCCAGATGGTGGGATGATTGCAAGACCGTCTTCCGCGTCCCGGCGACCCATTCTGGAGTGGAGCGTACACTCTTCCCGGAACCGACGTCGAGGCGCTGGAAAACTCGCCCTTCTGTGCCTATGGCGTGAGCTATCAGGACGTGGTCACCGCCACCGAAGCGGAAGACCCGAAGGAGAAGCTCGCTCCAGGGAATGCGCGTTACAACGACTTCGACAGAAGCACGAGCGTGTCCGCCTGCGATTGCGTCAGCCAGCCAAATGGAACCGCAGCCTCTACGGACAATTGGTAGAGGCTCAGATGTCGCCGGCCATTGCGCTGTTGCTCGCCGAGGTTGCCGCCAGCGCAATCGCCACGCCATCCAAAGTGCAGGAGAGTGCGGCCACGCCGGAACCAAGATCTGTCGCAACCAAAGGACCCGAAAGAGCGTCGCTCCAGCCCCAATTGACTGAAACGGAAGTGTTGTTCCAGCTGGCCGCGGCCGGGGGCGTGGCAACGACCTTCGACGCGGGCGGAACAGTATCGATATTGATCCCCGTCACCGTAATCCCTGACCGCGATCGGGCAGATGGCCCGCGGGGCGGCCGGGGCGCTGCTGGAGTCCCGACCGCGCTGTGCTACAGCGAACCGACCGCAGGACGCTCATGACCCTTGTCGACTTCACCAGCCCGGACAGCACTGCGGCATGGCGCGCCGTCGGCGACGTCGTCATGGGCGGCGTCTCGGCGAGTCGCCTCGAGGTCTGCCCAGGCGGCGCGGCCTTCGCCGGCACCGTGTCACTCGAGTGCGGCGGCGGGTTCGCCTCGATCCGCGCCGGGCCCCGCAGCTGGCCGGCGGCCGGTGCGGACGCGTTCGCGCTCACGGTGCGCGGCGACGGCCGCCGCTACAAATTCACCCTGCGCACCGACGACGGCTTCGACGGAATCCAGTACCAGGCATCGTTCGCCGCGTCGCCCGCGTGGCAGCGGGTGGTGTTGCCCGCCTCGGGCTTCGTCGCCAGTTTCCGCGGGCGGCCGCTGTCCGGAGTGCCTGCCCTCGACTCGGGCAAGGTCCGCACGCTGGGCCTGATGATCGCCGAGCGCCAGGCGGGCCACTTTCGCCTCGAGCTCGCGCGGATCGAAGCGCTGGTCATGCCGCCCGGCGCGTGAATGCGACGGTGATCGCTTTGCCTTGCCCGGCTTGACCGGGAGCGGCGTATCGCTGACGAACCGGTCGTCGAAGGTTGGCGGGCGGAGCATTGATCTCGACGCTTCGTCCACCTGCAAGGCTCGAGGCGCAGGTAGGAGGCCGCGCCGGGAAAGTGTACCGTCCCGCTCCTGCGCGTGCCGAAAGCGGATCCCTCCGCCGCCCGAGCCGCGCGGGAGAGTGCACCCATGATCCGGAGCGTTGCCGAGCGCAGCCGCCTTCCCGCCGGCCTGTTGTGCCTGGCCGTGTGCCTGGGCGCCGAGGCCGCGTCCGATTTCGAGGCGCGGGTCGCGCGGGTGCTCGCCGCAACCCCCATGGTCGACGGGCACAACGACCTGCCCGAGCAGTTGTTGGCCCGCTTCAAGAACGACCTCGGGGCCGTCGACCTCGCGGGCGACACCTCGAAGCTCTTGGCGCCACCGGGCGACCCGCCGCTGATGACCGATCTGCCGCGCCTGCGTCGCGGCCGGGTCGGCGGCCAGTTCTGGTCGGTGTGGGTGCCCACCAGCCTGAAAGGGGCCGAGGCGGTGCAGGCGACGCTGGAGCAGATCGACGTGGTGCATCGCCTGGTCGAGCGGTACCCCGCAGATCTGGCGATGGCCACCACCGCCGCCGACGTCCGCCGGCTGCACCGGGCCGGCAGGATCGCCTCGCTCATTGGCGTCGAAGGCGGCCACCAGATCAACAGCTCGCTGGCGGTGCTGCGGCAGATGTACGCGCTGGGCGCGCGCTACCTGACGCTGACCCATTCGATCAACACACCGTGGGCCGACGCGGCGACCGACGCGCCCGCGCACGGCGGCCTCACCCCCTTCGGACGCGAGGTGGTCCGGGAGATGAACCGGCTCGGCATGCTGGTCGACCTGAGCCACGTCTCGCCCGAGGTGATGAAGCAGGTGCTGGCGCTCACCGCGGCGCCGGTGATCTTCTCCCACTCTTCGGCACGGGCGCTGGTCGATCACCCGCGCAACGTTCCGGACGACGTGCTCAGGCAGATGCCCGCCAATGGCGGCGTGGTGATGGTCAACTTCGCCCCCGGCTACGTCTCCGAAGCGCGCAACCGCTGGGACGCCGACCGCGCGGCGGAGGCGGCCCGCTTCAACAGCCCGCCCTTCGGCGGCCTCTACATCGGCCAGCCCGAGCGGGCCAAGGCGGCGCTGGAGGCCTGGGAGCGCGCGCACCCGCAGCCACCGGTGACGCTCGCGCAGGTAGCCGATCACATCGAGTACATCCGCAGCGTGGCCGGCGTCGACCACGTCGGGCTCGGCTCCGACTTCGACGGCATCCCCGCGGCACCCCTCGGTCTCGAGAGCGTCGACCGCTTCCCGGCGCTGCTCGCCGAGCTGATGCGGCGCGGCTGGTCGGACGCCGAGGTGGCGAAAGTCGCCGGCGAGAACGTCTTGCGGGCGTTGTCCGCCGCCGAAGGGGTCGGTGCGCGGCTGAGCCACGAACGGCTCGCCTCGGGTGCAACCCTCGAGGTGCTCGACCCGCCGCAGCGGCCGGCGCAGCACTAGGCTCGCGCTGCGCGGGAACTTGCGTTGCGCCAACCCCGGAGGAAGGACCCTGCCGCTCGTCGATCTGTCGCACACGGTAGAGGCCGGAATGGAGAAGTACCCGGCGCTGCCGGGACCCGTCATCTGCGACTTCTCCTCGGCTGGTCGCTTGAACGTCTTCGGGTCTTCAAGCTTTGCGGTCGGGCCGCCCCCCAGCCTCCGCTCGTGCTCGACCGGGCCGCGGCGGCGCGATGGAAGTACTTGAAGAGATTCTTCTGGTCGTCGTCCGAGATCGGGTGCCCCAGGTTGTGCACCGAGATCTGCACTTCGTCGGGGGAGGCGGTCAATCGGACGCCGATCCTCTGGTGAGGTGAACCGTACTTGACGGCGTTGTTGGACAGGTTTTCCAGCGCGCGCTGGAGGTTGCGGTAGTCCCAGAAGCCAACGACCGGGGACTTCGAGACCAGATCGAAGCGGTCGCCGTGCACGGTGGCCAGCTCGTCGAGGGTCTTCTGGATCTGCCGGTGGAGATCGCACTCTTCCGCATGGATGGGCAGCGGCTCACCCGCCCGGATGAGGCTGGAATCGAGCAAGTCGCGAATCATCGCGTCTGCGCGGTCGATGTTGAGGGTGATGCGAGCCGAGTTCCTCTCCACCCTTTCCGGATCATCCGGGTTGCGGCCGATCAATTGCGCGCTCATCCGCGCGGCAGAGAGAGGTGAGCGGAGATCGTGCGTCAAGCTGGAGACGAACTGCTCGCGGATCGCGCGCTCCTGCTCGAGCCTGGAGATGAGGTCCTGGGTTTGCTTTCGAGCCCGGACCTGCTCGGTCACTTCGAGGCCGAAGGTCATCAGCGCGTCGACTACACCCTGCTGGTTGCGCAGTGGCTGGTAGATCGCGTGCCATATCTTTTCATATGGCTTTCCATTGTTGTCGTAATCCAGGATCGCGGACAGCTCCCCCGAGACATGTCTGCGGCCGCTCCGGATCACCTCGCGGTGCAGGGCGACCAGTTCGGGGGCGAGCTCGGGCAGCGCTTCCTCGAGCCGCAGACCATCCAGCTTCCGGGCCCGGCCGAAGAGCTGTTGGTACAGCCCGTTGGTGAACTCGATCCGGAGCTCCTGTCCGCGGACCACGTTGATGACGACGGGCGCGTCCATGAAGATCGCGTAGAGGCGCTCTCGCTCGCGGTCGGTGGCGCTTTGCGCCGCTCTGAGCACTTCCTGAGCGTTCTTCTGGGCGTCGATGTCCGTGCAGGTACCGAACCACTGCAGGATCTTTCCGTCCCCGTCGCGCAGCGGCTGCGCGCGCGCCAGCTGCGACCTTGATCGAGGCTCAGGCCGGTATAATCAGTCCAGCCCTTGTTGAAGTAGATGTGCGTTCCGTCGGGGGTCGTCGTCCAGACCATCTGCGGCATGATCTCGGTGATCAAGCGGAGCTCTCGTGCGGTGGCCTCCAGGCTTTCGCGCTGGCGTTTGGACTCCGAGATGTCGCGGGTCACGGTGGCGATTCCCGAGACGTCGCCGGTGACCGGGTCGTCGATGCGGAAGAACGTATAGAAGACCGGGACAGGCAGGCCGGTCCCGAAATGACGGAAGCGAAACTCGCCCTGCCATCGACCGCTCCTCATGACCTCCGGAATGATGGTGTCCAGCACGAACGCCTTGTCGTCTTCCATGTGGAAGTCGATGACGCGCCGGCTCTGGGCGTCTGCGATGCCGTTCAGGCCCATCATGGTCAGACTGGCATTGTTGATGTAGATGGGGACCCCAGCCGTCGTAGCAAAGCCGATGAAATCGGTGCTGTTCTCGATCAGCGACTTGAATTTCAAGGTCAGGGCTTCGCTGCTCTTGCGCTCGGTGACGTCGCGAAGGAAGGAGGCGTGCCGCCCGGGCAGGAAGTCCGGTACGGCGACGAACTCGAGCGAACGGATCTCGCCGTCGGGGCGGCGGATGCGGAGCTCGGGGCGCCCAGAGGCGGGGCGGCCGAGGGAAGCTTGGGTCAGCGCCGCCCCAGCCGGGTCGGCGAAGTCGGCGAGGCAGCGGCCGACCCGCTGCTTTCTCGAGAGCCCGAACAGGCTGCAGGCGGCTGGATTCGCATCGACGAACCGGCCCTGGTCGTCAGCGACGAGGATGGCGTCTGGCGACGCCTGGAAGAGCCTCGCGTAGGCGGAGGTGGCGGGTGCCGCTTGCGGCGACGGCGAGGTGCCTTTTGGATCCATGGGAAATAAGAGTAGCGGATGGATGATGGGATTCAATCCCCAGCGCAGCGCGATTCAGGGGATGCGGATGCGCGGCCGAGCGGGCCGCGCGAGACTATGCCCCGCGCGGGTCCGTCGACCGCCGCGCGCTGCCTCGGGTGAGCCGGAGCCCTCCGTAACTGGCGCCGTGATGTGGGCGTATGGGGAGGCACATTGCCCATGCTTCAGGACGATCAGGCGCTGGTCGACAAGTTGCGCGCCCGCGACAAGGCCGCGTTCGCAGCACTCGTGCGCGAGCTGAACGGCAGCCTCGTGCGGGTGGCGATGATGTTCGTCAAGAGCCGCGCCACCGCGGAGGAGGTCGCGCAGGACACCTGGGGCAGCGTGCTCGCTTCCCTCGATCGGTTCGAGGGCCGCTCCTCGCTGCAGACCTGGATCTTCCGCATCTGCACCAACCGCGCGAAGACCCTGGCCGAGCGCGAAGCGCGCTCGACGCCGTTCTCGGAGCTGGAGGAGCCTGGAGACGCGCCGGTCGATCCCTCCCGGTTCAACCGAGCCGGCCATTGGGCACATCCCCCGGAGGCCTGGAGCGACGACACGCCGGAGCGCGTGCTCGATCGCGCGGAGGCTGTCCAGGAGATCCAGCGCACACTCGCCGGAATGCCCGCCATGCAGCGCGCCGTTCTCACCCTGCGAGACATGCAGGGGCTCGAGTCGGTGGAGGTCTGTAACGTGCTCGAGCTGAGCGAGTCGAACCAGCGGGTGCTGCTTCACCGCGCCCGGTCGCGAGTCCGGCACGCACTGGAACTGCTCTATGCCGAGGAGGAAGCGTAGCGAATGTTGACCTGCCAGCAGATGACCACGCTGATCACCGATTACCTCGAAGGGCGCATTTCCTTCCTGGACCGGGCGCGGTTTCAGGTCCACATCGGCATGTGCAAGGATTGCCGCAGCTACCTGAGGCAAATGAAGCTCTCGGTCGCCGTGCTCGGCGGCATGCCGCCCGAACCGGTTCCTGACGCGGTGATGGATTCGCTGCTGGCGCACTTCGGCGACTGGGACGGCTGACGCCCTTCGTCCGGACCATCGGTGACGCTATCCCTGGCGGCGCATCGGAGCGATCTGCGCCGGGCCGATCTTCATCGCCGGGGCGAAACGGTACCGCACCCAGAGCGCATTGAACGCTGCGAAGACCGCGGCGAACGCCCAGCCGAGTGGAGGACCGCCTTCGAGCTGCGACCAGATGATCCCCAGCGTGGCGGTCGCCGACCAGATGATCTTGAGGTTCAAGAGGGCCCGGAAAGTGGCCGCGTCCTCGTCGCGCCCCAGCAGCGATTGGATACCGATGCCGAAGAGGGCGGCCGCCACCAGCCGCGTGGCGATCGGGTCGACGGCGCGCCAGCCGAGGAGGGTCAGCGTCCATTGCGGCGCGAGGAAGAGGGGCAAGGCAAAGGCGAGGTCCGCCACGAAGTGGACCACGAACCATCTGCGCAACGAGCTCGGCACCATGGGGCCTCCGTGTACCGACAGCCAGCCTGGGTGGACGTTACACCGAAGCGCGAGCCTTCTCACCGGGTTACAGGGCACGGTCCGACGACCAGGTCGGCGGCGCACGGAGCGCGCCGCTGCGACCTCGCTCCCGGCGGATGGTCAAGGCAAATCTGCGGAGTGCAGACAGCCCGAAGGGGCAGAAGCCCTCGGCCCCCCAGATGCGGGAGATGTACGCCCAGTTCGGCGCTTGGCAGGCGAAGTTCAAAAAGCACCTCGCCGACATGGGGGGAGGCGATCCCCCCGCTGCCGTCGGCCCTCAGTCGTCGCTGCCTTCAGGCACGATGGCGAAGAGCGTGTCCGGCGTGCCGGCCAGCGTCGGCGGGCAAGACTTGCCCGGCGGCGGCTTCGGGACGCAGGTCGGGGGCACGTACGTCCCCGTCGGGAAGCGGCCATCGGCCCAGACCGTCACGAAGCGGGTGAAGTCGATCAGCTCGCTCGAGTTGTAGTCGCCGAAGTTTGGCCGCGCGTCGGCCCGCTGGTACCACGAGGTCGAGACGTCGGTGACCCGTGCGTTGGGGCTGAACGTGCGGCCCCGGTCGAGCGAGGTGGTGGCCCAGACGTCGTTGAGGACGTTGTTCGGGTCGAGGCGCCGGTCGGTCCAGGCGACGTGCAGGCCGCCCTCCCGATCCACCTGCATGCTGGGAAAGACATGGGTGGTGTTGGTCCGGTCGTCGTTCGCGATCACCGGCGGATCCCAGGTGGTGCCGTCGTCCCGCGAGCGGCTCACCTGGATGTCCGCGGACCGCGCGAGGGGGTTGGCCGGGCCCTGCGGCGTCGCGCCCGGCGGGAAGACCACCGGCAGCGCTGTCCTGCCGTTGAAGTAGCTGACGTAGACATTGGCGCGGTGCTGGGTCCTGTCGTCGGCCCCCTCGTCTTCGCCTTCTCCGTCCTGGCCGCGGCGCTCGGTGGCGAGGTACGGGGCGTTGAGGATGGCGAAGCGGCGCCGGTTGTAGCCGAGCGGCTCTCCCTGCGGGTTGACCGTCGCCACCACCACCGGCGGCCCGAAGGTCGTGCCGTCGTCGTCGGAGAAGGCGGCGCCGATGCGCTGGAAGATCTCGGCGCCGGTGATGAGCGAGAAGGTCCGCGCGTGCCAGGTCACGACCACGCGCCCGGTCCGGGTCACGATCGGCTGCGTCGCCTGGTTGAAGGTGTCGTCGAGGTTGGGGACGATGACCGAGGGCGGCGTCCAGGTGGTGCCGCCGTCATAAGAGCGCACCAGCTCGATCGGCGTGGAGCCGTCGACGCCGAAGCGCGTGAAGCTCATGTAGAGAACGCCGGTGCGCTGGTCCACGAAAAGCCACTCCTTGTCGAGGGCGTCTGCCACGGCCGGATCGGGCGAGGGGCCGCCGCCGAGCTCGGCTTCGGAGACCGCGACCACCGGCGGCTCCCAGATGATGCGCTCTTCGTTGTCCGGCGTGTCGGGGATGCCGTTGGCGGCCGGGTTGCCGGCGCAGCGGGTGTTGGCGCGGCTCTCGATGCCCTGCGGAGCCGCCTTCTTGAAGCGGCCGCGGTTCACCGCCAGGGTCTGGAAGCCGTTGGGGGTAATGTAGATCGACGCGAAGTAGAACGTCCCGGATCGGTTGTGCACCACCACCACGGGGTCGCCGGCGTAGTGGTCGCTGCCGGGCGTGCCGATCGGCGTGTGATCGGGCACCACCGGCGGCAGCCCGCCGCCGTCGATGAAGGTCTTGCCGCCGTCGATCGAATAGGAGAAGCCACTCAGGCCCTGGGTGTTGTCGTAGAAGCCGTAGGAATCGTTGTAGCCGACCACGATCTTCTTGCCGTGGGAAAGGCGGCCGTTGAGCACCGCCAGCTCCGTCTCGCTCTGCACGGTGCGCCGGCGCGACGGCGGCGGCGGGTCGAGGCAGGGATCGTTGACGAAGACATTCTTCCCGTTGGCGAGGTAGGGGCCGGGCTCGCCCCCCTCCTCGGCCACCGAGGGAAATCCGGTCAAGGGCGCGTCGGGGTCGATGAAAGGGTTGTCGTCATCGAAGTTGACGCCGACCGGCGCGAAGCCCTTGGGCGAATGGGCTTGCGTCGCCCTCCAGGCGGCCAGCCCGCCGGACGAGAGCAGCTCCGAGATCGGCTTCCCTTTGTAGGTCGGCTCGGCGAGCGCGGGGAGCGAGAAGGCGAGCATGGCGGCGACCGCTGCCGACCATGACGCTGTTGCGATGCGTGTCATGAAGACTCCGGTTGGATGGTCCGCCGACGAGGTTTGCGGACGCTTTCAAGACACTGATTCCCGATTCGCAAACAACTTGCCCGGCAGCTGCCCGGTCGTTTACCGGACAGAATCGCAACGCGCGCATCCCCCAGCGGGCGTCCGAGATCCCGAATCCGCCCGCCCCCCGCGCTCGTATCGCTGCTGAGAAAACGTCCCCTGAACCATTCACCGGAGAGTCCTGCATGAAGAAATCACTGATCGCGGTCGGTCTCGCTTCCCTCCTCGGCGCCTGCGCCAGCATGGGCAGCAAGAGCCCGAGCGCTTCGATGTCCGACAACAAGGCCGACACCAAGATGGTGGGCGGCGCGGCGATGTATCCGAGCAAGGACATCGTCGACAACGCGGTGAACTCGAAGGACCACACCACGCTGGTCGCGGCGGTCAAGGCGGCCGGCCTGGTCGAGACGCTGAAGAGCCCGGGCCCGTTCACCGTCTTCGCGCCCACCAACGAAGCCTTCTCGGCGCTGCCGGCCGGAACCGTCGACACACTGCTCAAGCCCGAGAACAAGGCGACCCTGACCAAGGTGCTCACCTACCACGTGGTCTCCGGCCGCGTGGACTCCGCCGCCCTCGCCGAGCAGATCCGCGCCGGCGGCGGCCGCGCCTCGCTCAAGACCGTGAGCGGCGGCACGCTGGTGGCCAGCATGAGCGGGTCGAACGTGGTCATCACCGACGAGAAGGGCGGCTCGGCGAAGGTCACCATCGCCGACGTCTACCAGTCGAACGGCGTCATCCACGTCGTCGACAAGGTGCTGCTCCCGCAGTAAGGCACGCCAGGGACGGGCGGTTCCGCAGTGGAGCCGCCCGCGCCCGCAATGCCCGCCCGCGAGCGGCTAGCTTCCCGCCGCAGCCGGCAGCACGGCGGGCGCGCTGGTCCCGAGGAGCGTGAGCCTGGGATCGGCCGCCAGCGCGTCCAGCAGCGCGCGCGTCACCAGGTCGTCGATGGCCGACCCGCGCTCCAGCGGCACCGGATAGCGGATCGACATCTCCAGCGCCGCGTCGGTGAGCCGCAGCTGGCTGTTGGGCCGCGGCTCCTTCACCTCGATGGCGAGGTTCTGCGACATCTCCGCGTGCTGCTGCTTGATGCTGTCGCGGTACCCGGCGTAGACGCGCTCGACGGCCTCCGTCAGGCGCTTCTCGGCGGCGCGGTAGTCGGTGTCCCGCGAGAGGGTGAGCGCGATCTGGTGCCAGGCGAAGTTGGAGCCGGGGAGCTGCTTGAAGAAGCTGGCCGCGGGCTGGAAGAGCACCGAGTTGGAGAAGACCACCACCCGGCCCGTCGGCAGCCCGTCGCTGCGCAGCTCCATCAGGTGCAGGCGGACCAGGCCGATGTCGAGGACGTCGCCGGTGACGTTGGTGATCTGGACGCGATCGCCGACGCGGATCCCGTACTTGCCGATGAGGAAGAAGTAGGCGGCGACGGAGAGGATGACGTTCTGCAGCGCCACCGCCAGGCCGGCGGTGATGAAGCCGGCAAAGGTCGCGAGCGAGCCCAGCTCGGTGACCAGCGAGAAGGTCACCATGAGCGCGACCACGGCCGCGACCACCACCCGCCGCAGGACCAGCGACTGGTGCCGCCGCCGCAGGTCCTTGACGTAGCGCAGGGTGGCGCGCCTCCAGAACTCGGAGGCCGCCAACAGGGCGGTGATGGCGGCGCCGAGCAGGCCCAGGTGCACGAGGAGCATGCGCAGCTCGGTGCCGCGCTGGGACTCGATGCTGCCCAGCCACTCCTTGAGGTTGGCCTCGTCGGTCTCGACCAGCACCGCGGTCTTCTCGAGCGGGACGATGGCCGCCGACTGCGCCTTGTAGCGCGCCGTCAGCTGATCGATCTCGCGGCCGCGCTGCTCGAGCGTCGCGCCCGCGGAGGTGTCGGCCGCCTGCGCCAGGAGGTCGCCCTGCTGCAGCGTCTGGTCGGTCTCGGCGAGGAGCGGCTCGCGCAGCTTGTTCACCGCGGCGAGCAGCTGGGAGGTGAGCGCGATGCCCTCGCGGACGGAGCGCTTCTTGCGGGAGAGCGTGATCAGGTCGCTGGTGAGGGCGAGCACGCCGGTCGGCGCCGGTCTCCGCGCTTCCGTCCCCAGCGCGGCGGCAAGGGGAGCCGCGGCCTTGGACGCCTCGGCGCTCACCGCCGTCTCCGGCACCGAGCGGCGCAGCTCCTCGATCTGCGCCAGCAGCCCGCCTCCCGCCGCCGCCGCCCCCTGCCGCATGAACTCGGTGAAGGCCTGCACCGTCCCTTGCCGCGCGAGGGCGAGATCGAGCTCGCTGCGCGTCTCCGCCAGGCGCTGCGCCGCGCTCCTCTTCTCCGCCTCGCCCCGCGCGGCCCCCAACTCGTGCTGGAGCTGGTCGATCTCCCCTCGCAGCTGCTGCACCCGGCTGGCCGCGTCCGCGGTCAGGCGGGCGATGGCCTCCGCCTTGGCCGCGGATCCCCCGGCGCGGGGAGCCGCTGCCGGCTGCGGATGGAGGGCAACGGCCGCGCGGGCGAAGTCGAACGCGAGCGAGACCACCTCGCGGCCGAGGCGCCGCTCCTCGGTCACCGCCACCAGGTCGGAAGGCTCGTTGACGAAGAGGGAACGGGAGCTCTGTTGACGGTACCAGCCGAGCGTCTGGTTGAGGTAGGCGACCACGGCCTGGTCGCGGGCGGCCGGCTGCTCCCGGTGGGCGGCGGGCTGCGCGAGCAGAAAGGAGAGGAGGGCGGTGGAAAGCACGGCCAACAGTAATCACATCCACGGACTTGCGCGCCCCCACTTGCCCCCGGCACGGCCGTCCGGGTAAACGCTTGCAGGCTCGCTCACCGCGAGCAGCTGTCCCTCACTCTCACGGAGGTTCATCAGTGAAGACGATCGGTCTCTCTCTCCTCGCCCTCTCCCTCGTCGCCTGCGGCGGCGCGGTCACTTCCCCTGACGCCATTGAACCGCCCATCCTCGGCCTGCACCTGGCCAAGGACGCAGCCGGCGACAGGGCCCTCCCCAACGCCGCCAGGCGCAGCGCCGGGAACATGGTCTTCCACAACGGCGAAATCATGCCGGCCGCCGATGTGACGTCGATCTTCTGGGGAACGACCTGGCCCGGCTACGCGGGTGACAAGATCACCGGCATCGACAGCTACTACGCCGGCTTCGGCAACTCGGGCTACGCCCACGCCTCCAACGAGTACACGGGGACGAACGGCGCGGTGACCTCGACGGTGGTGTCGCACGGACACGTCGTCGACGGGTCGGCCGCGGGCAGCCCGGCGCAGGCGAGCACCATCCTTGCTGAGGTGTGCAAGGTGATCGGCACCAACGCCGTCCACAGCGGGTATTATCCGGTCTACAGCGATCAGCCGCGCGGCAACGCCGGCTACTGCGGCTACCACAGCGCCGGCACCTGCAACGGCGTCATCGTCCAGTTCGCCTTCTTCTTCAACCTCGACGGCGACCCGGGCTGCGACCCGGGCGACACTTCGGGACTGCACTCGCAGGGCCTCGCCGCCATCGCCAACACCAGCTCGCACGAGCTCTCCGAGGCGCGCACCGACCCGAACAACGGCGGCTGGTACGACACCTCCGGGCAGGAGAACGGCGACAAGTGCAACTTCATCTTCGCCCACCCGCTGGTGACCTTCTCCAACGGCACGCAGTGGAAGGCGCAGGCCGAGTGGTCGAACGCGGCCTTCACCGCCGGAACCGGCTATCCCAACAACAGCGGCCAGCGCGGCTGCATCGACAACTGAGCCCGGCTGCACCGATGAAGGGGCGCTCGCGGCATTCGTGCCGCGGGCGCCTCGCCGGCGCTTTACTCCGGGCGCGCCGCCGCGCAAGACTCCTGCCCCCTTTCCGGAGAATCCATGCCCAAGACGCTCGCCGCCGCCGCACTCCTTCTTTCGGCCGCCGCTTTCGCCCAGGTCCCCGAAGCGCTCTACGGAGGCATGCGCTACCGGCCGGTCGGTCCTTTCCGGGGCGGTCGCGCACTGGCGGTGAGCGGGGTGCGCGGGCAGCCGCTGACGTTTTACTTCGGCGCGGCGGCGGGCGGCGTCTTCCGCACCGACAACGCCGGCCAGACCTGGACGCCCCTCTTCGACCAGCAGGACAACCTCTCCATCGGCGCCCTGGCGGTGGCGGACTCGGACCCCAACATCATCTATGTCGGCACCGGCGAGGCCTGCATCCGCGGCAACGTCACCTACGGCAAGGGAGTCTACCGGTCGGACGACGCCGGCCACAGCTGGCGCCACCTCGGCCTCGCCGACACCCGGCAGATCGGCCGCGTGCTGGTGCACCCGCGCAACCCCGACCTGGTCTTCGTCGCGGCGCTGGGCCACGCCTTCGGGCCCAACCCGGAGCGCGGGGTCTTCCGCTCCCGCGACGGCGGCCGCAACTGGGAGAAGGTCCTCTTCAAGAACGCCGACACCGGCGCCATCGACCTCGCCTTCGACCCGCAGAATCCACAGGTGATCTTCGCCGCCCTCTGGCAGGTGCGGCGGCAGCCGTGGTCCCTCGAGAGCGGCGGGCCCGGCAGCGGCCTCTACCGCTCGCGGGACGGCGGCAGCACCTGGACGCGACTGTCGGGACACGGGCTGCCCGGCGGCGATCTCGGGCGCATCGGCGTCGCGGTCTCGCCGGTGGACGGGCAGCGGGTCTACGCCGCCATCGAGGCGAAGGAAGGCGGGCTCTTCGTCTCCGACGACGGCGGCGAGAGCTGGACGAAGGTCAGCGACGACGAGCGCATCCGCCAGCGCGCCTGGTACTTCAGCCACCTCTGGGCCGACCCCAAGGCGCGCGACACCCTCTACCTCGCCAACACCGGCCTCTACCGCTCGACCGACGGGGGCCACACCCTCCAGCTCCTCCCCGCCCGGCACGGCGACCACCACGGCCTCTGGATCGACCCCGACCAGCCGCGCCACCTGATCGAGAGCAGCGACGGCGGCGCGTCGATCAGCCTCGACGGCGGGCAGACCTGGTCGCGCACCGACGACAACCAGCCCACCGCGCAATTTTATCACGTGGCCGCCGACACCCGCTTCCCCTACCGCCTCTACGGCGCGCAGCAGGACAACTCCAGCGTCTCGGTGCAGAGCCGCTCCGACAGCGGCGTGATCGGCGCGCGGGAGTGGTACCCGATCGGCATCGGCGAGGCGGCGTACATCGCCCCCGACCCGCGCGACCCCGAGGTCGCCTTCGGCTCGACCAGCACCGGCGCGATGGTGCGCTACGATCACCGCACCGAGCAGTCGCAGGCGCTCGGCCCCTGGCCGCAGGAGACCGCGGGCCGCGGCGCCTTCGAGCTGGCCCACCGCTTCCAGTGGCTCACCCCGCTCCTGATGTCGCCGCACGATCCCGAGGTGCTCTACGCGGGCGCCGAGGTGGTCTTCAAGAGCGCCGACCAGGGCCGCACCTGGAAGGCGATCAGCCCCGACCTCACCCGCAACGACAAGTCGAAGCAGAAGGCCTCGGGCGGCGCGCTCACCCTCGACATCACCAGCGTCGAGTACTACGACACCGTCTTCGCGCTGGCCGAGTCGCCGGTGGAGCGCGGCGTGCTCTGGGCCGGCACCGACGACGGCCTCGTCCACCTCTCCCGCGACGGCGGCGGCAAGTGGGCCAACGTCACGCCCCGCGAGCTGCCCGCCTGGGGCACGGTCAGCGTCATCGAGGCCTCGCCCTTCGCCGCGGGCACCGCCACCGTCGCCGTCGATCGGCACCGCCTCGACGACCTCAAGCCCTACCTCTTCCGCACCACCGACTTCGGCAAGAGCTGGCGCAGCATCGTCGCCGGCATCCCCGAGGGCGCCTTCACCCGCTCGGTGCGCGAGGATCCGAAGCAGGCCGGGCTCCTCTACGCCGGCACCGAGGCCGGCGTCTTCGTCTCCTTCGACGAGGGCGCGCGCTGGCAGCCGCTCCGGCTCAACCTCCCGGTGGTGCCGGTGCACGACCTCCTCGTCAAGGACGACGACCTGCTGGTGGCGACGCACGGGCGCGCCTTCTGGATCCTCGACGACCTCACCCCTCTGCGGCAGGTCTCGGCGGCGGCGGGCGCCGAGATCTTCCTCTACCGGCCCCAGGTGGCGCTGCGCCTGCAGTATCCCGAGCAGTTCGACAAGCGGCTCCCCGCCGGCGAGAACCCGCCGCCGGGCGCGATCATCGACACCTTCTTCAAGAGCAAGCCCGCGGGCGAGGTGATCATCGAAGTCCTGGCCGAAGGCGGCAAGGTGGTCCGGACGCTCTCCTCGCAGCGGCACGCCATCGGCGCGGAGCAGCCGCAGGAGTGGCCCGATCTGCAGAAGCCGGCCGAGCTGCTCTCCGCCGAGGCGGGCATGAACCGCTTTCCCTGGGACCTGCGCCACGACCCGCCCTCGGAGCTGCCGGGCGCGTTCTACCCGGGCCTGCCGCCGCGCGGCCCGCTCGTGCTGCCGGGGAAGTACACGCTGCGCCTCAAGGCCTCGGGCAAGGTGCTGACCGCGCCGTTGGAGGTCAGGCTCGACCCCCGCTCCAAGGTGACGCCGCAGGCGCTGGCCGAGCTGGTCGACCTCCAGCTGCTGGTGCGCGACCGGATGTCGCTCCTGCACGAGACGGTGCTCGCGGTCCGGTCGGCGCGCGACCAACTGGGCGCGCTCGGCCGCAGGGCCGGCAAGGACCCGCGCTTTGCGCAGCTGGTCTCGCGCGCCGAGGCCACCGCGGCGGCGCTCACCGAGGTCGAGCGGCGGCTGGTGGCGGTGGACGTGAAGAGCACCGAGGGAACGCTGCGGTTTCCCGTGCAGCTCAACGAGCAGCTCGAGACCCTGCGCCAGACGCTGGAAGGCGCGGAGGCCGCGCCGGTCGCGGCCCTGCGCGAGGCCCTCGCTTCCTACGACGAAGCGCTGCAGGCGCAGGTCGGACGCTGGCGGCAGGTGCGCGGGCGGGATCTCCAGTCGATCAACGAAGAGGCGCGCAAGCTGGAGCTTCCGGCCGTCTCGCTTCCCGGCGAGTCGGGCGGGGCGGGAACTGCGTCGGGCGGCTGAGCGGCGGCCCGCGTTTCCCAGCGAACGCGGGGGGGAGCGATCCCCTTGGCGAATTGCCGCTCACCAGCCCTAGGTCGGGCGTACCCTGCTGCCGGGAGCTTCGACATCAAGCCGCGCCATCCAGATCAGCCCGGGGGGAAGGAACTCGCGAGCGGGGGCGCGTCCGCGCTCCCCGACGCAGTGGAAGGGGCCGGGCCCGATCGCGAGCTGCTCAACGCCTTGGTGGATGCCAGCGGCGAAGGGATCATCGTCGCCGATGCCGCCGGGGTCTTGCGGGTCTTCAACGCCGAAGCGGAGCGGCAGCACGGCCGATCCTTCGCCGAGATCGCGGCCTCGTCGTGGGGGCCGACCTACGGGCTCGAGCGGGTGGACGGATCGCCCTTGCCGCTCGACGAGACGCCGCTCTACCGGGCCCTGCAGGGAGCGCGGGTGGAAGAGGCGCGCTGGCAGGTGCGGCGCCCCGACGGCACCGTGCGCATCCTCGCCGGCACCGCCACCCCCATCCGCCGGGCCGACGGCAGCTCCGCCGGCGCCATGGTCATCACCCGCGACGTCACCGAGCGCGAGCAGGAAGCGCGCGATCGGACGGCGGCGCTGGAGAACGAGAAGGCGACCCGCGCCGAGGCCGAGAGCCTGCTCGCGCTCTTCGAGAACCTGCTCGACACCGCGCCGGTGGGCCTCTGCTTCTACGACCGCGATCTGCGCTACGTCCGCATCAACAAGCTGCTGGCGGACCTGAACGGCGTCTCGGTCGCGGACTCCATCGGCAGGACGCTGGCCGAGGTGGTGCCGAGGGTGGCGCCGGTGCTCGAGCCCGTCTACCGCCGCGTGCTGGAGACGGGCGAGCCCCTCATCGACTACCAGCTCTCGGCCGTGACGCCCGCCTCGCCCGAAGAGCGGCAGTTCTCCGTCAGCGCCTTCCCGGTCCGCCGTTCCGGCGGCGCGGTCTGGATGCTCGGCCTGGTGGTCCGCGAGACCACCGCGGAGAAGCGGGCCGAGCAGGAGCGCATCGCCTTGCGCGAGCGGGCGGTCCGCGCCGAGACCCTGGCCGCGAGCCGCGAGGCGCTGCGGCTCTCCGACGAGATCCTCCGCGCCGTCCCCGATGCGGTGCTGGTCGCCGACCTGAAGGGCAACATCATCCGCTGGGCTGGCGGCGCCGAAAAAGTCCTCGGGTTCTCCTCCGCCGAGGCGATGGGAAGGCCGGCGGGCTTCTTCAACCGGCCCGACGTCCGGGAGAAAGCCAGCCAGGAGATCCTCGAGAGCCTGGGCAGGACCGGCAGCTACCTCGGCGTCATTCCCTGCATCCGGGGGGACGGGCGCGAGATCCAGATCGAGGTGACCGCGACCACCTGGCGCAACGCCGCCGGGGAGCCGGTCGCGCTCATCGGGGTCAACCGCGACGTCACCGAGCGGATGCGCGCCCAGCAGGAGCGCGAGGATCTCCTCCGCGAACGGACCGCCAAGGCGGAGACGGAGGCGAGCGAGCGGCGGTTTCGCACGCTCGCGGAAGCGACCAGCGACATCGTCTGGCGGACCGATCCGCAAGGCCGGGCGCGCACCGACTCGCCCAGCTGGCGGGCCTTCACCGGGCAGTCGGTGGAGACCTGGATGGAGAGCCGCAGCTGGGAGGCCATCCACCCCGACGACCGCGGCACCGCCACCTCCGCCTGGGAAACAGCCATCCGCACGCGCCGGGCCTACGCCACCGAGTATCGCCTCCGGCGCGCCGACGGCGTCTACGTGCCGATGGCGGTGCGCGGCGCCCCGGTGCTCGACGAGAGGGGCGAGGTGCTGGAGTGGATCGGCGCCAACCAGGACATCAGCGCGCGCATCGCGCAGGAAGACGAGCGCGACCGGCTGCTGCGCTCGGAGCAGGCCTCCCGCGCCGAAGCCGAGGCGGCGAGCCGGTCCAAGGACGAGTTCCTCGCCATGCTCGGCCACGAGCTGCGCAACCCCCTCGCGCCCATCGTCACCGCGCTGCAGCTGATGAAGCTGCGGGGGGAGACCGGCGCCTCGCGCGAGCGCGCCATCGTCGAGCGGCAGGTGCTGCACATGGTCCGGCTGGTGGAGGACCTGCTCGACGTCTCCCGCATCACCCGGGGCAAGGTGGAGCTGCGCCGCGAGCGCCTCGACCTGCGCGAGGTCATCTCCCGCGCCGTGGAGACGGCGAGCCCGCTCTTCGAGCAGAAGCGGCAGCAGCTCTCGCTGCGCGTGGACCCGGGGGTCGCGGTGGACGGCGACCTTTTGCGGCTCTCGCAGGTCTTCGGAAACCTGCTCAACAACGCGGCCAAGTTCACCCCCGACGGCGGGCGGCTGGTGGTGACCGCGACCGGCGACGGCAGCCAGGCGACGGTGACGGTGGAGGACGACGGCGAAGGCATCAGCCCCGAGCTCCTGCCGCGGATCTTCGACCTCTTCATCCAGGGCGCGCAGTCGATCGACCGCGCCCAGGGCGGGCTCGGCATCGGGCTCACCATCGTGCAGCGGCTGGTGGAGGCGCACGACGGCACGGTGAGCGTGCGGAGCCCGGGCCGCGGCCAGGGGACGGTGGTGACGGTGCGCCTGCCGCAGGCGGGCGACCTCTCTGCACAGGTCCCGCATGAGGCGCTGGCCATCGCCCTACGGCCGCCCGCGGACGGGCTGCAGATCCTGGTGGTGGACGACAACGCCGACGCCGCGCTGCTGCTCTCGGATGCGCTCGGAGACATGGGCTATCGGACGCTGGTGGCCCACGACGGTCCCTCCGCGCTGGAGCTTGCCGTGCGCGAACGGCCCGCGGCGGTGCTCCTCGACATCGGGCTCCCGGTCATGGACGGGTTCGAGGTGGCGAGGCGCCTGCGCGTGGCGCTCGCGGGGGCGACGCCGCTCCTGGTGGCGGTGACGGGCTATGGCGAGCCCGCGAACCTGAGGCGAGGGCGGGAAGCCGGCTTCAACCACCACCTGGTCAAGCCAGTCGATCTGGATCAGCTGCGCGACCTCCTCTCCGGGCTGGCGCGCGTCCCGGCGCAGTGTAGGTCAGCGCCTGGCCGGCCTGGCACCGGCGGCGGCGGCGGCAAAGTCTTCCGGCGCGAGCCGCTCGCCCCGGCCCAGCTTGACGAGCGCCAGGCGGTGCACGCGCGCGTCGTGGGCGTGTTGCGCGGCCGTGCGCTTGCGCATCGATGCGAGCGGCAGCTTCATCCGCGGGTTTTTGGCGAGGCGCGCGTCGTTGCGGGCGAGGAAGTCCCAGTACATCGGCGTCAGCGGGCAGTCGCGGCGCGGGTCGAAGGCGCAGCCGCCGCAGAGATCGCTCATCCGGTGGATGTAAGCGGCGCCGGCGACGTAGGGCTTGGTGGTCATCACCTCGCCGGCCGCGAACGATCCCATCGCCAGGACATTGGGCTCGACCACCCAGTCATAGGCGTCGAGATAGGCGGCCCAGAACCAGTCGGTCAATTCGCGCGGCGAGACCCCGAGCAGCGTGGCGATGTTGGAGAGCACCATCAGCCGCGTGATGTGATGGCTGTAGGCCTCGCGCCAGACGTCCTGCACCACGCTGTCGAGACAATGCAGCCCGGAAGGCGCGCCCCAGTACGCGGGCGGCAGCGGCGCCTCCGCCCGCAGGAAACCCGGCAGCGCGCCGCCGTCGCCGCCCGGAACGCGCGGCCAGGGCTTTTTTGCCCAGCGCGCATAGCCGCCGTCGCCGGGAGCATCGAGCTGGGCCACCGGGCCCGCCGGGAGAAGGCGAAAGCCGTCGGTGTGCTCGTGCACGTGGCGGACGAACTCGCGCCAGCCGAGGATCTGCCGCACGAAGCCTTCCCGCGACGCCAGCGGCGCCTCGGCGCTGGCCGCTTCCCGCACCAGCCGTTCCGGCAGCAGGCGGTGCAGGTTGAGCAGGCCGGAGACGCGACTATGGAAGAGCGACGACGACCGCTGCGCCATCGCGTCCTCGTAAGGGCCGAACCAGGGCAAGAGCGCGAGCGCCCGCGCCCAGATCGACTCGGCGTCGGCGCGGGTGGCCGGCAGCGCTTCCGGATCGAGCGTTCCCGGATGGTGCGCGAATTGCTCCCCAATCAAGTTGCAGACCTCGTCCTTGATGGCGTCGCGGGGAAAGCGGGGCGCCTCGGGCGCGGGCGGGTCGCCGTTCCAGCGCTGCCGGTTCTCGGTGTCGAAGCTGAAGCGCCCGCCTTTGGGCTTGTCCTTCTCCATGAGCAGCCCGGTGCCGCGGCGCACGTGGCGGTAGAACGCGTCCATGCGGAACGGGGGGTGCCCGCCGTGCTGGCTCTCGTTGAAGTCGGCCTCGCTGGTGAGCCAGCCTTCGTGGGGCTGGACCTGCAGCGCGCCCGACTCGACCAGCGGCTGCAGCTCGACCCGCAGCTCCCGCTCGGCGGCGCGCATCATCCGCAGCGGACCCAGCGCAGCGGCGAGCGGCGCCAGGGCGGAGGCGTAGCCAGCGGGCGAGACCAGGTGGCGGACCGCGACGCCGCGCTCCGCCTGCTCGAGCGCGAAGTGGCGCAGGTTGGCGAGCACCAGCGCCAGCTTCTGCTGGTGGTAGGGCCGCCGCGCCGCCTTGGCGGGAGTCTCGACGAGGACGATGCCCAGCGTGCGCGGCGGCTCCCGCGCCAGGGGGCCGAGCTGATCGCTGAGCTGGTCGGGCGGCACGAAGATCCAGCGGCGGCCGCTCTCGCCGTGCCGGTGCTTGCCCAGCGCTCGGTAGAACGCGCTCATCGGCGCACGGTCATGGTCAGGTGACGCCCGGGAAGTCCATCCCCAAGGCGAAGCCCCCGCCCGATGCCTATCGTTTCCGGATGCGACTCGCGCTCCTGCTCACCCTCGCGCCCCTCGCCGCTCTCGCCGAGAGCGCGCCCGCCCATTTCTACCTGGCCGCCGACCCGCTGCCGTACGTGCTGCACGGCTTCTCCCTCCACGGCGGCGCCGTCCTCCCGGGCGGACGGTTTAGCGTCGAGGTGGCGCTCTTCTCCTCGCGCCTCTCCGAGTCGCTCCTGACGCTGGTGGAGCCGGGCAACCAGGGCTTCACCGCCGACCTCAAGGGCGTGACGGTGGAGGGGTACTGGCACGCGGTCCAGTGGACCCGCAATGCGCTGCTCCTCGGCGCGCAGCTGCACTTCGACCGGTTCGCGGCGCACTTCCAGGGCGAGCCGGGAGAGGGGACGCTCGACCAGATCTATGCGTTTCCGACCCTCGCCTTCCGCGCCTTTCCATTCGAGGGCGTGGGGTTCTTCGTCAAGCCGTTCGTGAGCGCGGGGCTTCCGCTCCTCGGCGCGCGCACCGCCGCGGTGGGCGCGCACACCTTCCACCAGCTGCGGGTCTTTCCCCTGGCGACGGTGATCCTCGGCTGGGAGTTCTAGGTCTACCGCACCGGGGTAAGCGTGAGGTCGAAGTGGACGGTGGCGATCTCGTCCACGGAGCTGGTCACGAAGACGATGGTCGCGCTCTTCACCACCACGCCGAAGTCCTGCAGCCGGATCGGCGCGCTGCCGCGGATGCGCAGCGCGCCCGGCGTCCTTGCGTCCCGCGAGACGGTGAGGTCCAGCTTCGCCGGGCGCCGGACACCGTGGATCACCCAGGCCGCGTCGACGGCGACGGGCGTCTCCTTGCCCACCGCCAGCGTCGCCACCGGCGGCGAGCGGGCGCCCTGCAGCTCGAGCGCGATCTCGGGAAAGGAGACCATTCCCGCCGGGATCGCGTCGCCGCTGCAGACGTGGTCCCTGGGATAGCGCGAGCGCGCATAGTCCAGGCCCAGCGCCTCGCGCATATGGCAATCGCGCTCGGCGTTGTCGCTCTGCAGATCGCCGATGGCGACCTGTAGCCTTCCGCGGAGGGCCTCCGGTGCGTCGGGATCGAAGCGCACCTCGCCCGTCGCGCGCAGGGCGCGCACCTGGTGGGTGCCGAAGGTGTAATGGAGCGAGACGGTGAGGCCGGGACCCGCCGCGCCCTGCGCCAGCCGGTACGACTGCGCCGGATCGGCCTGGGCCGCGGTCGCCAGCGAGGCGAGGAGGAGAGCGGCGCGCAAGCTCTTCAAGCTCAGTAGCCGGGCGCGGAAGGCGCGGCGACGTTGATGGTCCCCGCGAAAGCCGCCGCCGAAGGATTGAGGCCGTCGTCGTAGGTGCAGGTCTTGGGGCCGGTCCCGATCGGGGCGGTGAAGTCCTTGCCGGCGGCCAGGCTGGGGGAGACCAGCTCGGTGCAGCTGGTCGAGGCGATCTGGTGGGGCGCGGTGTCGTTGTTGACGAAGTGCACCTGGCCGCCGCTGCCGACGTTCACGGACGCGGGCGAGACCCCGCTGGCGACGAGGCTGACCTGGACGGCGGCCGCCTTGTTGCCGCCCCCGGAACTGCCGCCGCAGGCGGCGAGCAGGGCGGCGACGGGCACGATGAACAGGCGCATGGCAGTTCTCCTTGTGGCTTCAGGAATTCGGACCGAACAGGTAAGCGAGGCGGAAGTTCGGATGCATGAGCCGGCCGGGATAGTAACCGAGCTCGGCGACACCTTCCCATCGATCGCCGAGCAGGAGGCGCAGGCCCGCGTGGAGCGTGAGCAGGGTGGCCGCGCTGGTGAGGACCTCGGCGTCGCTGGTCACCTGGAAGTTGCCGCTCAGGTGGGTGAGGCCGAGCCCGGCATAGGGAGTCAGGCCCAGCGGCAAGGGGAACGCGCCCGAAAGATCCACACCGGAAGAAGTGGTCCGCAGCGTGTCGCGGATCGCCGGATCGGTGACCGGGCTCCGCGAGACGGCATGCAGCAGGTACCCGCGCACCCCCAGCCGCAGCGGGCCGGGAGCCCAGGCGACTCCGGCCTCTCCCGCCAGGTAGCTGGTGCTGACGTTGCGCAGCTGGACCGGCGGAATGAAGGAAGCCCCCACGAAGGCGCGGAAGCCGCTGGGCGCCGGCAGGCCGTAGGCGAGTCGCGGCCGGGGAAAGACGCGCGTCTGGTCGGAGGCGGTGATCTGCCGCTTGCTGCCGGTGGTGCCGTCGATGAGGGGAATGGTGATGACCTCCACGCCCACGTCGAGCTGGCCCGCGCCCAGGGCGCCGGGCGCCTCGACCGCGGGGAGGTCGAGCAAGAGCGAATGGATGTCGATGAGGCGCTGCTCCTGATCGAGCATGGTCTGCGCGGAGGCCGCGCCAGCGGTGAGCAGCAGGAGCCAAGGCGCGAGGCGGATCACTGGCGCGCCGCCCGCGCCAGCCCGGAGAGGTATTGGCCGGTGGTATCGAACCCCGCGTAATACATGTTCCAGGTATTGCCATCGAGAAAGACCGACGGCGTGGTCAGGCCGCCGGAATCGAACTGGCCGGCCGCGCCCACCCGCAGCGCCTCGCCCAGCGGGCCCTGCTGCGGAATCTTCAGCCAGGTCCTTCCGTCGTTGGACTCCGCATAGCCGATGGCGCCGCGGCTGGGCCCGCCCAAGGGACCGGGCGCCTGGCAGCCGCGGTACCACATCCGGTAGAGGCTCCCGTTCTCCTTCACCACCGAAGGCTGGTAGGCGCAGGCCACGTCGAAGGCGCCGGCCGGCCCGAGATCGAGGATGGAGCCGTTGGCGAGCTTGCCGCGCACCTTGGTCCAGGTGCGGGCGTCGGCGGAGACCGCGAGGCCCACCCGCCAGAAGTTGTTGGCGTCATTGGCGGAGTAATACATTTTGTAATCAGCCGTATCCTTGATGATCCAGGCATAGGCCACCTGCTGGGCGTCGAACTCCCCGCTGGCGCCGAGGGGAAGCACGCTGCCGCCCGGCCCGGCGCCGTCATACCTCCGCGTCCAGGAGACTCCGTCGGCGGATTCGGCGTAGCCGAGGCGCCGGTCGAGGGCGAGCTGGCCGGCGGGACAATTGAATGGATGGGTGCTGCCGTTATACCACATGCGATAGACGTTATCGTCCTTGAGGACATAGGGACGATAGGTCAGGTAATCGTCGAAATGGCCGGCGGTGCCGAGATCGAGGATGGCGCCGCCCGTCTCCGTCCCCGGAACGCGGGTGAAAGACAGCCCGTCGGGCGAGCGGGCGAGCCCGATGCGCCAGTGCGTGCCGTTGATGCCGGCGCAGCTGCCGCCGGCGTCGCTGCCGCCGTAATAGAGCGCGTAGGTCGCGCCGTCCTTGAAGGCGCGGGTGGTGAAGTTTGCCAGGGCGTCGAAGGCGCCGCTGCCTCCCAGTCCGAGCACCGAGCCTCGCGGCCCCCCGCCCGGCACCTTCTCCCAGACCAGCGGCTTGAGGCTGGCCGTCTCGGAGAAGCAGGCCGGCAAGACGAGAGACAGAAAGAAAGCGATCTTCCAGACGCGGTCGTTCATGACGCGCTCTCCGCCGAAATCGAACCCTGCTGACGCCCGGCACTGAGACGGCAGCCCCATCGTTCTTCGCTGGTTGGACTGCAGCGACCTGCTAACATTCTCCCAACGGTCATTTTCCCGCCAAGTGGCTGGCTCCTCCCGGGTCGCCACCACGCCCGGGGCGTCCCGCCGGCGCTCCGCCTAAGACGGTTTTTTGCGCGCCTGCTGGACTGCACTGGCCCCGGCAGTTGAGTTCACGACAATCAAATCAAGCGCTCGCTCAATCGTAAACCAAGAAAGGCCCACAGTAGCGAGCGCTTGAATGGCATTTGAACTCGATTGCCTTGACTTGGAATTTCCGGGTCTTAGGTTGGGGCCGTCCTCCCTTGCGAGAATCGCTCGGGCAACGGATTGAGTCTCCTTTCGTACTATCCATTGAAGTAATCCGGAGCAAATCAATGCGTTCGTCTCTCGCAAATTCCCACCACCCGTCTGTCCGAACCAGTCGCGTCGCCCCCTTAGCGCTCGTCCTCCTGGCGCTCACCGCGCTCGGCTGCGGGAGCGACACACCCGCCACACCCCCTCCCCCGGCGCCCACGATCAGCTCGACGACGCCCCTGAACGCAGCCACCAACGTGGCGCTCAACATCAAGCCCACCGCCACCTTCGACCGGGCGATGGCTCCGCTCGGCGCGACCAGCTTCACGCTCAAGCAAGGCGCCACCGCGGTCGCGGGAGCTGTGACCACCAGCGCAGACGGCCTGACCGCGACCTTCACGCCTACCAGCGCGCTGGCCGCGAGCACCGCCTTCACCGCCACCATCACCGCCGGGGCGACCTCGACGGCAGGAGCCGCTCTGGCTGCGGATCATGCCTGGACCTTCACCACCGGGACGACCGCGAGCACCACCCCGCCGGTGGTCAGCGCGACGACCCCGGTGAAGGACGCTACTGGCGTGGCCCTCAACACGACGGTCGCCGCCAGCTTCAGCAAGGCGATGGACGCCTCGACGATCACCGCCATCACGTTTACGCTGAAGCAGGGGACCACTGCTGTACCGGGTAGCGTCTCCTATGGTCCGGGCACCTCCGCAACCTTCAAGCCTACCAGCCCGCTGAGCGGCAGCCTCGTCTACACGGCTTCTCTCTCCACCGGAGTCAAGGACTCGGTAGGCAACCCGCTGGCGAGCGCCTACTCGTGGAACTTCACCACCGGCACCACCGTCGCAAAGGGGCCCGCGCCGGTGTTGCTCGGGACGGCGGGCAACTACGTCGTCCTGGCGAAAACGGCCATCTCCTCGGTCCCCACCGTGCCAGTGACCGCAACCATCACCGGAGACATCGCGGTGAGCCCTGCCGCCGAGAGCTTCATCACCGGCTTTGGGCTGACCGACGCCACCGGGTACGCGACCTCGCCCCAGGTGGTCGGCAAGGTCTACGCCGCCGACCAGGCGGATCCGACTCCGATCAACCTGACCACCGCGGTCGGCAACATGGAAGGCGCTTACACCGACGCCGCGGGCCGAACCACGCCCGACTTCAACGAGCTCCTCACCGGCCACATCGGAGGCCAGACGCTGGCGCCGGGCCTCTACAAGTGGACGAGCAGCGTGGACATCCTCTCGGACGTGACCATCTCCGGCGGCCCCAACGACACTTGGATCTTCCAGACCACCGGCGACCTCACCCAGGCCGACAACATGAAGGTCATTCTGGCCGGCGGCGCGCTGGCGAAGAACATCTGGTGGCAGGTCGCCGGCAAGGCGAGCATCGGGGCCGGCGCGCACTTCGAAGGCGTCCTGCTCTGCAAGACAGACGTCACGCTGGTGACCGGCGCCTCGATGAACGGCAGGCTCCTCTCGCAGACGGCGGTCGCCCTGCAAAAGGCGACGGTCGTGCAGCCCGCTCCGTAGTCGGGTCGGGCAAAGAGTCCGCGGACGCTTCGCGGACGCTCGTGAACGGTGCTCGGGCCACCGGCAGCCTCGGTGGCCCGAGGCACGTCGGGCGTTTGGGGTAACGGACGTGCGGCACGTTCGCTGCAAAGTTCTGATCGATCGGTCGCAGGTTCGCGCACGCGAAGCATGCGCTCGCACTCTTTGGAGGTCCTATGTCGCCCCCCGAGACCGACGAAGTCGAGCTGAGGCGCAGCGACGCGCTCATGCGGACCTTCATCGGCAGCCTGCCCGGCGCGGTCTACCGCTTCGCCCTCGACAAGCGCTGGAAGCTCGACTTCGTCACCCCCGCCATCCAGGCGCTCACCGGCTGGCCGGCGGCCAGCTTCCTCGGCCTGGAGACGGTGGCGCATCCGGACGACGCGCCCGAGCTGCGCAAGGCCATCGAGGCGGCCATCGCCGGCCACAAGCCCTACGCGGTCGAGTACCGCATCCGCCACGCCGACGGCGGCGAGCGCTGGGTCTACGACAACGGCCAGGCGGTGCTCGACGAGCGCGGCGCCCCGGCCTTCCTGGTCGGCAGCATGTTCGACGTCACCGAGCGGCGCCGGACCACCGAGGCGCTCCGCCTGCGTGACGAGTTCTTCAAGGCGCTCTTCGAGAACGGCGGCGTCGGCATCATGTCCAACGACGATCAGGGCCGCTTCGTCGAGGTCAACGACAACTCGCTCGAGTTCTTCGGCGTCGAGCGCAAGGACCTGCTCGGGCAGACCCTGATCGGCTACACCCACCCCGACGACCGGCCGCGCGCCGCCGAGCAGATCCGCAAGCTCATCGCCGGCGAGGCCGACTCCTGGCGCTGGGAGAGCCTCTTTTTGCGCAAGGACGGCACCCAGCGCTGGGGCGACGTGGCCGCCTCCGCCATCCGCGGCCCCGACGGGCGCTTCATCAGCGGCATCACCGTCATCGCCGACATCACCGCCCGCAAGCTCCAGGAGATCGAGCTGGGCAAGGTCCGCGAGGCGGCCGAGGCGGCCAACCGCGCCAAGAGCGCCTTCCTCGCCACCATGAGCCACGAGATCCGCACGCCGATGAACGCCATCCTCAACACGGCGGCCTTCGCGCTCGAGACCGAGCTCACCCAGCAGCAGCGGCAATACGTCACGGTGATCGAGACCGCGGCGCGGGGGCTGCTCGCGCTCATCAACCACATCCTCGACTTCTCCAAGATCGAGGCGGAGAAGCTGGAGCTGGAGTCGGTGCCCTTCGAGCTGATGGAGGTGCTCGACGAGGTCACCCAGATCTTCCGCGCCAAGGTGATCGAGAACGGCGTCGAGCTGGTGGTGCACGCCGGCCTCGACGTCCCCCAGACGCTGATCGGCGACGCCCACCGCCTGCGCCAGGTGCTCATCAACCTGGTGGGCAACGCCTTCAAGTTCACCGAGCGCGGCGAGGTGGCGCTGCACGTCAGCGTCACCCCGGAGTCGGTGATCCCGGTCGAGCTGGCCTTCGCGGTGCGCGACTCGGGCATCGGCATCGCCACCGAGAAGCAGGGCCAGCTCTTCCAGGCCTTCTCGCAGGCGGACAGCTCGACCACGCGGCGCTACGGCGGCACCGGGCTGGGGCTCGCCATCAGCCTGCGGCTGGCGCGGCTGATGGGCGGGGATCTCTCGCTGGTGAGCGAGCCCGGCGTGGGCAGCACCTTCACGCTCACCGCCCGCTTCGGCGTGGCCCAACCGCGCACCACCAGCCGGGCCCTGGCGGCAGGCGCGACGCTGACCACGCCGCGCGCCTCGGCGGGGGCGGGCGAGTTCAAGGGCCTGCGGGTCCTGCTCGCCGAGGACAACGAGGCCAACCGCTTCGTGGCCACCGAGCTGCTCTCGCGCCTCGGCTTCCACATCGAGGTGGCCGTCAACGGCGTGCAGGCGGTGAAGATGGCCCTCGCGCGGACCTACGCCTGCGTGCTCATGGACGTGCAGATGCCGGAGATGGACGGCATCGAGGCCACCCGGCGCATCCGCCTCGACCCGCGCTTCGCCAAGCTGCCCATCATCGCCATGACCGCCAACGCGATGACCGGCGACCAGGAGGCCTTCCTCGCCGCGGGGATGAACGACTACGTGCCCAAGCCCATCGACCGCCACGCGCTGCTGGAAGCGCTGCGGCGGCAGGTGGGTCTTCCTTCCGACGATACCGATCCCGACGGCCTTCCCGCCGTCGTGCCCCAGATGCCCGGCGCGCTCGCGGGCGTGGACATGCAGGGCGCCTACGAGCGGCTGGGCGTCTCGCGGGAGACCCTCGAACGGCTGCTGGCGCGCTTCGCCGAAGGGTTGCCGCGCGGGCTCGCGGTCCTCGAGGCCGCCGTCGCCGCCCGCGATCACGACGCCGTCCGCCTGCACGCGCACTCGCTCTCCGGCTCGGCCGGCACCCTCGCCGTCGATCGGTTGCGCTGGGCGGCGGCAGCGCTCGAAGCCGCCGGGCGCGCCCGCCGCGGACCGCTCGACGAGCTCCTCGCCACCGTCAAGGCGGAGGCGCGCACCGTGCTTTTGTCGCTGGCGCCGCTGGGCGTGCCCGTGCCGGCCGCCACCGGCGCTCCCCCCGTGCCGGGAAGGCTGGTCGCGCTCTCGGGCTTCCTCGCCGCGGGCGATCTCTCCGCCATCAACACCGAGCTGGCCACGCTGGACCTCGCCGGCGGCGAGGCGCTCGCCCGCCTGCGGGTGCTCATCGGCGACTACCAGTACGACCGCGCCATCGCCTTGATTGGGGAGATGTCATGATGGACACGCTCGACCTCTCCAAGTGCCGCGTCCTCCTCGTCGACGACGCCCGCTCCAGCCTCGACGTCCTCGTCGAAGCGCTGCAGGGCCACCACCTCCTCTCGGTGGCGCTCGACGGCGAGAGCGCGCTGCGCAGCATCGCGCAGAGCGCGCCTGACCTGGTGCTGCTCGATCTCATGATGCCGCGGGTGGACGGCTACGAAGTCTGCCGCCGCCTGCGCGAACAGCCCGCCACCCGCGACCTGCCGGTCATCTTCCTCTCCGCGCTGGCGGAGCCGAAGAGCAAGGCGCGCGGCTTCGAGGCCGGCGGCACCGACTACATCACCAAGCCCTTCGAGGCGGTCGAAGTCCGGGCGCGGGTGCGCTCGCTGCTCAAGGGCAAGATGTACCAGGACAGCGTCCGCGCCAATCTGGAGAGCGAGCTGCGGGTGGCGCAGGAGATCCAGCGCGGGATGGTCCCCAAGGACTTCCGCAGCCTGGGCTCCGGCCTGCCCGTCGACGTGCACGCGCTGCTCGAGCCGGCCAAGGAAGTGGGCGGAGATCTCTACGACGTCTTCCCGCTCGGCGACGGACGCCTCTGCATCGTGCTCGGCGACGTCTCGGGCAAGGGCATCCCCGCCGCGCTCTTCATGGCCATCACCGCCACGCTGCTGCGCTCGACCGCCCGCCACGTCAAGCGCCCGGAGGAGATCCTCTCCCACGTCAACCAGGAGCTGTCGCGAGACAACCCCAGCTCGATGTTCGTCACCCTCTTCTGCGCCGTCCTCGACACCCGGACCGGCCTGCTCTCCTGCGCCAGCGGCGGCCACACCGCTCCGGTGCTGCTCCGCGCGGGCCAGCCGCCCCAGCTCCTCGCCGACCGGCCGGGGACGCTCATCGGCATCCAGCCCGACCTGGCCTTCGAGGCGCGCGAGGTGCAACTGCAGACGGGCGACGCGCTCCTCCTCTACACCGACGGCGTCACCGAGGCCTTCGATCCCGCCCACGATCTCTTCGGCGAGGAGCGGCTGCTCCAGGCGCTGCGCGAGGCCGCGCCCAGCTCGAAGGTGATGGTCGACCGCGTGCTGGCGGCGGTGCGGACCTTTGCGCGGGGCGAGCCCCAGTCGGACGACATCGCGCTCCTCGCCATCCGCTGGCGCCCCCCGGCCGAGCTGAAGCTCACCCTCCACAGCAACCTGGCCGAGGTGGTGCGGGGCTACGAGGCGGTGCAGGCGTTCCTCCGCGCGCGCGGCGCCTCGGACGACGTGGTCCACGACCTCGGGCTCGCCGTCGAGGAGGTCCTCTCCAACCTGGTCCGCCACGGCTACGCCGGCACCGAGGGGCCGATGGGGCTGCGCGTCGCCATCGACGCCGTCGCGGTCAAGATCGAGATCCGCGACCGCGGCGTCTTCTTCGATCCGCGCATGGCCCAGGCCCCCCACCTCGAGGTGCCCCTCGACGAGCGGGCCAGCGGCGACCTCGGGATCCTCCTCGTCAAGAACGCCACCGATCGCATCGCCTACCAGCGCGATGGGAACGAAAACCTCCTCACGCTGGTGCGCGACCTGAACCGCAAGCCCCCACAGGAGTGAGCATGGCTCTCATCACCAGCGTCTCGTTTCGTCCCTGGAAAGACGGCAAGCAGATGGCCAAGATCGGCCTCAACGGCTCGCTCGACACGGCCACCGCGCCGCAGCTCGAGAAGGAGCTGCTCGAGGTCTTCGCCGGGCCGACCCAGATCATCGTCTTCGATCTGGCCAAGCTCAACTTCCTCTCCAGCGGCGGAGTTCGCGTCATCCTCACCGCGCGCAAGCGGGTCATCGAGCGCAACGGCTCCTGCATGATGCTGGGGGTGCAGCCGCGCATCGAGAAGACCTTCGAGATCATCAAGGCGCTCGACGGGCTGATGCTCTTCCGCGACGACGAGGCGCTCGACAAGTTCCTCACCGTGCTGCAGACGCCCTCCGCCTCGTAAACCGATGTCCTTGCCGACCCGCGCACGCCCGCCCCTGGCGAAGACCTCCTTCGCGCTCGGCGCCTATGCGGCCGCCGACGCGCGCTATGAGCTGCGCCTCGAAGGCGAGCTGACGCTGGCCGACGCCGGCCGGCTCTGGGCGGAGCTGCAGCGGATGGACTCCGCCACCGGGAGGGGCGGCACCCTCGACTTCGACATGTCGCGGGTGCGGTCGGTGGACGGCGGCGCCATGGCGCTGCTCGCCTCGGTGCGCGCCAACCTGCACCGGCGCGGCGTCAAGTCGGAGTTCACCGGCGCCAGCGGGAGCGTGCAGGAGGTCATCCACCTCTACGGCGGCGACCTCGAGGTCGGCAAGCTCAAGCGCCGCAAGCCGCAGGGCCTGCTCGATCAGATCGGCGAGTCGACGCTGGAGATCATGCAGGAGGTCCAGCTGGTGCTGGCCTTCTTCGGCCAGATGGTGGTCACGGTCGTCAAGCTCGCCCGCAATCCGCGCGGGGCCAACTGGAAGGAGCTGGCCCCGACCATGGAGCGCTCCGGCGCCAACGCGGTGCCCATCGTCGTCCTCATCAACTTCCTCGTCGGGCTGGCGATGGCCTTCCAGGCGGCGGCCCAGCTGAAGCGCTTCGGCGCGCAGCTCCTGGTGGCCGATCTGATCGGCATCTCGGTGACCCGCGAGCTGGCCCCGCTCATGACCGCCATCGTCATCTGCGGCCGGTCGGGCGCGGCCTTCGCCGCCGAGCTCGGCTTCATGCAGGTCAACGAGGAGGTCGACGCGCTGCGGACCATGGGCTTCGGCCCCATGCGCTTTCTGGTGGTGCCGCGGACGGTGGCGCTGATCCTGGTGGTGCCCATGCTCACCCTGGTCGCCGACCTCTTCGGGATCCTCGGCGGGCTGCTGGTCGGGCTCGTCAACCTCGACCTGACCATGTCGGGCTACTTCCACGAGACCGTCGCCGTGGTCAGCCTCTGGGACGTCGGCTCCGGCCTGATCAAGAGCGTCTTCTTCGCCCTGGCCATCTCGCTCATCGCCTGCCAGCAGGGCCTCGCCACCACCGGCGGCGCCGAGGGCGTGGGCCGCCGCACCACCGCGACGGTGGTGGTCAGCCTCTTCACGCTGGTCCTGGTCGATTCGATCTTCACCGTCTTCTTCCGGCTGGTCGAATCATGACCACCAGCGGAACGCCGGCGCCGATGATCCGCGTCTCGGGCCTGACCATCGGCTGGCCCGGCCACATCCTTCAACAATCGGCGACCTTCGACGTCGAGCGCGGCGACATCTTCGTCATCCTCGGCGGCAGTGGCTGCGGAAAGTCGACGCTGCTCCGCTACCTGGTCGGGCTGGAAGAGCCGCTCGAGGGCACCATCGAGCTCGACCTTCCGCCCGACGCAACCCACTCCGAGCGCCCGGACTTCGGGGTGATGTTCCAGTCGGGCGCGCTGCTCGGCTCGCTCAGCGTCGGCGAGAACGTCGCCCTCCAGCTCAGCCAGTGGACCGACCTGCCCGACGACGCCATCGCCGCCATCGTCGGGGCCAAGCTGCGCCTGGTCGGCCTCGAGCGCGCCATCGATCAGATGCCGTCGGAGCTCTCCGGCGGCATGAAGAAGCGCGCCGCCATCGCGCGGGCCATGGCGCTCGAGCCTTCGCTGCTCTTCCTCGACGAGCCGTCGGCGGGGCTCGACCCGATCACGGCGGCGGACCTCGACGAGCTCATCCTCTCGCTCAACGCCCACCTCGGGCTGACCCTGGTCATCGTCACCCACGACCTCGACAGCATCTTCAAGATGGCCAAGCGCTGCATCATGCTCGACCGCGAGACCAAGAGCATCATCGCCAGGGGCGACCCGCGGACCTTACGCGACTCGAGCGACGACCCGCGCGTGCGCGACTTCTTCAACCGCACCCCGAAAGGCGCCTGATGGCCGCTCCGACCAATCGCTGGAAGCTGGGTCTCTTCGTGGTGGCCTCGGCGCTGCTCGGCCTTTTGGCCGTGATCTTCCTCGCGCAGCGGGCGCTGCACAAGGAGACGGTCACCTATACGTCGTACTTCGACGAGTCGGTGACCGGGCTCGAGACCGGCTCGCCGGTCAACTTCCGCGGCGTCACCGTCGGCAACATCTCGATCATCGACGTCGCGCCCGATCGCCGCCACGTCGAGATCAGCTACGCGCTCGGCGTCCGCGTCCTCAAGCGGCTGGGCCTCTCCGAGTCGCAGGGCCGGGAGACGAAGCTGACCATTCCCGATGCGCTGCGGATCCAGATCGCCAGCACCGGCCTCACCGGCGCCAAGGTCCTGCAGCTCGACTTCTTCGACGCCAAGGACACGCCGCCGCCGCCGGTGCTGCCCTTTCCGGTTCCGGAGAAGTACATCCCCGCCACCCCCTCGACGATGAAGAACCTCGAGGACGCGGTGGTGAAGGCCATCGACTCCCTGCCGCGGCTCACCGACGAGCTGGGCAAGGTGCTGATCACCGTCGAGGCCATCCTGCAGGACGTCCACGGGCGCGACCTGCCGGGAAGGACCGCGGCGACCCTCGGCAACGTCAACCTCCTGGTGGTCGAGCTGCGGCGGACGGTGGCGGGCCTCCAGCTCGACGCGCTCTCGGGGGAGAGCCGCCGGGCGATGGCCAACCTGAACAAGACGCTCACCAAGGCGCAGGCGGCGCTCGACCAGGTGAACGGCGAGCAGGGGCTGCTCGCCAGCGTGCAGCGGACCTCCGATTCGCTCGGCGACGTGGCGGTGAACACGCGGTCCCTGGGGCCGGAGCTGGAGGAGACGGTGCGCGATCTGCGCGAGGCGGCCGGGTCGTTCCGCCAGCTGGTGCAGGCGCTCGAAGGCGATTCCGACATGCTCATCAAGGGCCGCGCCAGGGGGAAGAAATGACGCTGCGCACGCTGGTGGTCTTTTGCGCCCTCGCCTCGGCGGGCTGCGCGCTCCTGGGCAAGAACGATCCGGTGGTGCCGCGGTACTTCACGCCGCAGTACGAGTCCGGCGCGGTCACGGCGCCGGGCCATCCCGAGCTGCGGCTGCGCCTCGGGCGGGTCAGCTCCTGGGCGCACCTGCGCGAGCGGATGGTGGTGCGCAGCTCTCCACAAGAGTTGAGCTTCGCCGAGGACCGGCGCTGGACCGAGCGACCCGAGGTCTATCTCAAGGCCGCGCTCGAGCGCACGCTCTTCGAGGAGCGCGGGCTGGTCGAGGCGCTCTCGGGCAGCGCCCCGACGCTGGAGATCGAGCTGGCGGCGTTCGAGGAAGTGCTCAAGCCGAAGCCGCACGTCCGCCTGCAGGCGCTGCTGATGCTGCACGACGAGCGCAGCGGGCGGATGGAGGAGACCCTCACCGTCGAGGAGCCGGTGGCCGCGGGTGCGGACGGCGACGTCGCGGTGGTCGAGGCGCTCTCGCGGGCGCTGCACCGGGGCGTGGACCAGATCGCGGACCGGGTCGTCGCCAGGCTGGTCGCGCTTCCCGCCAGCAGGGCCGCGCAGTAGCCATGGGCCCCCTGCTGCTCCAGCCGGTGTCGCGGCGCGTGGCCTGGACCGCCCGCCGGGTGGTGACCGCGACCATCGTCGTGCTCGCCATCGCTTGCGCCGCCGCCCTGCTCTACCGCTCGGCGACGGCCTGCGTGGGGCTCTTCATCGCCGTGGTCGTCTCGCGCTCCATCCTGCCGGCGGTGGACTTTCTCGTCCGCCGCGGCCTCACGCGCTGGGCCAGCGCCTTGGCCGTCCACCTGGTGCTGCTTGCCTTGGTGGTGGCCTTTCTCCTGGTGGTGCTGCCGCTGGTCATCGAGCAGTCGGCGTTGATCCTGGCGCGGCTCCCCGCCTTCTACCAGAGCACCCGCAACGTGCTGCTCGGATCCTCGAGCGGCGCGCTGGGCCGGCTGGTGCGACACCTTCCCGAGGCGCTGCCCGCGGAAGTTCCCAGCACCGCGGGCCGGCCGCTCGACACGCTCTCCGGCCTCTCCAGCGTGGCCGGACTCGGGCGCAGCCTCTTTCTCGGCGCGGCGGTAGTCGCGCTCGGCTTCTACTGGACCGTCGACGGAGAGCGCACGCTGCAGAGCCTGCTGCGCCTCGCCCCCGACGAGAGTCGCGAGCGCTACCGCGCCTTCCTCGACGCCGCGCAGGACAAGATGGGACGCTACGTCTGGAGCCAGGGCATCGTCTGCCTGACGGTGGGGGCGCTCTCGCTCGGCGCCTACGCCGCCATCGGCCTGCCCCACGCGCCGGTGCTGGGACTGATCGCGGGCGTGCTCGACGCGGTGCCGCTCATCGGGCCCATCCTCGGGACGGTGCCGGCGGTCTTCATCGCGCTCTCGGTGCGGCCGTCGCTGGCGGTCTGGGTCGTCGCCACCTACCTCGTCATCCACCTCTTCGAGACCAACGTGCTGGCGCCGCGGGTGATGGGCAAGACCGTCGGCGTCAACCCGCTGGTGACGCTCCTCTCCATCAGCGCCTTCGGCTCGCTCCTGGGCCTCGCCGGCCTCTTCCTCGCCATCCCCATCGCCGCCATCCTCCAGCTCATCCTCGAGCGCTTCATCGTGCGGCAGCGTGCGCCGGCGCCTCCGGAAGAGGACGGCGAAGGGGGCGCGGACCTCCTGCGCGCGCAGGCCAACCAGCTGGCGGCCGACGTGCGGCGGCTGGTGCACCACGACGCCGGCGGCGTGCACGAAGACCCCCTCGAGCTGGAGTCGTCGGTCGAGTCGATCGCGGCCGACCTCGACCGCATCCTCGCCGAGACGGCGGCGCTGCGGGAGGCGGCCTCGTGAAGCGCCTCGCGTTCTTCGTCGCGCTGGTCTTCGCCACCGTCGCGGGCGCGGCGCTGCTCTGGCAGTTCCGCGAAGCCATCTTCCTCTTCGTGCTGGCGCTCGCCACCGTGGCCATGGTGCGGCCGGCGGTGGACTTCCTCGTCGCCCGCCGCGTCCGGCGCTCGATCGCGCTCGCCCTGACTTTCGCGGGCCTGTTGGCGGGCGTCGCCGTCCTGGCAATGGCGCTGGTGCCGCCGCTCCTCTCCGAGGCCCAGGACGCCGCCAACGAGCTGATGCACGCCTGGGACGGCGCCAGCGGCTCGCAGCTCAACCTGTTGCGCCGGGTGCTGGTCGAGCGCCTGCCCGCCTCGGCGGAGCTCTACCGCGCACTCGGCTCGCAGACCCCGGGCTCGGGCGCCCAAGCAGTCCTGGGCATCACCATGGGCGCGGTCGAGCTCTTCGGGCGCGCGGTCATCGTCCTCGCCATGAGCGTCTACTGGCTCGCCAACCGCGACGCCTTCGAGCACTGGGGCCTCTCGCTGCTCTCGTCCGGGCTGCGCGTGCGCACGCGGGAGACCTGGCGCGCCGCCAAGGCCGGCGTGGGAGCGTACCTGCGCTCGCAGCTGGCGCAGAGCCTGGTCGCCATCGTCATCCTCGACCTGGGCTTTCACGCGCTGGGCCTGCGCTTCGCGACGCTGCCGGCGGTGGTCGCCGGGCTGGCCCGGCTCATTCCCGTGGCCGGGATCCCCTGCGCCGTGCTGGGGGCCATCCTGGTGGGCTTCGCCGACGGGACGGTGACGGCGGCCGGCGCGGGCCTGCTGACGGCGGCGACCTTCATGCTCATCGCCGTGGTCGGCGCCCGCGCGCTTCCGCTCCGTCGCAGCAACGCCATCCTCGAGATCGTCACGCTGGTGGCGCTGGCCGACGCCTACGGAGTCCCCGGCCTCTTCGCGGCGGCGCCGGTCGCCGCGGTGATCCAGATCCTCGGCGAGCGGCTGCTCTTCTCGCCGCGTTCGGCGGTCTCGGGCGATCTGCGGGAGGTCGCGCGCCGCCTCGTCACGCTGCGCGGGCGCATCGCGCAGTCGCCCACTCCGGCCTCGCCCGCGCTGGTCGGCGTGGTCGACCGGCTGGACCGCCTGGTGGGCGCCGCGCGGCGGCTCGAGTCCCGCCCCTGGGCGTCCCGCTGAGGATTTCCATTTTCAATGCTGCACAACAAGGAGAACCACCAATGCGTGAACGCAAGAGCTGTCCTGGAACGCTGGCCCGAATCTGCCTCTCGACGCTGCTGCTCGCTGCCTGCGGGAGCACCACCGCACCCAACAACCCGCAGAACCCGGCCGGCGCCGGCCCCGCTCCGGTCGGCCTGGGAGCTCCCGGGGACGTCGCCGGCGCCGCCGACTACGCCATCCTCGCCAAGACCGGAGTCTCCAACACCGGCACGACCGCGGTCACCGGCGACATCGGCTTGAGCCCCGCCGCCGCGACCTATCTGACCGGCTTCAGCCAGACGCTCCCGGCGGGAGGCGCGGCTTCGACCTCCGCCCAGGTGACCGGGAAGATCTATGCCTCGGACTATGCCGTGCCCACTCCCGCCAACCTGACCTCGGCCATCGGCAAGATGCAGACCGCCTATACCGATGCCGCCGGCCGGACCAACCCCGACCACACCGAGCTGGGCACCGGCCTCATCGGCGGCCTCACCCTCGCGCCGGGCCTCTACAAGTGGTCGAACTCGGTGTCGATCCCGACCGACGTCACCATCGCCGGCGGCGCCAACGACGTCTGGATCTTCCAGATCGCGGGCGACCTGACCATCGCCGCGGCCAAGAAGGTCCTCTTGAGCGGCGGGGCCAGCGCCAAGAACATCACCTGGCAGGTGGCGGGGCAGACCACTCTCGGCACCACCTCGCACTTCGAGGGCACCATCCTCTGCCAGACGGCCATCACCCTCAACACCGGCGCCTCGCTCCACGGCCGGGCGCTGGCGCAGTCGCAGGTGGCGCTGGACGGCAACGCCGTCACGCTGCCCTGATCAGCCGGTCCGGATCTGGAGGCCGCGGCTGGACCCGGACGGGTCAGCCGCGGTGCCGGAAGGCCGACGGCTCGACGCCGCGGACCTTGAGCAGCCGGTAGAGCCTGGGCCGGGTGATGCCGAGGTGGCGCGCCGCCGCGGCGACGCCGCCGTTGAAGCGCCCGAGGAGCTGCTCGAGGGCGTCCTTGTCCACGACCAGCGGCCCCTTCTCGTCGGGGATCAGGGCCAGCGTCCGGCTGGTCCACATCGCGGAGCGGACCTCTGCGCCCAGCGAGAGCGGGACGCCGGACGGCGCGCAGATGGCCGCGATGGCCAGCACGTTGAAGAGCCCCCGGACGTTGAGCGGCCAGTCGTGCAGCAGCAGCGCCTCGGCGAGGTCGCTGGTCATGGCCCGGCCCGAGGCGTCGCAGCGGCCCAGCAGGCTGCGGGTGAGCGAAGGGATGTCCTCGCGCCGCTCCCGCAGCGGCGGCAGCCGGATGGTCCACTGCGCCAGCCGCGAGTAGAGGTCGGAGCGGAACGATCGCTCCTGCACCAGCGCCATCAGCTCCCGGTTGCTGGTGGCGACGACCCGCACGTCGATGGCGATGTCGCGCGTGCTTCCCACCGGGCGCACCTGCCGGGCCTCCATCACACGGAGCAGGTTGGCCTGCAGCCCGATGGCGATCTCGGCCACCTCGTCGAGCAGCAGCGTCCCGGCGCGGGCGGCGCGGAAGAGGCCCTGCTCCTCGGTGACCGCGCCGGTGAAGGCGCCGCGCACGTGGCCGAACAGGTCGCTGGGCAAGAGGCCTTCGGCGAAGGCGCCGCAGTTGACGGCGACCAACGGGCCGGTGCGGCCGCTGCGCTGGTGGAGGACGCGCGCGACCACTTCCTTGCCGGTGCCGGTCTCGCCGGTGACCACCACCGTATGCATGTGGCGGGCCACCGCCTCGATGCTGCGGCGAACGGCGACCAGCGCCGCGCTCTCGCCGATCAGCTCCGATTCGGGCTCGGGCAACGTCACCGCCGCCGCGGCCGCGTAGACGAAGAGGGTGTCGCCAATCCGGATGACGTCGCCGGCCACCAGCGATCGCTTTCCCATCAGCGCGTCGCCGTTGACGCGGGTCCCGCCGCTGCTCGAGAGATCGCGGACGAACGGCTGGCCAGAGTCGACCCCGACCTCGGCGTGCCGGACGGACATCCTCGTGTCGTCGAACGGCTCGTCGAAGACGCTCGCGCCCAGGCCGAGCATCAGGCCCGCGCGGGGAATGAGCCGGTGCTCGGTGGCGCCGCGCCCCTGGTTCTTGAAGGCGAGCGTGAGCGAGGGAACCAGCTCTGCGCTCTCCGACGGTGGGCCGTTCGCGGTGACCAGGATCGGGCCCTCCTTCCGCGCGCGGGGCGCATTGTTCAATATACAAACACTAAGGGTGTTTTTTACCCAGTTCGTAGGCTCATCGCAACAGCGAACGTTCGGCGAACGTTCGAAATCACGCGAGGTTCGAGGCAGGCGCGCGGCGTTGGGCGGTCAATGAAAATAGATAGGCCGCAACGGCCGGCACTTGCCGGTCAATGAGCGCGCGGCGCCTTGACGGAGCCCATCGCGCCCCTATGTTGGGCCGGTCCCTCCCTCGCGAGACTCGCTCGGGCAAGGGGTTCGCTCCTGTTTTTCCGCCTTCCGCAGGTTCCCCCCCGAGGCAATCATGAATTCGTTCAATACCCAACCAGGTTATCCGTCTGCGCTGAGCCTCCCGTCGATCCCCCGCTCGATCGCCCTGCTGGCGATCGCCGTCGCTGCCTGCGGGGGAATGGAGCCTGCGCAGTCGTCGCTGGTGCCGGCTCTTCCCGCGTCCCTCTCTTCCGGCAGCCCGGTCCCGTCGCTGGGCACGGCGGCCAACTTCGCCGTCCTCGCCTCGACGGCAGTGACCTGCACCGACGCCACCGTGGCCGGCAACGTCGGCGTCTCTCCCGGCAACACCATCACCCAGACGAGCTGCCCCGTGACGGGCACCATCGACGCGGGCGATGCCACCGCCGCGCAGGCCCACACCGACTTCCTCACCGCCTACGCCGCCTTCGCGGCGCTGCCTTGCGGCCAGACCTTGACCACGCTCGACGGCCTCACCCTCTCCCCCGGCATCTACTGCTTCGACGCCGCGGCCACCTCGACCGGCGGCGTGCTGACGCTGAACGGGCCGTCCAACGGGACCTGGATCTTCAAGGTCGGAACGCTCGGGACCGGCGCCCTGACCGGCACCAACTTCTCGGTAGTCACCAGCAGCGGCACGGCGCCCGCCTGCGGCAGCGTCTACTGGTGGGTCGCCGAGGCGGTCACCCTGACCGACTCCAAGTTCGTCGGGACCGTCCTCGCCGGCCAGGCCATCACCCTCACCCGCGGCACCTTCAACGGCGACGCCTACTCGAAGGCCGCCATCACCATCACCGGCGACGTCGTCACCAGCTGCGCGCTGGGCGGCGGCAACCCTCCTCCCTCGTGCCGCGGCAAGGACTTCGTCACCGGCGGCGGGTGGATCAAGACCACGCCCTCGGGAGCGAAGGGCACCTTTGGCGTCTCCGGCGGCACCAGGCACGGCGCCTTCCGTGGCCACCTCACCTACCAGGACCACAGAAGCGGCGGTCCGGAAGTGAAGAGCACCAGCGTCACCGGGTACCTGGTCCTCGACAGCACCACGCGGCGCATCTCGGGCAACGCGCAGTTGAACGGCCGCGACGGATTTACCTGGCAGGCGGACGTGACCGACAACGGCGAGCCCGGCCGCAACGACAAGTTCTCGCTGCGGGTGAGCGGCGCCAACGGGGCCTTCGCCTACGGCGCCTCGGGCAACCTGGCCGGCGGCAACATCAAGCTGCACAAGGCGGGCGACGCCTGCGACAAGGACGACGACCACGAGGGCGACGACCACGAGGGCGACGACGACTAAGGGCGGGTCCGGCAACCGGCGTGCGTCCAGCTGGCGTGCGAACGTCCGCTGGACGCGCGCGGACGGAGTGGAGGGTCTCACGATCCTCCTCTCTGCCCGGAAAGCCGGTCCCGGGGGTGGCACGGCGAATGCGTAAGCGGCGGACAGGCAAGTGCTTCGGGAGGCTCGATGTCGCAGAAGGAGTTGTACGTCGCGAAGATGGAGGCGCAGCTCAACGCCTGGCGCGCACGTCTGGACTCGATGAAGGCCAGGCTCGAAGAGGCCGAGCTCCAGGGACGGATCGAGTTCCACAAGCAGGTCGAAGCGTCGCAGCACCAGCACGAGATCGCCTGCCAGCACCTCGACGAGCTCAAGCTCGCGGGGGAGCAGGCCTGGGCCGCGCTCAGGGTTGGCGTCGAGCTGGCATGGAAGGATCTCAACCCGCCGGCGAACGGAGATTTCAAATAACGCGCGCGTGTCGCTCGAACGTTCGCGGACGTCCGCAGGGCCAGCCACCAAGCGCTGGCCCTGCGGGGTTACAACCGAATTGTGCCCGAAAGCGCTTGGCCCGTGTCATGCTCTGTATGCAAGCAATCCCTCGCACCGCCCGCTTGACCACAGGTGGAGACTCCATGTTCAGACTCTCGTTGCCACGACTCCGCAGCTCCCGCGTCGCGGCGCAGCTCCTCGGCTCGGTCTTCCTGGCAGTCCCGCTGGCGGCGCGCGCCGCCGACCTCGAGGTCAAGATCGAGCCGGGCTTCGCCTTTCCCCTCAGCACCCCGCAGTCCGACCGGTTCAAGGTGGGAGGGGCCGGAACTGTCAAAGGAATCGTCGGACCCGAAGACGGCTGGGCCAGCTTCGTGGCCGGCCTGACCTTCCTCGGCTTGCCGGCGCAGTCGGGCCAGGGCGGCACCGCCTGGGCCCCGGGCCTCGGCGTCCGCATCCAGAAGCCGCGCGAGTCGGAAGCGCTGCGCCTCGGCAAGACGCACGCGCCCGAGGGGCTCTGGGGAGCCAAGCCCTGGGTGGACGGCGACCTGCTGTACGTGCGCACCGGCGGGCTCGATCGCGCCGGCTTTGCGCTGGCCGCGGGTGTCTCGTTTCCGGTCGGCGAGAGCCGCTCGGCGTGGCTGGGACCCTTTGTCCGCTACCTGCAGATCTTCCAGGGCAACCGCACCAGCTACCAGAACAACGATTCGAAGAACATCATCGTCGGCCTCAGCCTCGAGATGGGGACGCGCCTGGTGAAGCCGTCCCCCGCGGCCGAGTCCGCTCCTCCGGCGGCAAAGACCGTGGCCGCCGCGGCCACCTGCCCCGCCTGCCCCGCGATCATCATCGACAAGGTGGTCATCAAGCCGGGCAAGCTGGAGCTGAAGGACAAGATCCAGTTCCTCAACGACCAGGCCGTCCTCGAGCCCTCCTCCTTCCCGGTGCTCGACCAGGTCGCCAAGGTGCTGCGCGACAACCCGGGCTTCAAGGTCCAGCTCGACGGCCACTCCTCCTCCGAGGGCGGCGACGCGCGCAACCTGACGCTCTCGCAGGAGCGGGCGCAGGCGGTCCTCGACTACCTAGCCGCCCGCGGCGTCGCGCGCGACCGGCTCCTCGCCACCGGCTTCGGCTCCTCGCGACCCATCGAATCGAACGTGACCGCCGCCGGCCGCGAAGCCAACCGCCGGGTCGACTTCGTCGTGTCATTCATCATCTTGAAGGAAGAGAGCCCCCAATGAAGACGCGGCAGAAGTCCCTGATGATCGTGCTGCTCGCGTCGCTGGCCGGCTGCGGACAGCAGCTGGTCGAATTCGGCGGCGCGCCGCCTCCCAATCCCAACGCGCCGACGGTCACCTCGACCATCCCGGCCAGCGCCGCCACCGGCGTCTTCATCAACAGCAAGGTGAGCGCGCTCTTCAGCACGGCGATGGACGCCACCACCCTGAACGCGACGACCTTCCTCGTCTCGCAGGGGACCACCGCCGTCGCCGGAGCCGTGACGACGGTGGGCGCCACCGCCAGCTTCGCGCCGGCGGCCAACCTCGCCGTCAGTACGCTCTACACCGCGACCATCAAGGCCGGGGTCAAGGATGCCTCGGGCAATGCGCTGGCGGCGGATTACACCTGGAGCTTCACCACCGGCACCACCGCCGACACCACGCCGCCGACGGTGACCGCGACCGATCCGGTCAACCTCGCCGTCAACGTCCCCGTTGCCCAGAAAGTGAGTGCCACCTTCAGCAAGGCGATGGACCCGACCACCCTCACCTCGACCACCTATACGCTGACGACGGGAACGCCCGCGGTCGCGGTGCCCGGCGCCGTGAGCATCAACCTGGCCGCGCTGGTGGCGACCTTCACGCCCACCTCCAACCTCGCCCCCAGCACCAAGTACACCGCCACCGTGACCACCGGCGCCAAGGACACGGCCGGCAACGCGCTGGCGGCCAACTACGTCTGGAGCTTCACCACCACCGCCGGCCCCGCCCTCGCGCCGCAGGTCATTTCGACCAATCCCCTCAATGGCGCGACCAACCTCTGCATCCCGCTGACCATCAGCGCCACCTTCGACAAGCTGATGGATCCGCTCACGGTCACTCCCGCCAACTTCACGCTCACCTCCGGCGCGGCCAATACCCCGGTCAATGGAACCGTCTCCTATGATGGGCAGAACAAGATCGCCACCTTCTCCCCTTCGAACCCGCTGAGCGGAGGCACCAACTACAGCGCCAAGGTCTCTACCGGCGTCAAGGACGCGGGCGGCAATCCGCTGGCGGCCGACAAGATCTTCACCTTCGGCACCAGCTCGACCTTGTGCACGCAGCCCATCAACCTGCGCGGCATCGCCAGCTTCGGGCTGGCCTCGCACGATGGATTGACCTCGACCGGCGTCACGGTGGTGAATGGAAACGTCGCGCTCTATTCGCTGGCGTCGTGCACCGACTCCACCGGCAACGCGGGCGCCTCCCAGACCTGCCTGAAAAAGACCTACTCGAGCCCCACCGGGTTGACCGTCAATGGCTCCATCTTCTTCGCCGGCGATCCGTTCGACAATGGCGGAACTGCCAATTCCGTCACCAATGACCTGGTGATTGCCTGGAACGAGGGCAAGAACAAGGCGGATACCAATGGCGCGGTGGTCGGAGACGAGATGAGCGGCAAGGTCTTCACCCCCGGCGTCTATCACAATGCCAACCTTGGATTGGCCGCCAATGGATTCGCCACCATGGACGCGCAAAACGACCAGAACGCGGTCTTCATCTTCAAGGTGGACAGCACGCTGGTCGACTCGGGCACCCTGCTGCTTCCGACCTCGATCAAGCTGCTCAATGGAGCCCAGGCCAAGAACATCTATTTCGTGGCCGGGCTCGACATCACCATCGGATCCGGGACCACCTGGAATGGAAACATCCTCGCGGGCCGGACGGCGACCGTCAACAACGGCTCGACGCTCAATGGCCGGGTCCTGGCAGGGGCAACGGGGGCGGGCGCGTTCACGATAGTCGGCGCCGCCAGTCCTTCGAAGACGACCATCAACGTGCCTTAGCAGGAAGCTGCGCGCCGGGCGGATCGCACCGCCCGGCGTACGCCTCGCGAGAGCTTGGCGGCTACTTCTTGGTCGACTGCCCGCCGACCGTGATCGACGGATCCAGCTCGCGCAGCGCCGCGGCGATGTCGTACGGGCGACCCGTCTCGGCGAGCTGTTGCCGGGTGTAGATCCGGGCCGGCCCGATCGTCGCGGGGACGCCGGACGACGCATCCACGCGCTGGGCAAGGCGCGACCCGGTGACGACCGCCGTCGGCGGCCTCGTCTCCTTCAGCGCGGCCCGGTCGCCCGGCGCGTGGGCGCAGCCTGCCGCCAGGAGGATGCCGAACGACGCCGCAAAGAGGGAATGCAAGGTCATAGGAATTTCTCCATTCCTGGAAAGGGTCAGATGGCGGTCAGGAATGCAACCCGGGCCGCAGCAGGGTCATCAGCTCGGCGACGCCGTTGTGCGTGTAGTCCTTGTGCACCTCGGAGACCACCGCACCCTGGAGTCCGCGGCTGAGGTTCTCGCGCAGGTCGCCGAGCAGCTTGGGCGGCGCCACCAGCACCAGGCGGCTGAAGGCCTTGTTGACGAGCCCTCGCTCCAGCACGTGGGCGAGCGTGTGAGCGAAGCGCCGCTCCTGCGTCTCCTTGGGATTGTTCTCGCCGTGGCCGTGCAGCGCGCCCTTGTGCTCCGAGGCCTTGGTCCCGAAGTCGTTGGTCTGGTCGGGGTGGCTGCTGCCGTCGCCCTTGATGGTGTCCTGGAGCTTCCAGTCGCCGTTCGGTTCGGTGAAGTTGAAGATGCGGGCGCCTTTGGCGTCGGCGACCAGCACCCAGGTCGCGGCGGTCGGGTTCATTGGTGGGCTCCTTTTTCAGGAGGTTAACGCGAGGGCGCCCGGTCCGCTCTGGGGATGTGCCCTGCCTACGGGTGGAAGCCGAGGATCGCCTTCGCCACCCAGGGCTCGGCGCTCCCGAAGCCGCGGCCGACGCCGAGGTTGACATCGAAGAGGCTGCCGGCGAAGTCGACGGCGCCGTAGAGGCGGTGGTTCTGCTGCGCGGCGGGCAAGAGCCCGTCGAAGGGACCGAAGGCGGCGTAGTACTCGCCCCCGAACGACAGCGAGGGGAGCGCGAAGACGGCCAGCTTGAAGGCCGGCTCGAGCTGCGGCCGGCCCGCCTGCGGCCCCTGCAGATCGATGGCGATGATGGGGTTGACGGAGCCGTAGATGCGCCCGACGCGCAGATCGAGGACGGGGCGGACCTCGGTGCCCCAGACGTTGGGCTCGTAGGCGGCGGGAACGCGCGACACCTCGAAGTTGATCGCCAGCCCGAGGCGGTCGCCGAAGAACTTCGCGGGCCACTTCGCCTTGAAGCGCAGCTTCACTCCGGCGTAAGCGAAGGAGCCGTCGGGCCGCAGCGCGGACTGGAGATATCCGCCCAGCTCGCCCCAGCCGAAGACGCCCAGGTGCGGCTCGAGCGTCGCGTGCAGCACGTGCTCGGTGGGCAGCTCGCCTTCCGGCGAGGACGACCGGCTGCCCCGGAAGACGTAGTTGGTGTGCAGCTCGATCCCGATGCGGCCCGCCTCGGCCACCTCGGTGTCGTAGACCTGGATCTCGAAGCGATCCTGGGCCGCGGCGGCGAAGGAGGCGAGCAGGAGCGGGAGCGCGATCCGGAAGGGCACGGGGCGGAGATACCATCTTCGGATAGTCTCGCGCCCGGATGCAGACCGAACCGCAAATGGATCCGCCGGAGGCCGGGGCCGCGCCCGTCCGCTGGATCGCCACCTGCCCCGACGACACCAAGGGCGTGCTGGTCGGCGAGTTGCAGGCGCTGGGCGTTCCCGCGCCGCGGCCGATCTACCGGGGCGCGGCCTTCGAGGCGACGCTGGAGGTCGGCTATCGCGCGCACCTGTGGCTGCGCACCGCCAGCCGCATCCAGCGGATCGTCGCGGACCTGCCGGCAGCTTCAGCTTCCGCGCTGGAAGCCGCCGCGGCGGCGATCGCCTGGAGCCGCTGGCTCCTCGCCCGGGTTCCGTTTGCCGTCTCGCCCATCCTCACCGACGACGAGGCCAAGGCGCTGGGGGAGGCTGCCGTCCGCGCGGCCATCGCCAAAGGCATCGCCAGGAGCTTCGCCGCCGCGGGACTTGCGGCGCCGCGCCAGGACGGCGAGGCGGAACACGCGGTGACGCTGGTCGCGCACTTGCGCGCCGGGGTCTGTACGCTCGGACTGGACACCGCCGGCCGCGCCCTGCACAAGCGCGGCTGGCGCCTCGGCGGCCACCCCGCGGTCCTCAAGGAGACGCTGGCCGCGGCGGTGCTGCTGCTCGCCGGCTACGACGGCAGCGAGCCGCTGCTCGACCCGATGTGCGGCTCGGGGACGTTGGTCATCGAAGGCGCGTATCTCGCCCTGCACAAGGCGCCGCTCATCCACCGCGGCAAGGACGACTTCGGCTTCGAGCACCAGGCCGGCTTCGATCGCGCGCTCTGGCGGCGCGTCTCCGAGCAGGCGCGCGCGGCGAAGCTTCCGGCGCCGCCCGCGCCCATCTTTGCCTCGGATGTGCAGCCCGACTTCGTCGAGCTGGCGCGCAAGACGGCGCTGCGGGCGCGGGTCGAGAAGCACATCACCTTCGCCACTGCCTCGCTCTATGACCTGCAGCCGCCGGCTGCGCAGGGCCTGCTGGTCGCGAACCTGCCTTATGGAGAGCGCATCGGGCGCGGACAGTTCGCCGCGCTCTACCAGGAGGTGGGCCGCACCTTGCGCGAGCGGTTCCAGAAGTGGCGCGCCGCGCTGCTGGTCCCGGCCGCGGCGCCCGGCGATGCCATCGGACTGCGGGCGCGGCGCGAGATCCCGCTGGTGAACGGCGCGCTCGAGGTGCGGCTGCTGCTCTTCGAGCCGTAACGGCGCGGGCGGCCGGCGGGAATCAGGCGGCCGCGGGGTCAAGCGGCGGCGCGGGGCTCGGGCGCAGCGAAGGCCGGGCGCGCCACCGGCTCCAGCCGCGTTCCTTCCCGCACCGCGAGCCGGTTGCCGCGCCAGGTGATCTCGCTGCGGAAAAAGCCGGAGGCCCAGGCGCACCCGAGGAGGAGGTCGGCCAGCGGCGCCAGCAGGGCGGATGTGGAGAAGCCGCGCCCGCGCAGTGCGCGCGCCGACGATTCGTGCAGGCAGGCGCGCACCACCGCCGCGAGGCAGAAGGCGGAAGCCGTGGTCTGGCCCGGCGCCGCCAGCACCGCCGCCGCGGCCAACGCCACCGGGTTGAGCAGGACCTGCGCCGCGTACGTCGCGTTGCCCACCGCCTTGCGCTGCATCACGCTCCAGCGCTGGTAGCGCGAGAAGAAGGCCGTCACGCACTGCGCACGGCAGACGTTGAAGACTGGCTCAGGCAGGAGCGCCACCTTCTTGCCCAGCTCGGCGGTGACGATGCGGCCGCAGAGGAAGTCTTCGGCGAGCACGTCCTTGAGCCGCTCGAAGCCGCCCATGGCGCGCAGGTCGCTGCGCCGCAGCGCCATGGACTTGCCGACCACCAGGTCCTTTCGCGCCAGCCGCCTGGCGCTGACCACGCCCGCGGCGACGGAGCCGCACAGCGTGAGGTTGTCGAGGAGCGCGCCCAGGTTGCGCTCGCCGATGCCGGCCACCGGGTGGGTGACGAGGCCGACCTGCGGGTCCTCGAAGGCGGCCGCGATGCCGCGCAGGTAAGCGCGGGCGACGCGGATGTTGGAGTCGCTGACGACGAGGACTCCGCCCCGCGCGACGGCGGCCAGGGTGATCAATTGATTGACCTTGGGATTGAAGCCCGGCGCGCCTCTCTGCAGGACCACCCGCACCAGGCCCGGCCAGCGCTGCGCGGCCCGCAGCGCCAGGGCGTACCCCGCATCGCGGCGGTCCTTGACGCCGAGGAGGATCTCGTAGCGGGGATAGCGCTGGCGGGTGAAGGATTCCAGGTTGCTCCAGAGATCGTCGTCGACACCGCAGAGCGGCTTGAGGATGGAGATGAAGGGAAACGCGCGCGGCTCCGGGGTGCGTCCGTTCAGATGCAGGCGCAGCGCGGTGGCCTGCACCACGGCGAGCAGGAGCGCGGCGCCGGCGAGGCAGAGCAGCGCCGCCGCCGTCACAGGAGCATCCGGGTCGCGCCTCCGCAGAGCAGCCCGATGCAGGCGCCCACGGCGACGTCGAGCGGATAGTGCGCGCCCAGGTAGACGCGGGAGAGGCCGACGGCGAAGGCGAGGGCAGCGAAGCCCGGGCCGCCGGGGACCACGCCCGCCAGGGCCAGAGCCACCGCGAAGGCGGCGGCGGAGTGGCCCGAGGGAAAGGAGAAGGCGTCGGGATTCTCCACCAGCGCGGTGAAGCCGACGATGCCCGCGGTGGGCCGGGCGCGGCGCCACAGGCGCTTGAGCACCTGGGAGACCAGCGCCGCGAGGCCCGCGGCGACGCCCAGCCTGAGCCCGGCGCGGGTCGCGTCTCCGCCGGCGGCGATCAGCACCAGCGCGGCGAAAGCCCAGCTGAGCGCGTCGCCCAGCTGCGTGAAGAGCTTCATGAGGATGGTGATCGCTGCGGGACGCCAGCGGCGCATTCCCAGCAGGATGGCTTCGTCGTACGCGAGCATCAGGCGAACCATGCAGCCCTCCTTTGGCTGAGGCATCCTCGCGCACGTTCGTGGAGAACCGGTCGCGGACCGGTGAATTCTCAGCACCAACCGGTTGCGCAAACGTCACAAGGAGCCAACGACTTGGCCCGCTTGACATCCTTGCCCGCCCAAATTACAGTCCCCAATCAAGATGATGAAGCCAGTCCAGCTCGTGCTGCCCACCTGGGGAGGCAAGCGCGCCGGCGCGGGCCGGAAGCGCCAGTCGCCGATGCGCCTCGTTTCCCACAAGCGCCGGCCCATGCACCTGGCCCGGTTTCCGGTCCACGTCGTCCTGCGTGCGCGGTCCGACGCCCCCGGACTGCGCCGCGGGCAGGTGTTTCGCGAGGTGCGGGCGGCGCTGGCAGCGGGGGCGGCCAAGGCCGGCTTTCGGCTCATTCACTTCTCCGTGCAGGGCAACCACCTGCACCTCGTGGTCGAGTCGGTGGACACGGTCGCGCTCTCGCGCGGGATGCAGGGCCTCGCGGTGCGCATCGCGCGGGCGGTCAACCGGGCCGCGGACCGCAAGGGGCGCGTCTTCGCGGACCACTACTTTGCGCGAGAGTTGAAGACGCCAGCCGAAGTGCGTCGGGCGGTCCGGTACGTGCTCGACAACCGGAGGCTCCACGTCCGCCAGGCACCGCAGGCGGACGTCTGCGCCTCGGCAGCGCCGCTGGTCCAGCCGCGCACCTGGCTGCTGACGGTGGGCTGGCTGCGCAGCCGGGCGGGGCCGTTGCCGGTCTCCTCCTGGGACAGCTGACGGCCGCAGCGCGTTCGACGCGGCGACGCTTGCACGACCGCCGAGGAGAGAGTAGTCCGGCCCGTAAAGAAGCCACGCAATGCTTCTTTGGGAGCCCCATGCACGACCTGCTTTCATTTCGCGCCGCCGGCGTTGGCACACTGTTGCTTGCAGGCTGGCTGCTCCTTGCCGGTGGCGCACGCGCCAGCCCGTCATCATTGGAGGGACAGACCCTGATCGTGGATGACGACAGGAAGGAGTGCCCGGAGGCCCAGTTCACCGACCTGCGCCTCGCGGCGCTGGCGGCTCCGCCCGGCGCCACCCTCCTGGTCTGCCCGGGGTTGTATCCGGGACCGGTCCTGGTCACGAGGCAACTCGCCTTCATTGCCGTGACCCGGGCCGACGCCGGCGAGGGTCAGCGGGAAGGGAGTCGCCGCGACGCGCGCCGCAGGAGCGCAACCGACAGCAGCCGGGAAGCCATCGTCCACGCCGGACCACTCGGCGACGGGTTCAACCTGGCAGCAAACAGCGCGGGCACCATCATCGATGGCTTGGTCATTACCGGGGGCGCGCAACCGGTCTTCAATGCCGGGATCAACGTGACCGATCCCTCGGGCACCGGGTATCAGATCCTCAATAACCTCATCACCGGGAACAACGTCGGGATGTATTTCCACAGCATTGGCGGGACCCCATCGCGCATCCAGCGCAACGCCTTCGTCGCCAACAACGCCGGTGGATTTCCCAGCCCGAACACGGGGACGGCGATCTTCACCCAGGGCCTCGTGATCAACGACACGGAGATCGAGGACAACTCCTTCAGCGGCCACCTCGACTCGGCCCTCAACCTGGGCGACGGCTCCCAGCACGGGCTGGTGATCAACCAGAACACCTCGGCCAATGACGCCACCTTCCTGGTGCTGGGCAGGGCCACCGGATCGGTGGTGAGCGACAACCGCACCGAGGGGACAGCACAGAGTGCCCTCTACTTCTTCGGGCAGAACGCGGGCGTGCTGGTGGTGGGCAACGACCTCGAGGCCGGCCCGGGCAGCTCTTTCTCGGGGATCCGGCTGACCGGGCCATACTTCGGCGCGGTCGGCCCGAACCTCCAGATGAGCATCACCCACAATCGCGCGCGCAACTTCGGTTACGGCATCCGTGGCAGCAATGTCCTGGACAGCGACTTCAATGACAACGACGTCCGCGACAACAGCGTGGACGGCATCCAGATGAGCCCAGCCGCTTACGCCCCCGCGACCGGAAATACGCTGACCGACAACCAGGCCCACCATGACGCCGTCTTCGACTGCGAGGACCAGAGCAAGGGCCCCGGAACCTCGGGTACCGCCAACTTCTGGATCAATGACCACGGTGAGACGGCCAATCCCCCCGGGATCTGCCACTAGCTTCTATCCGGGCGTGCGGGCCTCGTCACCCGGGGCCCCTTCCTTACGGCGGAACGCTCTTCGAGTTCCGGCTCCCCGGATGCCGCACGTCGGTCCCGCGCACCATATAGATGACCATCTCCGCCACGTTGGTGGCGTGGTCCCCCAGGCGCTCGAGGTGCTTGGCAACGAAGAGCAGGCTGTTGGCGCGCCGGATGTTGCGCGGGTCCTCCATCATCAATGCCAATAATTCATTGAAGAGGTTATGATAGACGGAATCGAGCAGGTCGTCGTTCTTGATGACCGCCTCCGCCTTCGCGACATCGCCGTCGACGAAGGCGTCCAGCGCCGCCCGCACCTGCTTCTGGCACAGCTCGGCGAGCCGGGTCAGGTCGTGCACCGGCCGCAGCGGCGGGCTCTGGTTCAGGTCGATGGCCCGCTCGGCGACGTTGACGGCCAGGTCGCCGATGCGCTCCAGGTCGACGACGATCTTCAAGGCCGTGGTAATGAACCGCAGGTCGCTCGCCGCCGGCTGCCGCAGGACCAGCAGGCGGCGGCAGGCCTCGTCGATCTCCACCTCCATCCGGTTCACTTCCCGGTCCTGCGCGATCACCTGCTCGGCCAGCACCGAGTCGCGCTCGGCCAGCGAGCGCATGCAGAGGGCGATCTCGGTCTCGACCTTGCCGCCCAGGCTGAGCAGCTTGTTGCGCAGGTCGTCCAGCTGCACGTCGTAGGTCTTGTCGGTATGCGCCTTCATCCGAACTTTCCCGTCACGTAATCCTCGGTGCGCGGCTCGCGCGGGTTGGTGAAGATCTCCTCGGTCGGTCCGTGCTCGACCAGCTCCCCCAGGTAGAAGAAGGCGGTGGAGTCGGAGACGCGGGCCGCCTGCTGCATGTTGTGCGTGACGATGACGATGGTCAACGTCGCCCGCAGATCGTGGATCAACTCCTCGATCTTGGCGGTGGCGATGGGGTCGAGGGCGCTGGCCGGCTCGTCCATCAGCAGCACCTCCGGCTCGATGGCCAGGGACCGCGCGATGCAGAGCCGCTGCTGCTGCCCGCCCGAGAGCGAGAGCGCGCTGTGCTGCAGGCGATCCTTGACCTCGTCCCAGAGCGCCGCCTGCCGCAGGCTCTTCTCCACCCGCTCGGCGGAGTTGCCGCGGATGCCGTTCAGCTTGAGCCCGGCCACCACGTTGCCTTCGATCGACATGGTGGGAAACGGATTGGGCCGCTGGAAGACCATGCCCACCCGCCGTCGCAGTTGGACCGGATCGACCCGGCGCGCGTGCAGGTCCTGCCCGTCCACCAGGACTTTCCCCGCCTGGCGGGCGCCCGGCACCAGCTCGTGCATGCGGTTGAGGCAGCGGACGAAGGTGCTCTTGCCGCAGCCGCTCGGGCCGATGATGGCGAGCACCGTGTTTTTCGGCACCGTCAGCGAGACGTCCTTGAGCGCGTGCGTGGTCTTGAACCAGGCATTGAGCTTCTGCACCTCGATCTTCATCGAAAGCGGTTCCGCGCCAGGAGCCGCGCCGCGAGCGAGAGGGTCCCCACCAAGAGGAGCAGCACCAGCGCCGCGCTCCAGGCCTTGTCGTGCCAATCCTGGTACGGGCTGACCGCGTAGTTGTAGATCTGGACGGTGAGCGAGGCCGTCGGCTGGTCGGCGCGAAAGTTCCAGTACTGGTTGTTGAGGGCGGTGAAGAGCAGCGGCGCCGTCTCCCCCGCCGCCCGCGCCACCGCAAGCAGGATCGCGGTCAGGATCCCGCCCAGCGCCGTCCGCAGCACCACGCTCAGTGAAGTCCGCCATTCGGATACTCCCAGCGCGAGCGAAGCCTCGCGCAATGATCGCGGCACCAGCCGCACCAGCTCCTCGGTGCTGCGGGCCAGCGTCGGCACCATCAGCACCGCCAGCGCGACGCCGCCGGCCAGCGCCGAGAAGCGCCGCATCGGCAGCACCACCAGCGCATAGGCGACGATGCCGATGACGATGGAGGGCACGCCCGACAGGACCTCGGCGGTGAAACGGATGGCGCCGCCCAGCGGGCCGTCGCCGCGCTCGGCCAGGTAGACGCCGGCGCCGACGCCGAGCGGAACTCCAATCAGGCAGGCGATACCGACGATATAGAGCGTGCCGGCGATGGCATTGGCCACTCCGCCCCCCGACTCGCCCACCGGCGCGGGCGTGGCGGTGAAGAACTCCCAGGAGAGCCCGGCCAGGCCGCGCGAGACCACCAGCCAGAGGAGCGAGGCGAGCGGCACCAGCGCGACCACCAGCGCCAGCGCGCACAGCGCCGTCATCGCCCAGTTCACCCCGCGCCGGAGCCCGAGCGACTTCATGCCGTCACTCGCGCCGGCCCGCGCCGCACCATCCGCACCAGCAGCCGCGCCGCGACATTGAGGAGCACCGTCACCGCGAAGAGGAGCAGGCCCAGCGCGGCCAGGGCGCCGGTCTGCAGGGCGCCGCTGGCCTCGGCGAACTCGTTGGCGATCACCGCCGGCAGCGTATAGCCGGGCGCAAACAAGGAAGCGCGGATGGTCGGCGAATTTCCGATCACCATGGTCACCGCCATGGTCTCGCCCAGCGCGCGCCCGAGGCCCAGCATGGTGGCGCCGATGATTCCGGTGCGGGCATAGGGAATGACCGCGGTGCGAATGGCCTCCCAGCGCGTCGCGCCCAGGGCCAGCGCGGCTTCGCGCAGCGGGCCGGGCACCGTGCGCAGGACTTCGATCGCAATCGAGGTAATGGTCGGGAGGATCATGATCGCCAGCACGATGCCGGCGGCCAGGTAGCCGAGGCCGATGGGGGCCCCGGTAAAGAGCGGCAGGTGCGTCCTGGCCAAGAACGGCTCGACCGGGCGGCGCAGGAGCGGCACCAGCACGAACAATCCCCACAGCCCATAGACGACGCTGGGAATCCCGGCCAGCAGCGAGATGGGAAAGGAGACGATGGAGCGCACCCGCGGCGGCGCCATCTCGGTGAGGAAGAGCGCGAGGCCCACCGAGACGGGCAGCGCCAGGAGCAGCGCCACGCCGCTGGTCACCAGCGTGCCGTAGATGAAGGGCAGCGCGCCGTAGACGTCGCGGGTCACGTCCCAGACGGAGTTCTTGACGAAGGCGGCGAGGCCCGTCTGCGCCAGGGTCGGCCCACCGACCCGGACAAGCTCGGCGACGATGACGGCGGCGACCAGCAGCACCGTGGCGCCGAGGACGGTGAGCGCCACCGCCCAGGCCCGGTCGGGCAGGTTGACCCGCGCCGGGAGGTGGACGCCCTGGTCACTTGCGCGCTGCAAGCACTGCCTTCCCCTGGACGGTGATCGTCTGCAGCGTCTTCTCCACCCTGGTGAGCAGCGCGTGCGGCAGCGGCGCGTAGTCGAGCGCGGCCGCCTGCTTCTGCCCGTCGTGCTCCGCCCACCAGAGGAAGCGCGCCATCGCCTCGCCCTTCTGCGCGTCGGCCTGGTCCCGGTAGACCAGCAGCCAGGTGAAGCCCGCGATCGGATAGGCGTCCTTGCCCGGCGCGTCGGTGATGGAGACGCGGTAGTCGTCGGGGATCTCCGCCTGGGCGGCGGCGGCCGACACCGACGCGAGCGACGGCTTCACCCACTGGCCGTCGTGGTTCTTCAGCTCCGCCATGGGGAGCTTGTTCTGGTTGGCATAGGCCAATTCGACGTAGCCGACGCCGCCCTCGGTCTGCTTGACGGTGCCGGTGACGCCTTCGTTGCCCTTGCCGCCCAGGCCGGCGGGCCAGTTGACGCTCTTGCCGGCGCCCGGGCCTGCCTTCCATTCCGGCGAGACCTTGGCGAGGTAGTCGGTGAAGACCGAGGTGGTGCCCGAGCCGTCGGAGCGGTGCACGACCGAGATGGCCGACTCCGGCAGCTTCGCCTTGGAGTTCTCCTTGGCGATGGCCGGATCGTTCCAGCTGGTGATCTTGCCGAGGAAGATGCCGGCCAGCGCCTCGGGGGTGAGGCGGAGCGCCGGGACCGACGGCAGGTTGTAGACCACCACCACCGCGCCCATCACGGTGGGGAGGTGGAGCAGGCCGGGTGCCTTTCCCAACTCGGCGTCGCTCATGGGCGCGTCGCTGGCGCCGAAGTCGACGGTCCTCTCGGTGATCTGCTTGATACCGCCGCCCGAGCCGATCGATTGGTAATTGATTTGGATATCAGGGTGCAGCTTGTTGTACTCGCTGAACCACTTCGAATAGATGGGGAACGGGAAGGTCGCCCCCGCGCCGTTGATGAGCAGCTTGTCGGCGAAGGCGGCGCTGCCCAGTGCGAGGGTGAAGCCGGCGATGAGGACGAGTTTCTTCATGGGCACTCCTTGTAGGGGTCTCTTTGTGACGCTGCGGTGACGAAGCGGTATCGATTGGGTGCGCTCAGGCGGCGGCCGGCAGCTTGATCCAGAAGCGGCTGCCGCCCCGCCCGCTCTCGACCCCGACCTCGCCGCCCTGGGCCTGCACCAGGTGTTTGACGATGGCGAGTCCGAGGCCGGTGCCGCCGTCGGCCCGGGCGCGGCCGCCGTCCACCCGGTAGAAGCGCTCGAAGATGCGCTGCTGGTGGCGCGCCTCGATGCCGGGGCCGGTGTCCAGCACCGAGAGCATGATGTGCGGACCGGCGGCGTCGGCGAGCAGGGGACGTGCCCGCCTTCCGGCGTGTACTTGATGGCGTTGTCGAGCAGGTTGACGAGGATCTGCTCCACGGCGCGCGCGTCCCCGCGCAGGGAGAGCTCGGCGGGAAGGTCGGCGCCGAG
>JAYWAJ010000451.1:0-3442 GCA_043782525.1 Deltaproteobacteria bacterium | reverse complement strand
GCGAAGGTGGCGTCTTCCTGCGCGACAACGGCTCGACCAACGGCACCTACCTCAACAACGTGGAGGTCCGCGGCGAGACGTCCCTGCGGTCGGGCGATCTCATCAAGGTCGGCTCGGCCATCTTCAAGTTCCTCTTCGGCGGCGAGCTGGGGTCGATCGAGGCGCAGTACCACGAAGAGATCTACCGGCTGACCATCATCGACGGCCTCACCCAGGTCTTCAACAAGCGCTACCTGCTCGAGTTCCTCGACCGCGAGATGGCCCGCTGCCTGCGCCACGGGCGCGACCTCTCGCTGGTGCTCTTCGACATCGACCATTTCAAGAACATCAACGACACCTTCGGGCACCTGGCCGGAGACTACGTGCTGCGCGAGCTGGCGCAGGCGCTCAAGTCGCGCATCCGCAAGGAAGAGTGCTTCGCGCGGTATGGCGGCGAGGAGTTCGCGCTGGTGCTGCCGGAGACCGGCCGCGAGAACACCGTTTTCCTCGCCGACAAGCTGCGGAAGATCGTCGAGCAGCACCCCTTCGTCTTCGAAGGCAAGCGCATCGCGGTGACCTTCTCGGCGGGGGTCGCCGACCTGGAGCCGGCGCACGACTCGGCGCTGGCCTTCATCAAGTCCGCCGACGCCCGCCTCTACGACGCCAAGCACCGCGGCCGCAACCAGGTCGTCGGCGCGTAAGAACTTGCGGCTTCAAGCGCACCGCGGAGGCGCGAAGAACGCGGAGGAACATGGGGATAGGGCCCGCGCCCGCGCTACCTCGGTGCTGGCCCCGACCAACCAAAAAACCTCGGCGCGCTCCGCGCCTCCGCGGTAGATTGAAGTGCTGCATTCTTTGATAGTGTGCGCAGCCCATGCCGGAGCTGCGCAAAGATCCCGTCGTCGACCGCTGGGTGATCATCGCGCCCGAGCGTGCCGACCGGCCCAATGCGCTGCTGCGCCCCCAGCCCGAACGGGACGGCGAGGCGTGCCCTTTCTGCCCCGGCAACGAGAGCATGACTCCGCCCGAGGTGCTGGTCCACCCGGGCGCCGCCGGCCGCTGGTCGGTGCGGGTGGTGCCGAACCGCTATCCCGCCCTGCGGACCGAAATCCAGATGTCGCGCGCCGGCAACGGCTTGTTCGACAGCACCGCTGGCGTCGGCGCCCACGAGGTGGTCATCGAGACCGAGCAGCACTTCCAGACGCTCGCCGACCTGCCGGTCCCGCAGATCGAGAGCGTGTTCACCGCCTGGCGCGAGCGGATGGTGGACCTCTCCCGCGACCTGCGTCTGAAGGCGCTCTTCGCCTTCAAGAACCAGGGGGCGCCGGCGGGGGCCACGCTCCCGCACGCCCACTCGCAGCTGGTGGCGCTGCCCTTCGTTCCCCCGGCGCTGGCGGAAGAGCTCCGGGGCGCGCGGCGGCACTTCGACGACAAGGAGCGCTGCATCTTCTGCGACATCCTCGCCCAGGAGCTGCGCGACCAGGAGCGGGTGGTGCTGGAGACCGAGGCCGCGGTCGCCCTCTCGCCCTACGCCGCGCGGTCGCCCTTCGAGACCTGGGTCTTCCTGCGGGAGCACCGCTCGTCCTTTGAGTCTGCAACCGGACAGGAGCTCCGTTCCGTGGCGGACGCGCTGCGCACGGTGCTGCGAAAGATCGATGTCGCGCTGGACCGGCCGGCGTACAACCTTCTCCTGCACACCATGCCGCTGCGCGAAGCCCGGAACGACTGGTACCACTGGCATCTCGAGCTGAAGCCGGTCCTGACCCTGCAGGCCGGCTTCGAATGGGCGAGCGGTTGTTACATCAACCCCACGCCGCCGGAAGAAGCCGCCGGCTTCCTCCGGCAAACGGAGACCGCGCCGTGAACTTGATCCGAAACGCGCCGCAGGCGCCCCCTTGCGGGTCCACGGCGAGCGGAGCCAGACCGTGAACCCGATCGAAAACGCGCCGCAGGCGCCCCCTTGCGGGTCCACGGCGAGCGGAGCAAAGGCCGTGAACCCGATCGAAAACGCGCCGCAGGCGCTTCCCTGCGGGTCCACGGCGAGCGGAGCAAGACCGTGAAAATTCTCTTCGTCGCCTCCGAAGCGGCGCCCTACGCCAAGACGGGCGGGCTCGGCGACGTCATCGGCGCGCTCCCGCGGGCGCTGGCCGCGCGCGGCCACGAGCTCTTGGTGGTCCTGCCCAAGTACAACGTCATCGACACCGCCGGCCACGGGCTGCGCGACACCGGCCGCCGCGTCGAGGTCCAGTTCCCCACCATGACCGCGGGGGCGCACGTCTTCGTCCACGTGCCGTCGGAGCGGCTCCGGTACCTCTTCCTGCAGAACCCCTGGTACGACCGCAAGGAGCTCTACGGCGAGGAGGGCAAGGACTACCGCGACAACCACAAGCGCTTCGCCCTGCTCTGCATGGGCGCGCTGGAGGCGGCCAAGCAGCAGAACTTCGTCCCCGACGCCATCCACGCCCACGACTGGCAGACGGCGCTGGTGCCGCTCATCCTCAAGCGCGGCTGGATAGGGCGCCCCTCGCCGATCCGGGCACGCGCGGTCTTCACCATCCACAACCTCGCCTACCAGGGCATGTTCCCGAAGGAGGCGATGGGCGAACTGGGGCTGCCCGGCGACCTCTTCCACCCCGACGCGCTCGAGTTCTACGGAAACCTCAATCTGATGAAGGCGGGCCTCGTCTTCGCCGACAAGCTGACCACGGTGTCCCCCACCTATGCGAAGGAGATCGTGGAGAGCCCCGAGACCGGCGCGGGCCTGGAGGGCCTGCTGCGCCACCGCGCGCTCGATCTGACCGGCATCATGAACGGCGTCGACTACGAGCGATGGAGCCCCGAGACCGACGCGCTGGTCGAGCAGCGCTACTCGGCCTCCGACCTCTCCGGCAAGTCGGTGGACAAGGCGGCGCTGCAGCGCGAGCTCGGCCTCGAGGTCGACGCCTCGATCCTGCTCTGCGCGGCCATCGGGCGGCTCGCGCACCAGAAGGGCTACGACATCCTCGCCCAGGCGGTGCCGCAGCTGGTGCAGCGCAAGGTGCAGCTGGCGCTCCTCGGCACCGGCGACGCGGCGCTGGAGGCGGAGTTCAGCCTGCTGGCGGAGAAGTATCCCGGCCGCGTCTCGGTGCAGCTCCGCTTCGACGACGGGCTCGCCCACCGCATCGAGGCGGGCGCCGACGTCTTCACCATGCCCTCGCGCTTCGAGCCGTGCGGCCTGAACCAGCTCTACTCGTTGCGGTATGGCACGCTGCCGCTGGTGCGCGCGGTGGGGGGGCTTGCCGACTCCATCACCGAAGGCGAGGGCGGCTGGGGCTTCCGCTTTGACGAGGAGACGCCCGAAGCGCTGGTCGCCACCTTGGACCGCGCCCTCGCGCTCTTCAAGAACGGCGCCGGCTGGCAGGCGGCGATGCGCCGGGCGATGGCCCGCGACCACAGCTGGGATCGCGCCGCCGGCGAGTACGAG
>JAYWAJ010000450.1:0-3444 GCA_043782525.1 Deltaproteobacteria bacterium | reverse complement strand
GCTTCGCCGCGGGCGAACTGCGGGCTCTTTCCGTCGGCGCGGTAGCTCGCGAGGGCGAGGCCCAGCGCGGCGAGGATCCCGCCCAGCAGCACCGCCAGCACCTGCTTGCGCGCCCGCGCCTCCTTGTCGATGAAGGGCAGCGCCGCGAGGAACGCCGCCGCCAGGAGCGGCACGCCGAGGGCGGCCAGCGACTCGAGCGACCCGGGCACCAGCTTGAGGAGCTGGAAGAGCGGCCGGAAGTACCACTCCGGACGCGGGTTGGCGGCGCCCGCCGGATCGGCCGGACCCTGCAGCGGCGCGCCCCGGGCGTTGGCGAGGAAGATCAGCGCCGCCAGCAGGAGCAGGGCGAAGGCCGCATCGTAGAGCGCCTGCCGCGGCCAGAAGGGCTCGTCGCGCTCCGCGTCCGCGGAGGGCGGCGCGGTGACGCCGTGCCTGCGCATCGCCGCCACGTGGGCGACGCCAAAGGCGAGGAGGAGCAGCGGCAGCAGCATGGCGTGCACCGCGTAGAAGCGGGTCAGCGTCAGGTTGCCGAAGTCGTGGCCGCCGACGAGCACCCGCTCGAGCGCAGGGCCGGCCAGCGGGACCGACCCGGCGATGCCCACCGTCACCCGCGTCGCCCAGTAGCCGCGCTCGTCCCAGGGGAGCAGCGAGCCGCTCAGGCAGAAGGCGAGCAGGATCCCCAGCAGGGCCAAGCCGAGCCACCAGCAAACTTCCCGCGGCGCGCGATAGGCGCCGAAGAGCGCGGTCTGCAGGAGGTGCAGCCCGGCCACCGCCAGCAGGAAGGTCGCCCCCTGCGCGTGCAGCCCGCGCAGCAGGTGCCCGAACCCGCTCTGCTCGAGGCGCGCCACCGAGGCCCACGCCGCCGGCACCGAGGCCGAGTAGCTCATCGCCAGCGCCAGGCCCGAGGCGAGCTGCGCGACGAGGAGGAAGACCAGCGCGCTGCCGAAGACGTAGGCCCAGCGCGCGCCGCCCGGAATGCGCTCCGAGAGCCAGTGGCCGATGAGGCCCGGCCAGCCGGTCCGCAGCTCGAGCCACGCTCTCAGATCTCCCTCCGCGCCTGGATGCCGCTGGCGAAGCGGAGCGCCTGCACCTGGACGCGGCCCCCGGCGATGCGCACCGGCAGCGGATCGAGCGAGCGCGGCGAGGGGCCTCTCTGCCAGGCGCCGTCGGGGCTGAAGCGGCTGTCGTGGCAGGGACAGGCGAAGCCGGCCTTGGGGTCGAAGTCGATGCCGCAGCCGAGGTGCGGACAGGTGCCGGAGAGGGCCGAGATGGCGCCGCCCGGACCCCGCCGCAGCCAGACCGCGCCCAGGTCGAGCAGGGTGGTGAAGAAGCCGTCGCGCACGGGCACGCGCAGGGCGGCCTTGAGCGGGGCGTCGGCCCGGACTTCCTTTTCGCCGGCGACATCGACCCAGGGCGCCTCGGCGCGGGCTCCCGTCGCGAGCGGCTCGACGCCGGCGGCGGCGAGCGGCCACACCGCCGCGCCCGCCGCTGCCGCACCGGCCCCGAGGGCGAGCCCTTCGAGCAGCGCGCGCCGGCTCATGCGTACCTCCGGAGCGTCCGCTCCACCTCGTCGCGCAGCGCGGCCCGCGCTGGTTCCGGCCCGACGATCTCCGCCTCGCCCGCGAGGGAGAGCGCGAGCGAGACCGCATACTGGCTGCCGGCGCTCTCGATGGAGACGTCAAGGGCGCCGCTCTCCAGCTTGTGCGCGCGCGTCCCGTAGCGCTGCAGCGCCCAGGCCGCCGCGCCGGGCGAGAAGCGCAGCACCACCGGCCGCTCGCGCCCGCTGGGAAAGAAGAGCTTCTCGCGCTGGAAGCGGGCCGGATCGAGCGGGCCCGGATCGGCGAACTGCCCGCCCGTCTCCCGCACCGAGAGGATGCGGTCGACCCGGAAGGTCCGCTCGGCGCCGCGCACCGCGTCCTGCCCGATGACGTACCAGACGCCGCCGTGATCGATGACCCCCTGCGGATGCAGGGTGCGCTCCTCGGCGGCGCCCCGGCCTTCCTTGTCGTAGGCGAGCGCGACCTCGCGGCGCGCCTCCGCCGCCGAGCGCAGCTGGGCGAGGATGCCGGCGGCCCCGCGCGGCGCCGGGGTGGAGGCCGCCAGCCGGTGGGCCAGCGCGGAGTAGATCTGGCGCGCGGAGGGGGTGAGCTTTCCGGTCAGCTTGCCCAGCGCGGAGACGACCGCCGGATCCGCCGGCGCCACTTCTTCCGCCGCGGCGGCCAGCGCCAGCGCTTCCACCGCGGTCAGCTGCGGTGGACGCGAGAAGGACTGGTCGAGGGAGACCGCCACCCTGCCGCGCTCGTCGACGCTGATGTCGATGAGATCGTCGGGCGAGAAGGGCGGACGGCCGACCATGCCGAGCAGGTCGATGTCGGAGCGGAGCTGGGCGGCGTCGAGGCCCAGCTCGCGGGCGAGCTCGTCGAGATGGATGCCCGGCTTCTTCCGCGCGGCGGGGACGATGAGGAGCAGGCGGCGCAGGCGCTCGCGCTTGTCGTCGGGCAGGTCGAGGCGGGCGGGCGGCGGCGCGGAAGGCTCCGGCGGCGCCTGCGTCTCGGCGGGCGGCGGGTCGGCCGGACGTTGCAGCCGCCCGGCCAGCGCCCGCAGCGAGCGGAGGACTTTCTCGCGGGCGGCCGGCGGCGATTCGATCCAGACCCGATCGCCGAGCGAGAGGACGGTGGGAATGAGCCCGTCGAGATACGAGACGCTCACCGTTCCGCTTGGCGCATCGAAGACGCGCTCGGCGAGGGCCTCGCTGCCGGGCGCGAAGCGCAGCTTGACGTCCTGCGCGGCCCCCACCCACTGCCAGGGCCTGCGCCCCGCCGCGGACCCGGCGTCGAAGCCTTCCGGCGTTTCGAAGTCGGGGGTGTTGGGCTTCTGATCGTTGACCTGCAGCGACTCGATGCGGTCGACCACGAAGACCCGCTGGGCCTGGCGCAGGTGGCAGTGGCCGACCAGCTTCCACGAGCTGCCGCGGAAGGCGAGGCCGTAGGGATCGACGTCGCGCTCGCTGCGCTCGCCGGGCTTGCCGTCGAGGGCCGGCGGAGCCTGGTAGACGAGGTGCACGAACTTGCGCCGGGCCACCGCCGTGCCCAGCGCCTGCAGCTTGCCGCCGCGGGCGGGGTCGCCGGGCCGGACGATGAGGAGCCGGCGGGCCGCGGCGCTGCCCACCGCGGTCTCGCCGCTGCCCGCCAGCGAGATCTTGCGCAGCGCGTGCTGGAGGTCCTGCGCAAAGGGGAAGTCGTGGGCCGCCAGCGCCGCCGCCCCCGCGGCGTAGAGGGCCGCGTTCTCCTCGGGCAACAGATTCGGGTCGGGGAGGTAGAAGGACTTGCGGTCGATGCGGTAGCCGCCCAGCTCGCGCTCGTCGAGCTTCTCCGGCTCGACGTACTCGATGGGCACGCCCAGCTGGATCAGCTCGGCCTTGTCGCGCTCGAGCTTGCGCTCCGC
>JAYWAJ010000449.1:0-9103 GCA_043782525.1 Deltaproteobacteria bacterium | reverse complement strand
GATCACGCGCGACCAGGTGGCCACCGCGGAGAACAAGAACGTCATCACCCGGGCGGTCGGCATCCAGCCGTCGGTGGCCGTCGACACGCTGGTCACCGATCTGCTGCCCGGCGATCTCTTCGTGCTCTGCTCCGACGGGCTGCATGGCTATCTCGACGACGCCGAGCTCCCGCAGCTCCTCGCGCAGGAGCGCAACCAGCTCCCCGACCTGCTCGTCGACCTCGCCCTGCAGCGGGGCGGCAAGGACAACGTCACCGCCGTCTGCCTCTCCATCGAGGCCGACCAGGACGAGGAGACCACCGACGTCGAGGGCAAGACCGAGATCCTCCGCCGCATCCCCCTCTTCCAGCACATGACCTACAAGGAGCTGCTGGCCATCCTCGGCATCGCCCGCGGGCGGCAGTTCGAGAAGGGGCAGGGCATCATCAAGGAAGGCGAGAAGGGCGACGAGCTCTTCGTGCTCTTCCGCGGCAAGGTCGAGGTGCTGAAGAGCGGGCTCCAGATCGCGCAGCTCAAGGCGGGCGGCCACTTCGGCGAGATGGGGCTGGTGGACCAGGCGCCCCGCTCGGCGACGGTGCACGCGGTGGAGGAGACCTCGGCCATCTCGATCGACCGCGACTCGCTGCTCAAGCTCATGCGCCGCGATTCGCTGCTGGCGGTGAAGCTGCTCTGGAGCTTCGTGCAGGTGCTCTCGGAGCGGCTGCGCAACACCAACGACGCGCTCACCGACATCAAGCACGAGCTGGACGACGTCCGCGCCCGCACCGACGCGTCGGTCGAGGTCAAGCCGGGCAAGTCGGGCCCGCCACCCTTCGGGCAATGAAAAGCAAAAGCAAAGGCACACCGCGAAGGCGCGAAGATCCACGAAGGGGCGCTAAGGATCGGGTGGTGAGTTCAACCCCGACCCCCCCGAACTTCGCGATCCTTCGCTTCCTTTGCGCCTTCGCGGTGTGCTTTTGCTTTTTCCTGGTGGGCTGCCCGAAGGCGCAGGTGGTGGCCGGCCCCGGCCCGGATGCGGCCGCGCTCTATGCGCAGGCGCAGGCGGCGCACCGGATTCCGGAGACGCTTTCCTGCGACGGCAAGGCCTTCGTCGAGGCGCCCGAGAACGGCGGGCGCTACGCGCTGCACCTCTCGGTCCGGCGGCCGGGCTCGATCCGCATCGAGGCGCTCACTCCGCTCGGCGACCCGGCCGCGGTGCTGGTCGCCGACCAAGGCAAGTTCGCGCTCCTCGACCTGCGCCACAACCTCTTCTACCGGGGGCCGGCCTCGCCGCGGAACCTGAGCCGCCTCATCCCCGCGCCCTTCACGCCGGACGAGCTGGTCTCGATCATCACCGGCGCCATCCCAGCCCTGCGCGACGGGCAGCCGCAGTCGGCCAGGCGGGAAGGCGACGGATATCTGCTGGAGCTGGCGGGGCCCGGCAGCAAGCAGCAAGTGTGGCTGGGCGGCGATCTCCGCCTGCAGAAAATCCGGCGCAGCACGGGGGGCGGCGACCTGATCTGGGAGGTGACGCTCGACGAGCACGACGACTCCTCGGGCGCGCAGCTGCCGCGCCTCATCCACCTCGAGGCACCGCTGGGCAAGACCAAGGTCGACCTGCGGCTGCGCAACCTGATTGCGGGCAAGCCGCCCCCGCAAGGCGCCTTCCTGCTCGGCGTACCGCAGGGGATGCAGGTGGAAGAGGTCGAATAGGCGGCTGAGGAAAGTTGCCGCACCGTCTGGGGTTCCACTAGTATCGCGCATCATGCGGATCAAGATCGGCGACCTGCTCGTCAAGGCAGGCGTCATCACCGACTTGCAGCTGCGCGCCGCGCTCGCGGAGCAGCAGCAATGGGGAGGCAAGCTCGGCGACATCCTCGTCCGCATGGAGTTCCTCACCGAGGAGGTGCTGGTCCGCGCCCTCTCCAAGCAGACGGGAATTCCCCGCGCCGACCTGACCGGCCCCGGCGACCGCGCCGCCCTGGCGCTGGTTCCGCCCGACGTCGCCGAAGAGTTCGGCCTGGTCCCGATGATGCTGAAGGACGACGGCCGCACCGTCGTCGTCGCCATGAGCGACCCGCTCAACCTCGGCGTCACCGATCACCTGCGCTCGCTGACGGGCGCGAAGAAGATCGAAGCCCAGCTGGCCGGCGCCAGCGCCATCCGCACCGCCATCTCGCGCTGGTATCGCGGCGAGGAGCTGTTTGGCGAGGAGGGCGAGCAGTCGGCGATGAAGGTCGTCAACAACAGCGGGCAGTCGGTGGTGACGCAGGACCCGCAGAAGGCGCCCAGGAACCCGGCGCCCGCCACCTCCGCGCCGCCGCCCGCGCCCAAGCAACCGGCTGCGGGAAACGGGGCGGCGCGCCACAGCGCCGTCGAGGTGTTGCAGGGCGTGGAGGACACGCAGCGCCGCTCGGTGGCCGTGCTCAAGGCCATGGTCGAGCTCTTGATCGAGAAGGGCGTTTTCTCGCGCGACGAGTACCTTGCGCGTGTGAAGCGGTAAGGAACGGAGACTTATGCCGCCCCGCAAGCGCCTCGGACAGCTCCTCACCGAACTCGGCGTCGTCGACGAACACCAGCTCCAGAGTGCGCTCGGCCACCAGAAGCAGTGGGGCGGCAAGCTCGGCGCGGTGCTGGTGCAGAAGGGCTTCTGCAAGGAGGCCGACGTCGTCATCGCGCTCTCCAAGCACCTCGGCATGCCCTCGGTGAAGCTGGCCGACGCCAAAGTCGACCCGCGGGCGGTCAAGTTCGTCAGCAAGCAGATCGCCGAGAAGCTCCACGTCTTCCCCTACGAGATCTCGGGCACGGGGCGCGGCGAAGTGGTGACCGTCGCCATGAGCGATCCCACCGACCTGTCGGCCGTCGATCAGCTGGCCTTCCACACCGGCAAGCGCATCAAGCCGATGCTGGCGGGCGACAGCGAGATCGTGCAGGCCATCCAGGACCACTACACCGAGGAGAAAAAGCCTGCCGCGGCCGCGCCCGCCGAAGGAGCGCGGCCCGCCGCTTTTGCCGCCACGCCGGCCGCGCCTCCGCAGCAGACGCCGGAATTTCCCAAGCGCGTCGCTCCGCCCGCAGCGATGACGCCCCCTGCCGCCGCGCCGCGCCCGACGCCGGCTGGAGGGACGCCCTACATTCCGCCGCCCATCCCGGCGATGGCGGCGAAGCCGGCGCAGAAGCTCGAGGAGATCGAGCCCGACGAATCGATGTCGGTGCCGACGCCTCCGCCGGCCAGTCCGGAGCCGCTGGAGCTGCCGCCCGACGACGGGGAGATGATGGGCCTCGAGCCGATCGCCGCGCACTCACAGTTCGGCGACGCGGTGGCGGGGCAGGAAGAAGTGGCCGGCGAAGGCAGCGCCGCCGATGAGCTCGAAGGCCTCGAGTCGGCCGGCGTTCCGCACGAGGGCGCAGAAGCGGCGGCTCAAATGGAGGGACTCGAGCCCGCCGGCGCCCCTGCGCAGGACCCGTCGCCCGAGGGTGGATGGGGCGCGGCCGCGCCCGCGGAAGGCTGGCAGGCCGAGGCTCCCGCCGAGACCGCGACGGAAGGGTGGGCGCAGGAGTCGCCCGCTGCTCCGGCGATCGACGCCGCCGCGGACGATTTTGGCGCTGCGCAGGACTGGAGCGCGGCGCAGGAGCAGCACGCGGAAGGCTGGGGAAGCGAGGCGCAGCCTGCCGCCGAGGCCGGCGCCGGGTGGGGATCCGAGCAGGGCTGGGGCAGCGAGCAGCCGGTCGAGAGCGACGTTGCCGGGAGCGAAGCGGCGGCGAGCGACCTGACCGCGAGCGACTCGAGCGGGCACGCTGCGGAGACGCCCGGAGAGGAGTTGCCGATGGACGCCATCATCGGCACCGCCGAGGCGGTGGAGAGCGCGCCTGCCTGGGAGGACGAAGCGCCCGCCGCTGGCCAGGCGCAGGAGCCGGCCGCGGAGGAGCAGGCGGCGGCCTGGGGCGAGGAAGCTTCCGCAGCGGAACCGGAGCACGACCAGGCCGCATCTGGGGAGGCGCCGCAGGAAGAGGCGCGCCCAGAAGAGCCGCCGCACGAGCTCGCCGAGCCGTCGGTCGAGAGCGGCGCAGCAGGCGAATCCGACGTTGACACCGACGCCGGGCAGCACCCGTTGGCCGAGGCGCCTGACGCCTGGGCCACCAGCGAAGATCCGCTCGCTGCAGGGGGCGAAGTTCCCGCCGCGGAGGAAGCCGAAGCCGCGCCGCTGGAGCAGGCGTGGGGCGACCCGCCCGCGGATGCCGCGGTCGACGGCGAGGCGGGGCACGTGGTCGCGCCCTCCACCGACAAGTTCGCGCCGGTGGCCGCCGCACAAGCCGAAGAGGCGCCGGCCGCCGCCGAGACCGAGGCCCCGCCGGAGTGGGGCGAGGCGCCCCCGGCGGAAGCCGCGCCCGCTGAAGGGTCTGCTGACGGTGCGGACTCCGCCGCTCACGACCAAGAGTTTGCCGCGCCCGGCGAGGAGCCCGCCGCCTCCGGCGAAGAGACCGCCGCGTTCGGCGAAGAGCCCGCCGCGTCCGGCGAAGAAGCCGCCGCGTCCGGTGAAGAAGCCGCCGCGTCCGGCGAAGAACCCGCCGCGTCCGGCGAAGAATCGCGCGCTCCCGGCGAAGAGCCCGCCGCGCCCACCGCGGAGTTCGACGCGCCGGACGGTCACGAAGAGCCTGCCGCCGATGCGCCCACCGGCGAGGACTCCGACCCAGGCGAGCTGAAGCTCGAAGGCTGGGTCGCACCGCCCGCCGAGCCCGAGCCGCAGGGCTCTGGATGGTTCGGCCAGGCGCTGGAAGCGACCACCCCGCTCTCGGCCGCTGACCTGGGCACCCTCGCTGCGGTCGGCATCGATCCCAACGACGGCGTCGGCGCGCTGCGGCTGCTCGCGACGCTGGTGCGCGTCCTCCATCGCCACCAGCTCCTCGACCCAGACGAAGTGGCCAACGAGATCCACGAGAGCTGCGCGCAGGCCTCCGCCGAGCGCGCCGCCGCCGAGAGCGAGGCCGGCGTGGCTGCGCCCGTCGAGGGCGGGCCATCCGCAGACGAGGCGCCCCCCGAGGAGCCTGCGGAAACGTAGGTCCCGCTCGCACCCCGGAGCCCTTGCCTCTCACCCGGGGGACTTCATTAGCCTCGCTGACCTGCCCGACTCGGGCTGGAGGCGGTATGGAGCTCGGGCACTCCGGTACGGTTCTGACCAAGGATCTCTTCGCTGCCGACGGCCGGCGGGTCGCAGCGCGGGGCGAGATCGTCGATCTCCCTCTCCTCAAGGAGATCGCCGGCCGGGCACCCCGCGGGACGCGCGAGCGGCCGCTCTTCGAGACCACCCACGCGGAGATGGTGCTGGAGGCGTTCGAGTCGCCGGCCCTGCTCTGCCTCGCCGGCTCCGAACCCAGCCGTGCCCTGGTGGCCGACGCGCTCGCCGAGGTGCGCTTTCCGCAGCCCGTCTGGGACGAGCTGGAGTCGCTGCGCCAGCAGGATGGGCCGCGCTACCAGCACGCCCTCTTCACCGGCATCACCGCTGCCCGCCTCTTCCGGGCCGCGCTTGGGACCGCACCCGGCGTGCCGCGGATGGTGGGCGGCGCGCTGGTCCATGACCTCGGCATGCTGCACGTCGCCGCCCGCCTCCGCTTCAAGCGCGATCACCTGACCCGCGCGGAGGCGCTGGCGCTGGAGGACCATCCGCTCCTGGGCGCGCTGATTCTCGCCAGCGCGCTGGGCGACGCGCCGGCCGTCCACTTCGCGCTGCTCCACCACACCCGCGCGGGCTTCGGGTATCCGCGGATGCCGGGGAAGGCCCCGCTGCGCGGGCTGGACCTGATCGCCGTCGCCAGCGCGTTCGCGGCGCTGGTCTGCCCCCGCCCCTTCCGGCTCATTCCCTACGACGTCCGCGGGGCGGTGGACCAACTGATCGACGAGGCCCAGGCCGGACACTTCGACCCGCGCGCCGTCCGCCTGCTCATCCATTGCCTGCGGGGAGCGCGGGGATCCCTCAACGACCTGCTGCTCCCCCGCGCGCCGACGGGCTTCCGGCCGCCGGTGAATCACCACGGCCTGCCGCCCGAGGCGCGTGCAGCCTAGGGCCCTTCTCCTCGAGCCCGGCCCCGATCGTTGTGTTACTTAGATCAGCGCGCGTCGCCGCGCGTTGCCATGACCGAGGAACCAACCGACGAGGAGCTGCTGGCCGCTTACCAGCAGGGCGACACAGGGGCTTTCGAGCTCCTGCTGCGCCGGCATCGCGCCCCCCTCTTCAGCTTCCTTCTGCGCATGCTGGGCGACCGAACGAGAGCGGAGGACCTGGCGCAGGAGACCTTCCTGCGCATCGTCAAGGGGGCGGCGGCCTGGGAGCAGCGGGCGCGCTTCCAGACCTGGCTGTACACCATCGCGCGCAACCTCTGCGTCGATGCCAGCCGGCGCGACCGCTTCCGCCGCGCCGACAGCCTCGACCAGACGGGCCCGGACGACGAGCCCCCCCTGGTGGACAGCGTCGCCGGCAGCGAGATCGATCCGGCCCGGGGCGCCGAGAGCGTGCGGCTGCGGCCGGTGTTGCAGAAGGCGCTCTTGGCGCTGCCGGTCGAGCAGCGCGAGGTGTTCATCCTGCGGGAGCAGGCCGGACTGCCCTTCAAGGAGATTGCGGAGACGGTGGGCGTGAACGAAAACACGGTGAAGAGCCGCATGCGCTACGCGCTCGAAGGGCTGCGCAAGGCGCTCCTCGCGGCGGGAGTCGACGCGGACACCTCTGCGGACGAGCCAGCGCCGGGCGTCCGGTTGGGAAGGGCATGACGCACCCGGAGTCCCAGGACCTGCTCCTCGACCTCGCCTACGGCGAGCTGCCCGCGCCCCGCGCCGCCGAGCTGGCTGCGCACCTCGCCGGCTGCGCCGAGTGCCAGCGCGAAAAGGCCGCCCTCGACGAAGCCCGCCGGCTGGCGGCGCCGCTGCGCGAGATGGAAGAGCCGTCGCCCGGGTTCGACGAGCCCATCCTCGCGGCGGCGCGCGCGCAGGCGCAGCTGGAGCACGAGGGCAACATCGGGCAGGTCATCGAGGTGCAGGGCAGCGTGAAGCCGCTGGGCATCGAGCCGGCCCAGGTCGACGCGCACGCCAAGGTGGCGGCGCCGCGCCGGGAGCAGCGGCGGCCGCGCTGGATGGTGCGCGTGGCGCTGGGCGGATCGGTCGCGGCGGCGGCGGCGCTGGCGCTGGTGGTGAGCACCTCGCTGCAGCAGAAGCACGAGGTCGAGTCGCCGCGGCCGGCGAAGGATCAGGCGTACGAGATCCGCATCCAGCCTGCGCCGCTGCCCCAGGCGGCCGGCGAAGGGGTCCGCGAGGCCCGCAAGGAGGAAGCCGCGCCCGCGCCCGTCGCCGCCGCAAAGCCTCAGGAGACGCGACAGCCCGAGCCGAGCCGAAGGGCCCCCGACGCCAGGATGGCGAGGAAGGCCGCGGCACCGGAGGACCTGGCCGGGCCCGGCGCGCTGGGCGGCCTCAAGGGAGGCAGCGGCGGCGACGCGCTCGACTCGATGGTGGTGCGCGAGCCCGGCTCTCCTGCTGCCCATCCTGCCGCGGCTGCCCCGCCGCCGCCTGCCGCTGCGCCGACGACCGCAGCGCCGACGACCGCAGCGCCGGCGACCGCAGCAAGGTTGCCTGCCGTCGCTTCCGCCGCGCCGCCTGCCGCGGCCGCTGCAGAAAAGAAGGCTGCCGGCGAGGACGCGCCACCTCCGGTGGCCCAAAGCCCGGCGGCCACGGGCGCGCCGGCGATGGTGCAGAACCGGCCGCAGCAGGTCGCTTCCGCGGGGTCTTCGCAGCCAGCCGCGCCACCCGCAGCGAAGGCGTCCCCTCGCGGCGCCGCCGAGCTGGAACAACAGGCGCAGGAGGCGCGCCATGGCGGCAGCTATCCTCTTGCCGCCATCCTCTACCGCGAGGCCGCCGGCCTGCGCCGCGCCGAAACTCCGCAGGGAAACGAGGGCGCCTGGGACCTGGCCCACGCCGTCGAATGCCTCGCCGCCGCCGGCCGCTTCGACGAGGCCCGCGACCTCCGCGACGAGCTGGCCAGGCTCTATCCCGGGGAGCCGGGCGCCTTCGCCGCCGCCGGCCGGGTCCTGCGTGAGGTGGACTCACCGGCCCAGCTCAAATCGAGGCCGCCGGCCAAGGCCAAGTCGGACAGCTCGAGCTCGGTGCCGGGCGACTTCTAGGTCGATCCAGGCCCGGGGGTCGGTCGATCGTCCGGTTTGCAGGCCCCCCACCGCCCGCGTAGCATCGCGCGTTCGCTCATGGCGCTCGACGCCTGTCGATCCACCGCCGGGAGGCACCTGTGCTGTCGGGCAAGAACCCTCTGCTCATCGCTCTCGCGCTCGGCCTGATGGCGGGTCTCATCGCCTGGTCGGCGATGAAGGCGAAGGAGAAGAAGGTCAAGGACAGGTGGCAGACCGTCAACATCCTCTGCGCCAAGGTGGACATCCCCGAGGGCACCGAGCTCGACAGCGAGATGATCGCGGTCCGCGAGATGCCCACCCAGTTCGTCACCGAGTCGTTCATCAAGGTGGACGAGGACGGCTCGCTCAAGCAGGACAGCCCCGTCGGCCAGCGGGTGATGATTCCCCTCAAGGCCGGCGACCCCATTCTGGTGTCCCACTTCGAGTCGGCGCGCGAGGCGGACTTCTCGGCGATGATCAATCCCAAGGGCCGCGCGGTCACCATCGACGTGCAGGAGAAGACGGCGGTCGGCCTCTGGGTGCGGCCCAACGACCACGTCGACGTGATCGGTTCCTTCCGCGACCCCGAGACGCAGGCGCAGAAGACGGTGACATTGTTACAGAACGTCGTCGTCCTCGCCACCGGGCGCATCACCGCCAACACGACCTTCGTCCCCGACGACGAGAAGAAGTTCCAGACGGTGACGCTCCTCACCCTGCCGGAGGAGGCGGAGATCCTCACGCTGGCGCAGGAGATGGGCACCCTCACCCTGCTGCTGCGCAACCCCGACGACCTCGACTACCAGGAGAAGCGGCAGGTGGTGGACTTCAAGACGCTGATGACCGGCGAGCGCGCCAGCGAGCTGCAGCAGAAGCGCTACAAGACCATCCAGATCATCCGCGGCAACAAGAGCGCCAGCAGCGAGAGCACGGGCGTCGCAGCCAAGGCCGAGTAATGGCG
>JAYWAJ010000448.1:0-3451 GCA_043782525.1 Deltaproteobacteria bacterium | reverse complement strand
CCATCTTCCGCGAGGTGATCGCGGCGGCGGAGCTGCTGGAGAAGGACTTCGGCATCGGCGCCGACGTCTGGAGCGTCACCAGCTTCTCCGAATTGCGGCGCGAGGGAATGGCCAAGCAGCGCTGGAACGCCCTGCACCCGACGGAGGAGCCGCGCGCGAGCTACGTGGAGGAGATGCTCCAGGGGCGCAAGGGCCCGGCCATCGCGGCCACCGATTACATCAAGCTGCACGCCGACTCGATCCGCGCTTTTTTGCCGGCGCGCTTCACCGTGCTCGGCACCGACGGCTTCGGGCGCAGCGACACGCGGGCCAACCTGCGCCACTTCTTCGAGGTGAACCGCTACTGGATCGCGGTGCATGCGCTCAAGGCGCTGGCCGACGACGGCGCGTTGCCCGCGGCCAAGGTCGCCGAGGCGATCGCGAAGTATGGCCTGGATGCGGAGAAGCCCAACCCGGTGACGGTCTAGGAGATCGCCAATGGACGTGCTGGTTCCTGATATCGGCGACTTCAAGGACGTGCCGGTGATCGAAATCCTGGTGAAGCCGGGCGACCGCGTCGAAGCCGAGGCGCCGCTGGTGACGCTGGAGTCGGACAAGGCCACCATGGAGGTGCCGTCGCCCGCGGCCGGCGTGGTGAAGGAGATCAAGGTCAAGGTGGGCGACCGGGTGGCGCAGGGGACGTTGGTGTTGGTACTGGAAGAGCAGGCTTCAGGCCAGGAGAAGCAGGCCTCAGGCCTCAGCCCTCAGGCATCAGGCCAGAAGCAGCAGGCGCCGGTGGAGGTCGAAAAGCCAGCGGCATCTCAGGAGACGACGCCGCGCAAGGAGTATGGCGGGCCGACGGAGACGGTGCCGCCGCCCCCGGCGCAGAGTTCGGTCGCTCCACCGGCGCAGGCGTCGGTCGCTCCCCCGGCGCGGGAGTCGGTGGCGCCGCCGGTCGTCGACGAGGCGGCGTTTCACAGCGCGCACGCCGGGCCGGGGGTGCGCAAGCTGGCGCGCGAGCTCGGCGTGGATCTCGGGCGGATCAAGGGCAGCGGGCCCAAGGGGCGGATCGTCAACGAGGACCTGCACTCCTTCGTCAAGACGGCCCTGAGCGCGGCGCCGGTCGCCGCAGCAGCGCCGGGCGCGGCGGCGTGGCCCAAGGTCGACTTCGCCAAGTTCGGCCCGGTGGAGAACAAGCCGCTCACGCGCATCCAGAAGATCGCCGGGCCGGCCCTGCTCCGCAACTGGACCGGCATTCCCCACGTCACCAACTGCGAGGACGCCGACATCACCGAGCTGGAATCCTTCCGGGTGGCGCTCAACAAGGAGCAGGAGGTCAAGGTCACCCTGCTCGCCTTCCTCATCAAGGCCTGCCTCTCGGCGCTGCAGAAGTACCCCAATTTCAACAGCTCGCTCGAGGGCGACCACCTGGTCATCAAGAAGTATTGGAACATCGGCTTTGCCGCCGATACCCCGCAGGGCCTGGTAGTCCCGGTGGTCAAGGACGCCGACAAGAAGGGCGTGATGCAGATCGCGCAGGAGAGCGCGGAGCTGGCCAAGAAGGCGCGCGACGGAAAGCTCTCGCCGGGCGACATGCAGGGCGCGACCTTCACCATCTCGTCGCTGGGCGGAATCGGCGGGACCTATTTCACGCCCATCATCAATGCGCCGGAGGTCGCCATCCTCGGCGTCTGCCGGGCGCGCATGACGCCGGTGTGGAACGGCGCCGCCTTCGCGCCGCGGCTCATGCTGCCGCTCTCCCTGAGCTGGGATCACCGCGTCGTCGACGGCGCCGCCGCCGGACGCTTCAACGCGCACCTGGCCGCCATGCTGGGCGACGCGCGCAGGATGCTGCTGTGATGGACGTCGCGGTTCCGAACATCGGCGACTTCAAGGACGTGCCCGTCATCGCCGTGCTGGTGAAGGCGGGCGACGTCCTCGAGCGGGAGCAGCCCATCGTCACGCTCGAGTCCGACAAGGCCACCATCGACGTCCCGGCGCCGGCGGCGGGGACGGTGCGCGAAGTGCGGGTCAAGGAGGGGGATCGGGTCTCCGAGGGAACGGTGTTGATTGTGCTCGAGGAGAAGCAGGCCTCAGGCGTCAGGCCTCAGGCCTCAGGTACGCAAGAGCAGAAGCAAGAGCAAGGCGCGCCGCGGAAGACTGAGGAGCAGGTTCAGAAGCCGGGGGCGGCGGCGGTGCAGAAGGAGGAAGCGCCGGCTAAGGGATTTGATTGCGATGTATTGGTATTGGGATCCGGGCCGGGGGGATATGCGGCGGCGTTTCGGGCGGCGGACCTCGGGCAGAAGGTCATTCTGGTCGAGCGCTATGCGGCATTGGGCGGGGTCTGTCTCAATGTCGGCTGTATTCCGTCCAAGGCCTTGCTGCATGTCGCGGCGCTCACCGAGGAGGCGCGGGCGATGTCGGCGCATGGCATTGGCTTCGGCGAGCCCCAGATCGATCTCGCGAAGCTGAGGGCCTGGAAGGAAAAAGTCGTCGGCAAGCTGACCGCCGGCGTCGCCGGCATGGCCAAGGGGCGCAGGGTCGAGGTGGTCACCGGCGTCGGCAAGTTCGTCGATCCGCACGCGATGCAGGTGGGCGAGCGCCGCGTGACCTTCGCCAAGGCGATCATCGCCGCCGGCAGCCAGGCGGTGAAGCTGCCCTTTTTGCCGCAGGACCCGCGCATCGTCGACTCCACCGGCGCCCTGGAGCTGAAATCGATTCCCAAGCGCATGCTCATCATCGGCGGCGGGATCATCGGGATGGAGATGGCCACCGTCTACTCGACGCTGGGCTCCAGGGTCGACGTGGTGGAGATGCTCGACGGCCTCATGTTCGGGGCCGACCGGGATCTGGTGAAGGTCTGGGAAAAGCGCAATGCGCCCCGCTTCAATCGCCTCATGCTGAAGACGAAGACCACCAAGGCGGAGGCGCGGCCCGAGGGCATCCGCGTCGAGTTCGATCAGGGCGAGCCGGCCGACTATGACCTGGTGCTGGTCTCGGTGGGGCGCACGCCCAACGGCAAGAAGATCGGCGCCGAGAGCGCCGGCGTCGCCGTCGACGAGCGCGGCTTCATCAAGACCGACAAGCAGATGCGCACCAACGTCCCGCACCTCTTCGCCATCGGCGACATCGCGGGCGCGCCCATGCTGGCGCACAAGGCCACCCACGAGGGCCACGTCGCGGCCGAGGTCGCCGCCGGGCACCAGGCGGCCTTCGACGCGCGGCAGATCCCCTCGGTCGCGTACACCGACCCCGAGATCGCCTGGGCCGGCCAGACCGAGGACGAGCTGAAGAAGGCGGGCGCGAAGTACGGCAAGGCCGTCTTCCCCTGGGCGGCCAGCGGGCGCGCCATCGCCAACGGCCGCGACGAGGGCTTCACCAAGCTGCTCTTCGACGAGGCCACCCGCCGCGTCATCGGCGGCGGCATCGTCGGCACCAACGCCGGCGACCTCATCTCCGAAGTCTGCCTGGC
>JAYWAJ010000447.1:0-9135 GCA_043782525.1 Deltaproteobacteria bacterium | reverse complement strand
TGCACGATACGCGGAAAAAGCAAGTCGTTCCAGGGCTTAAAAGCGCACCGCGGAGTGGCGGAGGAAGAGGAGAAAAGACGCGGAGAAGGCGGGGTGGGTTTCTGCCCGGGCCACCCTAGTGCTGGCCCGGGCTCAAACCCAACAACAAAGACTCCGCGACTTCCGCGCCTCCTGGTGCGCTTGAAGCCGTTACTTCCTGGTGGAGAGCGCCTTGTCGAGCGGCGTGTACTCGAACTCGTGGGCCTCGGCGACCGCCTTGTAGGTGGTGTGACCGTTGAAGGTGTTGACGCCGAGCGCGAGCGCCTTGTCGCGCTTGACGGCCTCGACCACGCCCAGATCCGCCAGCCGCAGGCCGTAGCCGATGGTGGCGTTGGTCAGCGCGTACGTCGAGGTCTGGGCCACCGCGCCCGGCATGTTGGCGACGCAGTAGTGGACCACGCCGTGCACCATGTACGTCGGGTTGTCGTGCGTGGTCGGATGGCAGGTCTCGATGCAACCGCCCTGGTCCACCGCCACGTCGACGACCACCGAGCCCTCCTGCATCTCGCTGATCAGCTTCTCGCTCACCAGCCTGGGCGCCTTCGCGCCGGGGATGAGCACGCCGCCGATGACCACGTCGGCCTCGCGCACGTGCTTGGCGATCTGCGCCGGGTCCGAGTAGATGGGCGAGATCCGCGACCCGAAGATGTCGTCGAGGTAGGCGAGCCGGTTGACGTTGACGTCGAGGACGACAGTGTCGGCGCCCATGCCGGAGGCGAGCTTGGCGGAGTTGGTGCCGACCACGCCGCCGCCGAGGATGACGACCTTGCCGCGCCGCACGCCCGGGACGCCGGGAAGCAGGATGCCCTTGCCGCCGTGCTCCTTCTGGAGATGGGTCGCGGCCACCTGCACCGCCATGCGCCCGGCCACTTCGCTCATCGGCTTGAGCAGCGGGAGCTGCCCGTCGTCGGTCTGGATGGTCTCGTAGGCGACGGCGGCGATCTTGCGGTCGATGAGCGCCTTCGAGAGCGGCTTGTCGGCGGCGAGATGAAAGTAGGTATAAATCGTCTGGCCTTCCTTCATCAGGCCGTACTCCGAGGCGACGGGCTCCTTGACCTTGACGATCATGTCGGCCTTGGCCCAGACGTCGGTGGCCTTCTCGACGATGGTCGCGCCCACTTGCTGGTAGGCGACGTCGCTGATGCCGCTGCCCACTCCCGCGCCCTTCTCGACCAGCACGGTGTGCCCGCGGTGGACCAGCGCCGCCACGCCGCCGGGAACGAGGCCGACGCGGTACTCGCGGGTTTTGATTTCCTTCGGGCAGCCGATGATCATGTGCAAAACTCCGTCGCTAAAGGCTTGCGAAAAAGGGCGGCGGAAGATAGCAGCACATCGCCGCAAATCAAGCGCGCCATGCTGAAACTTCTCTTCGCCGACGAACGCGGGCAGGTCTACGAGCACCCGGAGCTCCTCGCGCTCACCGGCGCGGGCGAGGCCGCGTTGCCGCTGGAGCCGCCTGCCCTGCTGCCGCCGCATGCGTCCCTGGCGTCCTTGCCGGGGCGCAGGCCGCTGGGCTTCGATCCCGGGCGGGGGCAGGTGGTGGAGCTGACCGAGTTCCGCATTGGAAAGAAGCTCATCAAGCCGACTGCGGTAGCGGCCGTGCTGCCGCCCGGCTGGACGCGCAGCGAGCTGCCGGCCTTTCGCAAGAGCGCCATCGCGCCCCTCCTGCCACAGTGGGCGTACACCGCGGCGGCCTGGGACGATGAGCAGGGCGGCCACGTCGCCTGGGCGCTGCACACCGACAAGCGGACGCACTGGGATCCGGCCACCCATTCCACCCCCGACCTCGCCAGGAAAGTGGAGCAGCGCCTGGCGCGGGACGACAGCCCGCTGCTGCGCCAGCTCGCCAAGTGCGCGCTCGAATACCGCTGCTTCACCGCGCAGAACACGTTCTACCAGCGCGACGAGGGCGCCATCCCCGCCAGCTCGGGCTGCAACGCCCGCTGCGTGGGCTGCATCTCGGAGCAGCCGGAGGACGGACCGCCGGCGTCGCACCAGCGCCTCGACCGCTCGCCCGAGGCCGGGCTCATGGCCCGCATCGGCATCGACCACCTGCGCGCCGCGCCGGGCCGCACCATGGTCTCGTTCGGGCAAGGCTGCGAAGGCGAGCCGCTCACCCGGGCGCGGGAGATCGCCCAGTCCATCCGCGCCATGCGCGCGGCCACTGCGCGCGGCTCCATCAACATCAACACCAACGGCTCGCTGCCGGAGAACCTGGCGCTCCTCATCGACGCCGGCCTCGACGCCTGCCGCATCAGCCTGAACAGCGCGCACCCGCCGCTCTACGAGGCCTACTACCAGCCCATCCACTACGGCTGGGAAGAGGTGCGGGAATCGATCCGCCTCGCGCGGCGGCGCGGCGTCTACACCGCCATCAACCTCCTCTCCTTTCCCGGCGTGACCGATCAGGAGGGCGAGGCGGAGAAGCTCTGCGAGCTGGTCGCGAGCGAGCGCATCGACCAGGTGCAGGCGCGCAGCCTCGCCATCGATCCCGACCAGTACCTCGCCGTCGCCAAGCGCCACAGCGCCGGCGGACCGCGCCTGGGCCTCACCGCGCTGCTGAAGAAGTTGAAGCGCGCCCGCCGCGGCCTCGTCATCGGCAACTTCGCGCGCGGTCTCGACGAGCGCACCGCTGGAGCCTGACCCGACTTCCAAAACGACTTCGGGCCTCAGGCGAACCTGAAGCCCGAAGCCCGACGCCCGAAGCCTGCTCTCAGCGGAAGCTGGCGCCCAGGTCGAGGCTGACGCCGTAGAAGTCGCTGCTGCCGCCCTTGTCGACGCCCGCGCCGGTGACGGTGCCGTTGTTGCGGCCGGTGTAGATGCGGTCGAAGAGGTAGTTGTACTGGAACCGGCCGCCGAGCTTGAAGGCGCCGATGTTGGCCTCGACGCCGCCGCCGAAGGGCAGGGTGTTGACGTTGCGGTTGGGGATGCCCGAGGCCGCCGCGCCGTTCACCCAGGTGAGGCCGTACCCGCCGAAGACGTAGGGCGTGATGGCCCCGGGCAGGACGTTGAGGCGCAGGTCCGCGTAGCCTTCGTTGGTGCGGATGGTGCTGGCCTGGCGACCGATGTCGAGGCTCTGCTCGAGGTTGTTCTGGGTGCCCAGGTAGCCGAGCTCGACGCCCAGCATCGGGGTCGGCAGGATGCCGAAGCGCGCGCCGTAGGCGACGCCGGTGTTGGAGTCGCTGAGCGACTGCGTGTAGTGCGTCGCGCCGCCCTGCACGACGACGGAGAATTCACTGTCGGCCCAGACCGCAGGCGCGAACAGCACCGCGCCGGCGAGAGCCACGAGAATCTTCTTCATGGGTATTCCTCCTCGGTGGGTCCCCCCACTCAAATTCCGCAGCGCGATCAGCGTGCGGTGATAGACACGGTAAGAATGCGTCGGGGAAGTGGCCTGCCTGCCCGGTCGCTGGGGAGTCGATGGTGCAGCCGGTAAAGCTGGAGTTGCAGAAGGACCTCGCGCGCCACCTGCGCGGCGGGCATCCGTGGGTCTACAAGCGCGCTCTCGAGAGGGCGCCGCCGGGACTGGCGGCGGGCGCCGTCGTCGACGTGACCGCCGAAGGCAAGTTCGTCGCGCGGGGCTATTACGATCCGCTGGGCGCGGTGCGCGTCCGCGTGCTGACCCGCGATCCGGCCGAGGCGATCGGTCCCGTCTTCTGGCGGCGGCGGATCGCGCACGCGGTGGCGCTGCGGCGCGCCTATACGCCCTTCAGCATCGGCACTGGGGACACCATGGGCGCTTCGCGCCGCGATGGTGGCCCCGCTGAGACCGACTGCGTGCGGCTGGTGCATGGCGAGAACGACGGCCTCCCCGGAGTGGTCATCGACCTGTACGGCAAGTTCGCCGTGCTCAAGCTCTACTCGGCGGGTCTGACGCCGTACCGTCCGCAGATCCTCGAGGCGCTGCGGGGAGAGGTCGCGCTCGACGGCATCTACGGGCGCGACGAGCCGGCCGCGGCCTCGCCCTCCGCCGCGGCCGCCGACGACGAAGAGGAGCCGGAAGAGGGAGAAGGCCCGCCTTCCAAGGGGCAGGTCCTCTGGGGGGCCGAGCCGCCGGACCCCATCGTGGTGCGCGAGAACGGGATGCAGATCGCGGTCGACGTCCGCACCGGTCAGAAGACGGGCTACTTTCTCGACCAGCGCGAGAACCGCTTCGCGCTGCGCCGCTTCGCCAAGGGGCGGGCCCGGGCGCTCAACTGCTTCTCGTACACCGGCGGCTTCTCGGTGAGCGCGGCGCTGGGCGGGGCGCGCGAGGTGATCTCGGTGGACCGCGACGCAGGCGCCATCGCGCTGGCGCGGAAGAACTTCGAGCTCAACGGCCTCGACCCCGTCAAGCACGGCTTCGTCGCCTCCGACGTGCTCGACTACCTGTCCGCCAGCAGGGACGAGCGGACGCGCTTCGACCTCATCGTCCTCGACCCGCCCTCGTTCGCGAAGACGCAGAAGGCGGTGCCGGCGGCGCTCGACGGCTACGCGTCCTTGCACCGCGCGGCGCTGGGCGTCCTCGCGCCGGGCGGCATCCTCGCCACCGCTTCCTGCTCGGCGCGGGTCTCTCCCGAGGAGTTCGTCTCCTCGATCCGCGAGGCCTGCGCCAAGACCCACACCGATCTGACCCTCCTCGAAGAGCGCCGCCAGCCGCCCGATCACCCGGTGCTCCTCGCCTTTCCCGAGGGGCGCTACCTCAAGTTCTTCGTCTTCCGCAAAGGCGAATGAATGGTCCTGCCGGGGCAATACCTCGAGCGCAGCCTGGTGGTGGGCGAGCTCGACGCGCTCTACCACCGCGGCAGGCGCGAGCCGCCCTGCGCCATCGCCTCGCCCCATCCGGCGCTGGGCGGCAGCATGGTGTCGCCGGTCGTCGCCGAACTGGCCTGGGCGCTGACCCGCGCCGGACACGCGACCTTGCGCTTCAACTACCGCGGCGTGGGCGCGTCGCGGGGCGTCTCGCGGCACCCGGCGGACAGCATGCGGATCGGCGACGTCGCGGACGAGGTGGCCGATCTCCACGGCATCGTCGATCAGCTCCTCGCCACCACCCACGCCGCACAGGCCTGCGCCATCGGCTACAGCTTCGGGGCCAAGGTCGCGCTCGAGGCCGCAGAGGATCCGCGCATCTCGCACCTGGTCCTGGTGGCTCCTCCGAACACCCTCGCCGATTTCTCCGCGCTCGCCGCGGTGCAGAAGCCGCTCTTCGTCCTCTGCGCCCACCACGACCGCTGGTGCGACCGCGCGGCGCTGCCGCTCCCCGAGGGTGCGCGGCTCGACGTCATCCCGCACTCCGACCACTTCTTCGGCCGCGGCCTCACCGAGATGGGCAAGGCGGTGGCCTCGTTCCTGCGCGGCGACCGCCCCGAGTTCGTCGCGCCTCCCGACCCGCCCGAGGAAGCGGAGCCCGAGCACGTCGAGTTGGAGCTGCCCGAGGGCGAGGTGGATCTCGAGCTGGAGACAGATCCGAAATAAGCGCCGCGCGTTCGCGTCTGTCAGGGGGGGACGCTATGCTCCGACTCATGCCGCGCCCGAGACTGCACGAACGCCTGGCCGTCGCCCTGCTGGCCGCGGCGGCGCTGATCCTCTCCGGGGTCGCCGGCTGCTCGCGGCGGGCGGTGCCGGTGGTCGAGGTCGGCGCCGAGTCCGTTCCGGGGCTCATCGAGGTCGAACTGCGCGGGCACGGCGCGGTGCCCGGCAAGGTCCTCGACGAGGAAGAGGTGCAGGACGACCTCTACGGCGACGCGCTCTCTCCCGAGTGGGACATCGAATTCCAGGTCGATCCTGCCGACGAGGCGGCCACGCTCTTGCAACTTCGCGCGCGGCCCGACGTCGTCTGGGCCGAGCCGGTCACGCAGTTGCACGCGCTCTGGCTGCCCAACGACCCCGACTTTGCCAAGCAGTGGCACCTCAAGGCTGCCGGCGCGCCGCAGGCGTGGGACGCGACCCGGGGCCGGGGCGTCACCGTCGCCGTCATCGACACCGGCATCTATCCCGTCGACGATCTCGATCCGGCGCGCATCGTCCCCGGGCGCAACTTCGTCAAGCGCCGGGAGGAGCGGGCTTCGCCCGCGACGGGCGAAGGCCGCAAGGCCGCAGCATTGGACGACGACGCGCGCGACGACCACGGCCACGGCACCCACGTCGCCGGCACCATCGCCCAGAGCACCGGCAACGGGAAGGGCGTCGCCGGCATGGCGCCCGACGCGCGGCTCATGCCCGTCAAGGTCCTCTCGGCGTTTGGCGGCGGCACCTCGCACGACATCGCCGAAGGCATCCGCTGGGCGGTCGATCACGGCGCCCGCGTCCTCAACCTGTCCCTCGGCGGAGGAGGGCGATCGCTCGCGATGGAGTCCGCGGTCGCCTATGCGCGCCGCAGGGGCGCCGTCGTCGTCTGCGCGGCGGGCAATTCGGGCGGGCGCGGCGTGTCGTATCCGGCGGCGTACGAGGGCGCCTTCGCGGTCAGCGCGGTCGGGCCGGCCGGCGCGGCGGCGCCGTACACGTCGTATGGGCCGGAGGTGCAGATCGCCGCGCCCGGCGGCGACAAGTCGCTGGGCGAAGAGGCCGGCGTCCTCCAGCAGACGCTGGCCGAAGGCAGTACGACCGAGAGCGCGTACCGCTGGTTCCAGGGCACCAGCATGGCCACGCCGCACGTGGCCGGAGCGGCGGCGCTGGTGATGTCGCTCGGCGTCTCGGCGCCGGCCGCGGTCGAGCGGCTCCTCACCAGCACGGCGCGCAAGCCCGGGACCTACGGCAGCGGCGCCGAGGTGGAAGCGTCGTCGGAAAAATACGGGGCTGGCCTTCTCGACGCCGCTGCGGCCGTGCGCACCGAGACGGTGTGGTGGGCGCTCTGGCGGCTCGCCTTCGCCGCCGTCGGCGCGGTCTTCGCGCTCAAGCACGCGCGCTCCCTCGGCCAGATCAAGGCGAACGAGAAGCCGCGCGCGCTGTTCTGGGCGGGGCTGGGCCTGGGCGCGGGAGCCTTGACCCTGCTGGCGCCGCTGGGCGCCGAGCGGTTGGGCGTGCTCTCGGTCCTGGCCCTGCCGCCTTCGGCAATGGCCGCGCGCTTCCTCGGGCTGCCCGGCACCAGCGCGCTGGCCACGGCCGCGGGCTACCTGGGCTGGAGCGCGCTCGTTCCACTTCTGCTGGCCTTGCCCGCGCGGATGGCGGCCCGCCCGCTGCAAAGTGTCTTCGGCGCGCTGGTGGCAGGGCTCGCCTTCGGCTGGGCCGGGCTGCTCCTGCACGCCGCCCTCTGGCGCACGGTGGCGCTGCCCTGGATGCCGGCGGCGCTTATGCCCTTCTGGCTGCTGGCGGGAGCGGTGGTGGCCTGGGTCGCCGGGCGCGGGCTCCTGGCGCGGGAGAAGCTGCGATGAAGATCTTGGGAACGGTGGAATACCGCGACCTCGAGGGCGGCGTCTGGCAGCTCGCGGCCGACGACGGAAAGCGCTACACGCTGCTCGGGGCGCGCACGGAGTTGCGCGCCGCCAAGGGCCAGCGCGTCGAGGTGGAAGGCCAAGTCGACGAGGGGTTCGGCGTCTCCATGTCCGGCCCGCAGCTCCGCATCGACAGGCTGCGCAAGCTCTAGGCTAGCGGCGCAGCGCGCTGACGCCGAACGCCACCGACGCGGCCCAGAGCACGCCCAGCGCGATCGCCACCGGCCAGCGCGGTCCGCGCGATTCCTCCCTCGGCGCGGCGGGCGAGGGCGCGCGCAAGACGCGGACCAGCAGGAAGAGGCCGGCGAGGAGCAGCGCCGCGCCCAGCAGCAGCACCCAGGCGGGCGGCGGCAGGTCCGGGTCTTCGTAGCCGAGCATGAAGGCGGCGCCGGCGATGCCGTTGTTCACCGCGTGGCCCAGCACCGCCGCCCAGATGGACCCGCTCCACCAGCGCAGCGCCGCGAGCAAGACGCCGATCTCCATCAGCCCGAGAAAGCCCACCGGGTCCATGTGCAGGATCGAGAAGAGCGCGCCGCTCACCAGCACCGCCGCCACCACGCCCCAGCTCCGGCGCAGCGCGGGGAAGGCGAAGCCGCGGAAGAAGAGCTCCTCGCCGAGCGGCGCCGCGATCACCACGGTGATGACCATCGGCCAGGCATGGGCCGCGAAGACGGTGTCGAGCATGCGCTGCTTGGCGTCGAAGTCGGCGACGACGTGGGCGGGCAACAGCTCGCGCTCCGCCCAGGTCAGGAACGAGACGATGGGTTGGTTCGCCGCCGCCGCCACCACTGCGACCAGCGCGTGCTTCGGCGAGAGCCGGCGCAGGCCGACGAAGGGCGCGAACCGCGCGCCCGCCGCGCAGAGCGCGAAGACCGCCGGCAGCGCGATGGCCAGCGCCTCGGTGATCCAGAGCCCGGCCACGATGCCGTGCTGCTGCGCCGGCGCGCCGATGGCCAGCATGCCGATGAGCAGCGCCAGGTAGGCGGCGATGGCGCTGCCCGCGCCCAGCTTTCCGGTCTCCGCCATGGGCCGCGGCAAATAACACGGCAGAACGCCACCTGTCCGATTTCGGCCCGCTCGGGCCTTCCGTACAGTGCCCGCCAACATGCGCTCCCACCTTCGTCCCGTCGCCGCCGCGCTCGGCTTCGGCCTCGTCGCCTCTGCGGGCTGCTCCACGCAGGACTGCAAGAACCTGCGGCAGGGCGGCAGCGCCTTCGCCAGCCTCCTCTGCGGAGGCGAGGGCATCGACGCGCCGGTGCCGGTGGCGCCGGCCCTCTCCGCCTGCCAGCCGCGCGAGGTGATGCCGGTCTTCTTCTCCCTCATCGACCAGAGCGACCCGGCCCTGCACGGCCTGCACGACGCGCTCGCCGACCTGGGCCGGCCGGTCTGCCTGGTCCCCGCCGACCGCACCTGCAAAAGCGACGACCAGTGCGCCATCGGCCACTGCGCGAGCGGCCTCTGCCCCTGCCAGACCGCGCACAGCCCGCTCACCGACCTGCTCGGCGTCGCCCTGCGCGCCATGGTGGCCATCTCGAAGGATCCGGTGGAGGCGGCCGGACTCCCCGCGCCCGGGTGCCTCACCGCCGTGCAGGCGAAGGATCTGGCGCCGGAGAAGCGCAGCCGCATCTGCGAGCTGCGGCGCCTGCTCGACGTCCTCTTGCAGACGAGCGGCGGCGCCAATCTC
>JAYWAJ010000446.1:0-3461 GCA_043782525.1 Deltaproteobacteria bacterium | reverse complement strand
TGCGCCTCGATCAGCGCGGCCGCCGTCGAGCCCATCAGCGGCAGGCGTCCCGAGATGAGCTGGAAGAGCAGCACGCCGACCGCGTAGAGATCGCTGCGCCCGTCTGCCTCCAGCCCCTGGGCCTGCTCCGGGGAGAGGTAGGCAGCGCTGGAGAGCGGCAGGGGTCCGGGCTCTTCGAGGCCGGCCTTGGCCAGCAGGTGGGCAGTGACCAGGTCGAGCACCACCGCCTGCTCGCTGCCGCCCTTGGCCCTGCTGATGCCGACGTTGGCGGGCTTCAGGTTGAGATGGAAGAGGCCGAGCCCATGGGCCACCGAGAGGCCGTCGCAGAGCTGGGCGCAGAACTCGAGCGCGCGGCCCGGCAGCACGCGGCCCCGCTGCCGGAGCTCGTCGGCCAGGGTGTGCTCGCCGCCGCTCTGGTAGACGAGGAAGAAGGCCTGGACGAGGTGGACGCCGGCGGCGATCGGCCGCGCCAGGTGGGGATGGTCGAGCTCCGGCATCCCGGCGAGACGCTGGGCTTCGTCGAGGAAGAGGTGCACGACGGCAGAATTCTCCGCGTAGCGGCGGAGCAGCTTCAGCACCACCGCCTGCCCCTGCGCGTCCTCGGCCAGCCAGGAGTGCGCAAAGCGGCCCGCGCCCAGCTCGTGGAGGAGCTTGAAGCCGGCGACGTTGGTCTGCTGCAGGGGCGAGGCGGGCTCGGGATGCGCGAGCCCCTGGCACTTGTCGCAGACCGTCTGGCCGCTCACCAGCGGGGTGAAGGGCGCGCCGCAGTGTGCACAGGCGGTCCTCGCGCCGAAGCTGGAACGGGCGTTTTCCACGAGCACGGGAGTCTACGTCAGGAGGGTGGGCCGCCCCAACAACTACGGTGATTCGGCGATCCGCGCCCGGTTGGCGGGCTGCTTGCGCGGGCTCTCCGGAGGGTCAGCCGCGGACGCGCAGCCCGTTGAGCGCAGCGGTCCTGCCACAGCGGCACGAGAAGGCCCGCGCCGCTTCGATGAGGATGCACTCCTTCTTCGCCAGCTCCTTTGCAGTCACTTCCATCGCGGCTCGAGTCAGTGAAGTCAAGCTGTGCTATCGAGCCCCCAGTGGACGGCAAGCTTCCAGAGGAGTTCGCGCCGACGGGGCCGAAGCTGTCGAAGTTCCCCATCCGTCCGGCGCCGCCCATCCGGCCGCACCTGTTTGCCGACGAGGCCCGCTTCGCGCTGCGCCTCTCCCTGCTCGCCGGCGCTGCGGAATTTTTGGCATGGTGGTGGCTCACGGCGGGTATACCAGGACCTGCCATTCTTGCGATCGCTGCCCTCCGGTGCCTGAAGCCGCTCTGGGCTCGGATCGGGACGCGCGTTCCGCGACCCGTCGTCGCCTTGAGCCTGCTGCTCGGGAACGTCGTGGGCGTGTGCGCGGGGCTCTTCGCGATGCGGTTTCAACACGGCGACCTGATCGTTCGGTGGGTCGAAATCACTGAAGCAATTGCGCTGGCGAGTTTCGGACTTCCTGCTCTGGCGGACGTCTGCGCGACCTGCGTCGGCGACAGCGTCACGGTGGAGCGCCGTCCGGCTGCCTACGCATGGCTGGACATGGCCCAGGCGCTGGGCGCCGTTTCGGGGCTTGCGATCAACTCGCTGTTCTGGATGGGAAAGTCCGGAGTCGCCGTTGCCCTGTCGGGTGTCGCGTGGGCACTGGCGTTGGCGGTCGCTTGCGTCGGCGTTCCAGCGCTGCGGGATCGCGGCACTCCCCGGTCTGCGTGGCCGGCGAGCGCGTATCTTTCCGTGCTGAGAACGCCACTGCTCCGAACGCTGTTGCCTCTCGCTTTCGTCGGCGCTGCCTTGGCAATGAAATCCCTCCATATGACGCCATTGCCGGTCTGGGACGGTCTTCCGCTGGTCTCGGCTTCACAGCTGCGCTCGATACCGGTCTGGCTTCAGGCTGCCTCGCCCCTCGCAGGAATGGCCCTGGCCGCCCGTTTCGAACGAATCAGCGCCAACGCGATCGTCCTGCCGCAAGCGGCGTTGGCGCTGGCGATTCTCGGCTGGTCTCTCGCGATCTGGCCCATCGCGATGCTCGGACTGGGCGTGTTGTTCGCGGCGATTCCGGCGGCCGTGGCGCGGGGCGCAGGTGAAATGGAGCGGCCGATCGCGTCGTCGCTCGCCTGGTCGGCCCTGATCGCGGGCGCGGCCGTGGGCGCCGTGCTATGAATGAGGGCTCATTCAGTGGAGAACCCGATGCCCATCGAGGCGCCGTTCACCCCCGAGCATGAGCTGTTCCGCCGGACCTTGCGCGCCTACTGCGAGCGCGAGCTGGCCCCGCACGCGCTGGAGTGGGACGAGGCCGGCATCTTCCCCCGCGAAGTCTTCACCGCCATGGCGGAGCTGGGCGCCCTGGGGGTGAACTATCCCGAAGAGGTCGGCGGCTCGGGCGGCGACTACTGGACGGTCGCGGTGCTGGCCGAGGAGCTGGTCCGCTCGCAGAACGCCGGCGTCAACATGGCGCTGCTGGTGCAGTCGCAGATGGCCACGCCGATCATCAACGAGATCGGCACCCCCGAGCAGAAGAAGGAGTTCCTCGCCCCCGCGCTGGCCGGCGAGAAGATCGCGGCGCTGGGGATCTCCGAGCCCGACGCCGGCAGCGACGTCGCCAACCTCCGGACCACCGCGCGCCGGGTCGGCGACGAGTACGTCATCAATGGCGCGAAGATGTGGATCACCAATGGAACCCGCGCGGATTTCATTACGCTGGCGGTGCGCACCGGCGGGCCGGGATATGGCGGCATTTCCTTATTGACCTTTCCCACCGACGTCAAAGGCTTCAGCGTCAGCAAGAAGTTGTCGAAGGTAGGCAACCTCTCCAGCGACACCGCGCTGCTCTTCTTCGAGGATTGCCGGGTCCCGGTCCGTTACCTGCTCGGCGAAGAGAATATGGGCTTCTATCACGTGATGACCAACTTCCAGGGCGAGCGGCTGGTGGCGGCCCTGGGCGCGGTCTCGGGAATGCAGCAATTGGTGGAGGAAGCGCTGCGCTATGGCAATGAGCGCGCCGCTTTCGGAAAGCCCTTGATCAAGCACCAGGTCTGGAAGCACCGGTTCGTCGACCACCTGACCAGCATCGAAGCCGCCCGCTGGCTCACCTACCGCGCCACCGACCTCTTCCATCGCAAGGAAGCGGCGGTGAAGGAGATCAGCATGGCCAAGCTCTTTGCCGGCGACCTCATGCAGAAGGTCGTTTACGACTGCCAGCAGTTCCACGGCGGCATGGGCTACGTGGTGGAGACGCCGGTGGCCCGCGCCTTCCGCGATGCGCGGCTCCTCACCATCGGCGGCGGCACCTCGGAGATCATGAAGGAGATCATCTCGAAGCTGGTGCCTGGATTTTGAGGGCCTCGGCGCCGTCCAACTCGGCCAGCTTGCGAAAGCGCGCGTCGCCGTGGAGCGGCGCCCAGCGCGGGTCGACGCGCAGCAGCCCCGCTGACA
>JAYWAJ010000445.1:0-9148 GCA_043782525.1 Deltaproteobacteria bacterium | reverse complement strand
AACAGGATCGATGGCGGCGGGATCGCAAGGCGCGAGCAGCGGAGCACCGAGGGCGAGCAGGACGAAGAACACCACGATGCAGGCGCCGCCGAGAACCACGGGATCGCGCGACAGGCGCTGCGCCAGTCGATCGCGCGGCGCGAGCAGCGCGGCGGTCAGCTCGCCCATCGGTCCTCCCGCTCCCGGACGCGCGGGTCGAGCGCGCGATAGGCGAGATCGACAAGGAGGTTGAGCAGCACGAAGACGGTGCCCATGAAGAGGACGAAGCCCTGGATGGCGGGATAGTCGCGGTCGTAGATGGAATCGACGATGTGCTTCCCGATGCCGGGCCATCCGAAGACCGTCTCGACGATGGCGGCGCCCGCGAGCAGGTGTCCGAACCGCGTCGCGGCGAAGGTCAACACCGGCACCAGCGCGATGCGCAGCGCATGCCGCAGCAGAACCGCGCGCTCCGAGAGCCCCTTGGCGCGGGCGGTGCGCACGTAGTCCTCGCCCAGCTCCTCGAGCAGGGCCGCGCGGGTCAGCCGTGTCAAGGCCGCGGCGAAGCCCAGCGCCAGCGTGATCGAGGGAAGGATCAGGTGCAGAACGCCGCCGCGACCCGCGACCGGCAGGGCCTGCAGGCCCACCGCGAAGATGAGGATGAGGACGTATCCCGAGAGGAAGCTCGGCACCGACGCACCGGCGATGGCGAACAGCCGTGCGCCGTGATCGATGATCGAACCGCGACGCCGGGCAGCGCCGATTCCCAGCGGCAGCGCGATGCACGCTCCCAGCAGGAGCGCTGCGAGGGAGAGCTCCAGCGTGGCGGGAAACCTGCCCGAGAGATCCTCGATCACGGGCGAGCCGCTGCGCAGCGAAGTCCCGAGATCGCCGCGCAGCGCCGCGCCGAGCCAGCGCAGGTAGCGCACGGGCATCGCCGCATCGAGGCCGAGCTGGTGGCGCATCAGCACGACAGCTTGTTGCGTCGGCGGCTCGCCGGTGCGCCGCTGCAGCAGCATCTCCGCCGGATCGCCCGGCGCGAGCGTGCCCAGCGCGAAGGCGAGCGCGGAGACGCCCAGCCAGACGGGAATCAGGTTCGCGAACCGGCGCAGGATGCCGCCCGCCGTCACTTCCGCATCACCCGAGGTAGATCAGCTCGGCGGTGCCTTCGGAGACGCGCGTGAGGATCTTGCCCAGCTCGAGCGGCTCTGCGTTCAGCGCTTTCATCTCTTCGGCGGAGACCTCCGCCTTCCCGATGCTGCCCGGTCAAAGCGTGACGCGCAGGCCCGCGGCCGGAGCGTCGAGCAGGGCCTTGCGCAGCCGGTCGCCCTTCACGCCCGCAGGCACCTTCTCCTGATGCAGGGCCTGGAGCGCGCCGCCGGCGAGGCGGACTTCGGCGGGCAGACCCGACTTGGCGGCAGTGAGCGCGAAGGCAAAGGCATTGCGGACCGGGTCGGGATCTTCCAGCGGATCTTTCGCGGCGAAGAAGACGAGCGTGCGCAGAGACGCCATGGTCAGCTCCTTTGCGCTCAATCTGTCACTTCCGGTAGACGGCTGTCCACGACTGGTTGGTCTGCGACGGGTGCGGAACGAATCCAGCCACCGAGCTGCCGGCGGCATAGATGCGGAACAGCCCGGCGATCGGCACCTGGATCGCTTCCTCGTCTGTGGCGAGGCGCATGGCGTCGGCGGCCAGGCGGCGCGCCTCATCGGGATCGGCTGCCGCGAGGCCCGCGTCCACGATCTTGTCGAACGCATTCCCGACCGCGTACCAGCGGACGAAGGGTCGGGGCGACTTGGAGTAATAGATGAGCGCGGGCAGGAACAATGGATTGGCATCGTTCTGATTGCCCGCCGCAAGGTTCAGATCGCAGTCGCCGGCATTGCCGCGCGCTGCGAAGCTGGCGAGGTCGGGAAGCCTGTCCCAGCGCGCGTCGATACCGGCCGATCGGAGCTGCGCCTGGACCAGCTCGACTGCGGCGGCGTCCATCTCCGGGTTGGCGATGAGCGCGAGCTGCAGCGGGCGTCCTGCCTTGCTGCGGACTCCGCCCGCGCTGCGCTTCCAGCCGGCTTCGTTGAGCAGCCGGTCGGCTTCAGCCGGCTGGTAATCGAAGCCGTGCAGCCGGTCGGCGAACTTCCCGAGGATGGCCGTCACCGTCATCGTGCGCAGGATCTGCGCTTCGTCACGCCAGACGTCATGGACGAGCTGCCGCCGGTCGAGGGAGAGCGCGACGGCCCGGCGGACGGAGCGATCCGAGAGGAGGTCGTGCGGAGGTTTGCCGTGGGCATTGAGCTGCAACGACAACATCTGGCCCACGGACGCGCGCACGACGCGAAGGTCGGTCCGGGCCTGCACCGCTGCGATCTGCTCGCGCGGCAGGTCCATGATCAGATCCACCTCGCCCGCCAGGAGCGCCAGCACCCGCGTGGTCGCGTCGGGCAGGAAGCGGAAGAGGATCCGGTCTAGCCGCGGTTTCTCGCCCCAGTACTCGTCGTTCCGCGCCACCTCGATATGATCATAAGGACGATATGCAATGAATTTGAATGGACCCGTGCCCACCGGCCTGGTCCGTGGATCGGAGCCCGGCGCGAAGATGCTGTAGTTGGGGTGGACCAGCTGCTCGGGCAAGCGGAGGTCCGGCTCGGTGGTGGTGAAGTCGACCGTGAGCGGATCGACGGCGCGCACCGCGTCCTCCTTCACGGGGAAGCTGGTGAAGCCGCCTTTGACTTGTTGCGCGATCGAGTAGCGCACCGCCTCAGCCGTGAGGGGCTGGCCGTCGTGGAAGCGCACGCCCTTGCGCAGGTGGAAGCGCCAGGTGTTCTTCCCCAGGTACTCCCAGCTGGTGGCCAGCTGCGGCTCGACGCGAAAGTCCGGCGTCATCCGCACCAGCGGCTCGGCGACGTTGACGTTGAGTGGATAGACGCCGAGCCGCGCCTGGAAGGCGCCAGATGGACTCGAGTCGGGACCCGCGGCAACGACGAGTTGCTGCGGCACCGCGGCCAGCGCCAAGGCGACGACGAGGTTGAACACATCGACGGGACTACGTCAGGCCTTGCGCAGCGTCAACTTGATCGGCGACGCGGCGATGTCATGATGCCGCCCCGATGAATCCTCTTCTCGCGGCGGTGCTGATGGCGGCTCACGGAGCAGGCGCCCACGGGCAGCATGGCAATCCGGCGGACCTCGACGCGTACATCGCGCGGATGGAGGAGCCGGAGCGTGCGCAGTGGCAGAAGCCGGACGAAGTGATCGCGGCCTTGCAGCTGAAGCCCGGCCAGGTCGCGTGCGACATCGGATCGGGGCCGGGCTACTTCTCGCTTCGGCTGGCGCGCGCGGTCGGAGAGGCGGGGCACGTCTTCGCCGTCGACGTCGAGCCGCGCATCCTCGAGGCGTTGCGCAAGCGCATCGAAGCTTCGAAAGCGAAGAACGTCTCTCCCGTCCTCTCGCTCGCCGATGACCCGCTCCTGCCGCAGAACGCCTGCGACCTGATCCTCATCGTCGACACCTATCATCACTTCCCGGACGGCACCGCGTACCTGCGCCGCCTCTCTCGCTCGCTGCGGCCCGGCGGGAGAATCGCGAACATCGACTTCCACAAGCGCGAGCTTCCCGTGGGTCCCCCGCCCGAACACAAGGTGTCGCGCGAAGCCTTCCTCAAGGACGCGCAGGCCGCGGGTTTAAGGCCCGTCGCGGAGCACGGATTTCTCCCCTATCAATATTTTCTCGTGCTCGGACCCTGAGCCCCGGCACCGCGTGTCCTGGTCCCATCCGGGCGTCAGCGGCGAGAGCGGGCTCGGTCACGCACCTGGGTTTGTCCTGACTACCCCATGACGCGCGCGCGTTGACCCCGGACAAAACCCGTTGCGCGCTCCTCATATCCATGCTTGCCGTAAAAGCGGCGGGCGCGCGCGAGGGCGGGCAGCGCGCTCGTCTCGACGATGAGCAGGCGTGCGCCCGCCGTGACCGCGCGCAGCTCGGCGTGGGCAAGCAGCGCCTCGCCCACGCCCTGCCCGGGAGCGCCGGCGCGGCGCCGATCCACCAGAGGTTCCAGACGCCGCCCGCGTGCGGGTCCGGGGCGAAGTAGGTCCACGCTCGCGGCGCGCCGGCGGCGTCGGTCCAGACCTGCGCGGCGTGGCCTTCGCCGAGGCGCCCGGCGTGCAGCCCGGCGAGTACGCCCCCGAGCAGCGCGGCGGCCTCGGCGGGCTCGAAGAGCCCGGTCTGCACCGCGACGGCGAGCAGAGCAGCGGTGTCGGCTGGAGCCGCGGAGCGGAGCATGACCACCTGGGGAAGTTGAGATGGGAGTACGCTCCGGCCTGCCTCGCCGTTACGGTACGAGGGCCCTCCAGGAGGGGCTTCCTCGCCAACCATGCCCATCGGTTCACAACCGTTACCAAGGATGCCGTTCGCGCGGCCTGTGAGCGGGGGGAGCTTGAGCAATGTGCGCGACCACCTCAACGCCCACCGCATTTCTTGTTCGGCCGTCGCGACGGCCGGCATCTCGGGACAGCCACGACGAAGGCCGCATTGGTGATCTTCTGACCCTCAAGTGCATTACGTTGCGCTCGCAAACCACCGGGGCACTCTATGCGTGGGAACTGGAGCGTGGCCGCAAGGCCTCCTCCGTGGTCTGGAACGCGGCGACTGCTCGCCAGCGTGCGCCCGTCTCAAACAACATCAGGGCAACGGAACGCCGGGGTGGGGGCGGGAGTCGCTGCCGTGGTAGGGTGGCCTAAACAGAACCGTAATTTTTTAGTTTAGCTGAAACCGGGCCCATCGGCGGCCAGAGGTTCCTACATGCAGACGAGACGCTTGCTCGCGATCCACCCCGCGGTGCTGCTGGCAACCGTCGCGGCGCTGGTGTCTTGTGGCAGCAGCCAGAACGCCACCTGCGCCCCCACGGACGTCGACTGCTTCATGAGCCATCTCGTCGTCCGGGACGCGGCGGGCGTCGACGTGCCCGTGACCTTCATCGACGCCGCCGCCATCGCCAGTCTCTCGGCGGCCACCGGCACTTCCGCGAGCGCGCCGAGGCTGACCAGCGGGCCCGCGTCGCTCCAGTTTCCCTACGGTACCCAGGTGGTGGACGTCCTCTTGCCCTATCGGATGGCCTTCTCTTTCGCAGATCCGAATGGTTGCCAGCCGGTGGTCGGCTTCACGCTCTCCAAGGGCGGCAAGAAAAGCCGCAGCACTGGCTGCTTCCCGGGGCTGCGCGATCACCGGACGTCCGGTTCCTTCATCCGCTACGTTGGCTTCGCTGCCGACGCGCCCGACGGTGCCAGCTTCGACCTGGACATGGTTACCATCTCCAGCGTTGGCTGCGTCTCGATCGACAACCCGCTCAACTTGATCACAGCCGACGGCGCGCACCCCCTCGGCTCGCCGGGAGTAGCCGCGGGCGTGTCGGCCCAGATTCCGATGACCATCTCGGTGAGTATTTCACCGCCGCCAGCACCGGTCACCGGCGGCAGCTCGTCGTGCACCGCGGCCTGGGATTGCGGCACCAGCGCGCAGTGCAAAACAGTGATGGGTGGCCAGAGCGGCACCGCCGGGCCGTTCGCCTCGCTCGCGGCCTGCAACCAGTGGCGGCAGTCGTACTTCGCGGGCGGAGTGTGCTCGTCGGGCTGCCACTAGAGAGCAGCGAGCGGTTGGCTCCCGGCGCAGGACGAACCCCGACCAGCCCGCCGGCTGACCAGCACGCTGCTCGCCGGCTTGGGGGTGGCGCACCGCTTCTGCTCCTGCACCGCCTGCTCGACCAGCCCGACGCTGGCTCAACAGCCGAGGACGTATTCTGCGGCCTTCCTTGGCGAGCCCTCCTCCTTCCGTCGTAGCGCGCGAGCTTCGTTTCGGGGCTCGGGTGCCCGTGCGACGGTCCGGCGCCGCGAGAATTCGTGGCGCCGCCATTCTGCGCCCTTGCCTGTGCGCTCTCGGCCCTGGATCCCGAGACAGAACCCGCCGCCGATGCGGGGCTCGCGTCGCAGTGCCTGCAGCGCCCTCTCTCTTCGGCGGCGGCCTACGGCGAGGAGATGGGCCGGCGGACGGCGGTCCCCTTCGAGGCGCGGCTGGCCGCGCTTCGCGCGCGCAAGGATCTGGGGGATGCCGAGTGGCGCGAACTCGGCGACGCCTTCGCGCGCTTGCACGATGTCCGAGGACCCGTGCCGACCGAGGCGAGTTGGCCGGTGGACCCGGCGCGCCGCGCAGCCGGGTCTCGCCTCGGCGTGCCCGCGGCGCTCTCGGCGGAGGAGCTCGCCCGCGTGCACGATGCGTTCAGCCCGGAAAGGACCAGGGAGACGCCGAAGACGGTCCTGAGCGCTTCGCTGCGCGAGGGCGAGGAGGGAAAACTGGTCGTGTTCTGCTCGGGTCACCTGACCGAGTCCAAGGAAGGCGAAGAGAGCGTGCTGCTGGCCGTCCGAGGCGTGCTCTGGCTGGCCGCGGCGCGCACGCTCGCCATCGAGGATCCCGAAGTGCGCGGCCTCGACGCGGTACAATCACTCGGCCCCCTGCCATTAGCCTTCCGTCCCCCGACTGTCGCCGCCGTCGGCCCCCGGCGAGGCCCTCGGTACCTTCAAGCGGCAAGCGGCGAAAGCTTCATCGGTGCCAGGCTCTCTCGATACGTTGGAGCCACGCCCAAGCCTTGATGGCGATGCGCGGATCGTCCGCCTCGACCCGATCGATCAGCATCTGCACCGCAGCCATCGCCTCGGGCCGAATGGAGACGATGTGCAAAGCGGGCTGCTGCAGGAACTCCAGGACGAACGCGTCGGCGCGGCGATCCGAGGTCGCCTTTTCGGGCAAGCGCTCGAGGACGCTGCGGCCGGAGAGCGCATCGTTCAATGCTAGTTCAACCTCGAGCCGCGAGAACTCGTCGTCGGCGCGGGGCAGGAAGGGCGGGACCGGGGCCTCCCGTGTGGAGACCGGATTCGGCTGCGCGCGGCCGATGGTGGGCCCGCGGATCCGGATCAGGACGGCGCCCGCCACCGCCGTCGCCGCGATCAGGGAGATCTCGAATCCGCGGGGAACGTACGCGATGAGGAGCCAACTCCCGGCTGCCGTTGACAGATCCACGAGGGTCGTGCGGCTTAGCGCCGACCGGAGCCAAATCGCCGCCGCGATCAGCTTCCCCAAGAGTGGAAACGACTCGTGACTGCCGCGCTCGGGCGCGAGCGCGATCCAGACGAGCGGCACGGCGTAGACCGTCAGACCGCAGGCCAGACCAATCGTGATGGCGATCCCAAGGGTGGCCACCACGCCATCCTAGCCCGAGAAGCACGAAGGCTCGGCGAGCGACGCAGTCGGGCTTTCGAAAGACGTCAGCGGGACACCGGGTTCGAACCGGCCTCCTCACGTTTCCTCTACCTCGCGCACTCGCGTGGCGGCAACGCGGAACGGAAGCTGTCGCTGCCACGCGAAACTCCTCCCGCGTTCTACCCGGCTTCTACCCGCCGCGATCTTGGCAAAAAAAGAGGCCCGGACCCCGGCGAACTCGCCTTTAGATCCGGGCCTTTATTTGGAGCGGAACACCGGATTCGAACCGGCGACCTTCGCCTTGGCAAGGCGCTGACGAGGATGTGCATCGCGATGCAACCGGAGTCAAGTCGTTGGAATCTGAGGCGCTCGCAGGGCCCGCGAGCACCGCAGTTTTGCAAGCCGATGCAGCCGGAATCAACGGCGCTACTGACGCTGGACTGACGCCACTCTCCGCAGCCCTGCCCGGCTCGGTCGTCGCTGCAATCCCGGATGACCGCCTGTTCACCATCTCGGAGGTCTCTGGGCTGCTGAACGTCCCGAAGTCCGCCGTCTACTCCGCGTGCGACCGCGGAGATCTTCAGTACGTGAAGTTCGAGGGAGCGGTACAAGTCGAGGGCCGCGACCTGAAGACGTGGCTCGCGGCCTGTCATCGAACACAATCTTCCACGCCATGACCGGAAAACGATCCAAGCGCGCTGCGGGCGCGCTGCCTAGGCAGCCGTGGCGAGTCCAGTTCTTTCGGAGGCATCCGGCCGACGATCCGGCCCAGGCCGTTCCGGCGAGGGCCTTCCTCGACATGAGCCCCATCAAGGTGAGCGCCACGATGATCGCAGTCGTTCGCGCGGTGGCGGACGCCCCACCTCCAGCCTTCAGTGGCGGCGGCAAGTGGGAAGCCATGCACGGCAAGATGAGCGGCATCTATGAGGTGCGAGTCGACGGGCCCAACCGTCACCACTACCGGCTCTTCTGTGTTCTCGAGCGGGACGGCGCTCAACTCGGGCTTGGCGGACCGAGCCTCGTTCTGATCGCCGGAAAGGACAAGCCGTTCCAGACGAAGCTCGCGGAGCGGGATTACGACGAGATGCTGGCGCTCGTGGGAGAGTTCAGGAGCAGGAAGCCGCGAAGCGTTCTGACCTGACCGGCAGGCTACGCCTCAGTGTGCGCCGATTTGCTGCGAGTCCGCGGTGCAGCGTCCTCGGTGAACCGAACCCGCAGGCCCACTGCCCGGGCCAGACGGACGACCGTTTGCAGGGTTGGATTGGTTCTCTTGGCGGTGAGGAGTCGCCTGACTGATTCCTGGGGAGCGCTCACTCGGCGGGCCAGGTCAGCCTTGCTCAGCCGGACGCGCTTGCGGGCCTCATCGAGCTGGCGCATGAGGCTGTCCACCACAGCGATCTCTGCGCGCGCGTCCTCGTATGCCGAAGCGAATTTGCGATCGCGCATCCGCGCCTGCACGTACTTATCGAACCCTGTCTTCGCCTTCGCCCGCCTCATCTACGTAACATATACGATACGCCCGCAATTGGCAACACTGCCTCACGAGATCTTGTGTTGCAAAAGGGCTTGCGCGGATCGTGCCGGTGCCACAACGGCGAACGAACGTCACGGCGTCGCGAGCGCGTGCAGGTCGGACATTTCCAGCAGCCGCTTGGGGCGCGCTGCCCTGCGGCGCGGGTCATCGCGCGGCCCAGCTCCTCGGAGCTGATCACCGCCCGGGGCGCGATCACCCGCAAGAGCGGCAACAGCGGTCGAATGAAGACGTAGGCGATCCGCATCCAGCGGCTCCTCGGGACCTCGCCATGTATGCCGCGGAGCGCGCCTAGTTGTGGTGTCTCGGTAGGTTGTTCACGCGGCGCTCGGGATGCGGCTGATGGGTGGCAGTGATTCCAGGCTGCCGTGCGGTCGGCGTTCGTTGTAGTAGCG
>JAYWAJ010000444.1:0-9150 GCA_043782525.1 Deltaproteobacteria bacterium | reverse complement strand
TCGACAAGCTCGCGCAGAAGCGGAAGCTGGCGCTGCTCGGCACCGGCGTGAACCCGGGCTTCGTGATGGATCGCCTGCCGGCCACGCTGGGTGCGGTCTGCGGGCGCGTCGATCGCGTCAGCGTCGTCCGGGTGGTCGATTCCCGCACGCGGCGAGTCCAGCTGCAGCGCAAGACTGGCGCGGGAATGAACGAAGAGGAGTTCGACCGCGGCGTCGACGACGGCACCATCGGCCACGTCGGCCTGATGGAGTCGGCGGCGCTGGCGGCGCTTGGCGTCGGCCTGGAAGTCGACGAGGTGGACGAGTCCATCGATCCGGTCGAGGCCGACGAAGACATGCAGGGCGATGGCTTCCGCGTGCCGCGCGGCGGCATCGTCGGCCTCAAGCAGGTCGCCCGCGCCTTCCACGATGGAAAGGAAGTCGCTCATCTCGACCTGACCATCGCGCTCGGGGCTCCTTCGCCGCGCGACGAGATCGAGCTGGAAGGCGACCCCGGCCTCCGCATCCTCATTCCGGGCGGCACGTCGGGCGACAAGGCGACCTACTGGGCGGTGGTGCACGCGGCGCCGCTGGTGCACGGGTCCGAGCCCGGATTGATCAGTGTTCTGGATCTGCCCGCGGGCAGGTAGGGAGTGACGTGGTGGATCGCAACGCGACCGGGCGGGAGTCAAAGCCCGCCATCAATGAAGTCGAGAAGGGCGCCATCCGGCGCTTCGCCGAAGCCATTGGCGAGACGAACCCCATCTATTTCGAGGAGGCCGCCGCCCGCGCCGCCGGATACCGCAGCGTGGTCGCTCCGCCGACCTTCCCGACCACGCTCCGCGCCGGCAGCGACCTGCGCGAGGGCCTGATGCTCTCGCCCGGCAAGCACTTGCTGCAGGCGGAGCAGAGCTTCGAGTACGCGCGGCCCATCGTGGCCGGCGACAAGCTGACGGTGCGCAGCAAGGTGGCCGGCATCGAGCAGCGGGCGACGCCGAGCGGCCCGACCGACGTGGTCATCATCGAGGACGAAGGCCGGGACGACTCCGGCGAGCTCGTCTATCGCTCGCGCCAGCTCTGGGTGGTCCGCATGGCGCCCAAGCACGCGCAGGGGGAACTGCATGAGTAGCCGCAGCGCAGCCAAGAAGATCGCCCGGCCGGCGCCGAAAGCGTCGGCCCGGCCCGCGCCGAGGAAAGGCAAGGCCAAGTTGGCGAAGGTGACGAAGTTTCCCACGGTCAAGGCGGCCAAGCGTCCGGCGCCGGCGGCGAAGAAGACCGCTCCGCCCGCGAGGAAGCACGAGGAGCCGCGCCGCCACGAGCCGCAGTCGCACGCGCAGCAGCACCACGCGCAGCAGCACCACGCGCAGCAGCACGCCCAGCAGCACCCGCCGCGCAACCTGCCGGCCCTGACCGCGCCGCGGCAGGTGCAGCAGGCGAAGCAGAGCCTGGCCCGCAGCTTTTACTGGAGCGAGCTGCGGGTCGGCGACGACCTGCCGCCCCTGACCAAGCCGTCGATCGACCGCGTGCAGATCGTGCGGTACGCGGCGGCGGCGGGCGACTTCAACCGCCTGCACCTCGACGAGCCCTACGCGCACCAGGTCGGCTTTCCCGGGCTCTTCTCGCCGGGCATGCTGCCGATGGCCTTCATCGGCCAGCTCTTGACGGCCTGGCTGCGCCGCGGGCACGTCCGCAAGATGTCGGCGCGCTTCGTCAAGATCGTCTGGCCGGGCGACGAGCTCACCTGCCGCGGGCGCATCGGCGACCTGCGCAAGGAGAGCGGCGCCTGCTACGCCGACGTCGAGCTCTGGGCGGAGAACCAGAAGGGCGAGCTGGTGCTGCGCGGCCAGGCCACCTGCGAGCTCTACGAGTCGCCGCAGACGGGCGGCGGCGACGGCGCCGGGCTGCTCTTCTCGCTGCAGAGCGGGCCCGCGGCGCAGTCGCGCAAGCCTGCCCCCGCGGCGAAGCCGAACAAGAAGCGGTGAGGAAGAGCGCGGCGGCGGCCGCGGTGCTGCTCGCCGCGGCCTGCCACTCGACGAAGCCGGCGGCGCCCCTTGCACCTCCGCCGCCGGCAATGGTCGCGGGCGGGGGCGAGGCGGCGGTGCGCGACGCGGGCGTGCGCCAGGATGACGCAGCCGTCCGCGCCGAGGCGGCGTGGCTGCGGCGCGAGGTCAACCCGGCGGCGCTGGATGAGGCGATCGCGCTCTGGGAAGAGGCGGCGCTGGCCAGCGCGGATCCGGCGGCGCCGCTGCTCGACGCGGCGCGGGCGCGGCGGGAGCGGATCGAACGGGCGCGGCGCGGCCCTTTGCCGGAAGTGGCGGGCATCGCCGCCGACGCCCAGGTCTGCGCCTCCGACGCGCACCGATCGTGGGCAGCGCAATTTCCTGCCGCCGCCGCGCAGCTGGACGGAACGCACGAGGCGGCCGAGGTCTACGCGCAGATCGGCCCCCCGGCTGCCGAGGCCCTCTACCTCGAGGCGGTCTGCGCGGCGGCCTGGGCGCGGATGCAGGGCTTCACCCAGCTCATCGAGCGCCGCGTCGAGCTGGCCGCGTCGCAGCAACGGGTGGCGCAGCTGGCGCCCGAGCTCGACGGCGCCGGTGCCGAGCGCGAACAGGGAACGCTCCTCGCCGCGCTGCCGGCCTACGCGGGCGGCGACCTGCCGGAGGCCCGCCGCCACCTCGCCGCCGCCCTGCAGCGCGCCCCAGCCGATGCGCGCAACCACCTGGCGCTGGCGCGGACGGTGGCGGTCAAGGCGCAGGACCGCGCCCTCTTCGAGCAGCAGCTGGCGCTGGTGGCCAAGGGCGACGACGCGGTCGCCGCGGCGGAGGCGGCGGCGCTGCTGCAGCGCGAGGACGAGCTGTTTGGTCCGGCCGAAGCGGCGCAGCCCGTGCCCGGCGGCACGCAGCGCTGAGGCTAGTCGGGCAGCGGCTCGAAGTGGAACGACATCGAGAGGCTGACGCTGTAGAACTTGAGCGAGCCCGAGCCGGTGAGGGGGATGGCGCCGCCCTCGTCGCGGTGGTCGAAGCTGACGAAGTAGCGGACCGGGTCGATGAGGTACATGCGCGGCGTGATGCCGAAGCTGATCCACTTCGCCGGGTAGAGCTCGGCGGTGAGGCCCAGCTCGATCGCGCTGCCGTCGAAGCCGCGGCCGGTGTTCTCGATCTTTCCGGGCAGGGAGTTGGCGGCGGTGGGGCCGTGGATGCCGTTGCCGCCCGAGAGAACGTAGTGCATGCCGGCGATGAGCGAGACGTCGAACTGCCGGTTGGGCCGGAGCAGGCCTTGCAGCGGATAGTAGCGGACGGCGATTCCGCCCAGGCCCGCGCCGCCGCGGGTGTCGCCGAGCGGGTCGTAGGGGCGCAGCGTCAGGCTGCCCTCGAAGGCGACGTGGCCGCCGATGTTGTAGCCGAGGTGGACGCCGAAGATGCCGCCGTCGGGCATCTGGCGATCGACCAGCAGCGCGGTGTTGGTCAGCCCGCTGACCGGGTCCTGGCCCACGTTCTGCCGGTTGAGGCGGTTGCGGAAGTCGTCCTTGGCCCAGGTGCCGTAGCCGCCGTCGAGGGTGAGGTAGACACCTTCGCCCGCGTGGACGGCGGCGGAGGCGCAGAACACCAGCAGTGCAGCGGCAGATCGGCGCATCGTGCGACGCCCCCCTCGGCAGAACGCCGTCACTCTACATGATCGATCGCTCGATGCAACGCACGGGTGGGTCGTCGCAGCGCACCGCGCTCAATGCAGCGCGCGGGCTTCCTTGACCCACGCTTCGGCCAGCTTTTTCTTGCCGGCGCGGGTCACCTGGGCGACCACGTCGGAATAGAAGGCTTCCATCGCCGGCGGCGGCGTGCGCGCGGCCTTGTAGCGGGCCAGCGCCTCGTTGAAGGTCTTGAGCGCGGCCTCGACGTTGTGCGATTCGAGGTAGAGCGCGCCCATCTGGCGATACACCTCGGGGAAGTCGTCGCGCAGCCGCGCGGCGCGCTCGTAGGCGGCGGTGGCGGCCTTGCCGTCCTTCATCGCCTGCGCGACCTTCCCCTCCTCGAAGTAGACGAGGGCGTTGGTCGGCTCCAGCTGCTGCGCCTGGAAGAGCTCGCCCTGCGCGTCCTTCCACGACCCGCGCCGCGCCAGGACCTGCGCCAGCGCCAGGTGGTAGCGGGCGCTCTTCGGCAGCGCGGCCGCGGAGGCGCCGAGGAGCTTCTCCGAGCCCGCCGCATCTCCCGCGGCGGCGAGTGCGCTGGCGCCGTCGAACCAGGTGGCGGCGTCGTACGGATCGGCGGCGAGGGCGGCCTTGAAGGCGGCGGCGGCCTCGGGATTTCTGGCGGCGGCGAGCACCAGCGCCTTGGCCCGCAGGGCCGGGGCGGACTTGCCGTCGGCGCGCGCGGCAGCCTCCGCATCCTGGCCGGCGCCCGCCGCATCGCCCAGGGCCAGCTTCGCTTCGGCCCGCGCCGCCAGCGCCCGCGCCTTGAGCGTGGCCGGAAGCTCTTGCGCGGGCTTGGCCAGCACCGCGTCGCAGAGGGCGCGCGCCACCTTGAGGTCGCCTCCGCCGCGGCCCAGCAGCGTCAACGCCACCAGGGCGCGGGCCTTGCCGATCTGCGAGCGGGTGTGGTCGGAGTTGGCCTGCAGCGCGCGGTCGAAGGCCTGCCCCGCCTCCAGCGCGTTGCCGTCCTCGAGCAGCGCCTGCGCGTAGTCGGCGACGTAGCGGGGCGAGCGCCAGTCGGCGTCCTGCGCCTTCTTGAAGCTCTGCCGCGCCTCGGCGAGCTTGCCGGAGGCGCGCTGGGCGCGGCCGAGGACGTCGACGAGCCGCGGCACCGCGCCGTACTTCGCCAGGAGCGTTGTTAGCCACGCCTCGGCTTCGCCGGCCTTGCCCGCGGCGATGAGGAGCAGCGCGCGCGCCTCGTACCGCTCGGGCAGCAGCACGTCCTTGCCGTCGGCGCGGGCGACCGCCTCTTCGGCGGGCCGGGCGCGATCCGGGAACCCGGCGCCAGCGAGCAGCACCTGCACGTCGGCCCAGGCGGCCACCGCGTAGGGGTTCGACGGCTGCAAGGCGAGCGCCTTCTTGAGCTGGTCTTCGGCGGAGAGCCAGCCGCGGGGCGTGTCCTTGTTCAGCTCGGCGCGGGCGCCGCCAGCGCGGCCTGCGGCGACCCGGGTGCCGGCGAGCAGGTCCGACACTTCCTGCTCCACCTTGATCTCGTGCGCGTAGAGCGCGAAGAGGCCCGCGCCGATGAGGACCGCCGCCCCGACCTTGACCCCGGCGGCCCGAAGCTCCGCTGTGCGCGAAGGGGCCTCTCCGTCGGCGGTGGTGGACAATGCTTCTCCTGGCTGCGCGGGCACGGCTGGGCGTTGTTGCTACCGCGGGCTTCCCGCCGCCGTCAATTACTGGGGACGCGTCGCCTGCCAGGAGCCGGGCAGCTTGCCGACGACCTTGAAGAAGAAGTCGCCGCTCCAGTTGCCGTCGCGTCCGTTGACTGTGGTGCCGTTCGAGCTGTTCAGGTCCTTGTCCCAGTTGGCGTTGCCCAGGCGGGCCGCGCAGGAGGACGACCCGGACAGGCAGACCGACGGATCGGCGGCGGTGCCGGAGACGCTGGCGTGGCCGCTGAAGTCGAGGATGTCCGCCGTCGGGCTCCAGACGGTGGCGAGCAGCTGCGTGACCGCGTGCCCGGCGGTGGTGACGACGCCGTCGCAGAGGCCCTCGAGCGTTCCCGGATCGAGGAAGCCTCCCAGGAAGGTGCCGGGTCCGGCCAGGCTCTGGCCGAGGCCGTAGCAGTCCACCAGCGGGCAGCCGCCGGGGCCGGCGTGGCAGTCGGTGATCTCGTCGATGCAGTGGTAGGGCGTGACGTAGGAGATGATCAGGTCCACCAGCACCAGCAGCACCTTGCCCATCTGCACGTTGACCTGCCGCTGGTCGACGGTGATGGCGTAGGTGGTGGCCGAGGGCGCGGTGGGCGCGACGGTGGCGGAGAACGGCCGCACCTGCACGGTGATGGTGGGCAGCGACTGGCCCTTGCACTGGCCGACCTCGCCCGGGTTCTGCGAGTCGGTGGTGGCGATGTCGATGCGCGCGCAGTCGGGGGGCACGCCGGGGTCGCCGTCGATGTTCCCGTTGCAGAGGGGCAGCCAGTAGAAGACCAGGCTGGTCCAGACCTCGGTGGCTTTCAGGTGTGCGACGTCGGGGTAGACGACGAGGTGCATCGACCCCTCGCTGCGCAGGTTGGAGAGGACGGTGACGATGTCGTCGGAGATGTGGATGACCGTCTGCAGCCAGTCGGGCAGGTAGTTCTGCAGCAGCCTTCCGATGAAGCTGTTGATGATGGCCTGTAGCCACGACGGCAGCCCCGGGATGGTCAGCTTGCCGAGCAGCGCCTGGTCGAGGACGCGGATGGCGTAGAAGACGTCCTGCAGCGCCGTCGGCAGCGCCTTCTTGATGTTGTAGTCGTGCCTGGTCAGCCAGGTGCCGGTGGCGTCGGGGGTGACGGCGTCGCTGACGCAGGAGCCGGTGCCGCAGCTTGCGCCCGGCTGGCAGTGCGAGCCGGCGGCGCAGGCGGTGGGACAGATGTTCTTGCACGAGGTGGTTGCGGAATCGCAGCACTGGCCGTTGGCGCAATTCGGAGCGGCGGGATCGCAATGATCGTTCGACGGGGGCTGGCAGACGCCGGCGACGCAGAGGTATCCATACGGGCAGGGGTTGTCGGTTCCGTTGTCGCAGCCGCTGCTGGTGCCGCCGGCCTGGCAGGTGGGCGGGTTGCCCGCGCAGACCTGGCCGGTGGGGCACTGGGCGTTGCTGGTGCAGGAGGAGCCGGTGGGCAGCTGCACGGTGACCGAGAAGGTGACGGCAGCGCCGCCGCCGCTGGACTGCCCGGTGATGAGCCACGGGCCGCCGGCGGTGCCCTTGGTGAAGAGGAAGACCTGCGCGTCGCCGCCGGCGCCCGTCTGGGTGGTGGCGGTGGCGGTGTTGCCGGTCCAGTAGATGTTGCTGGCCGCGGGAGGCAGCGAGAAGGTGAGGTTGTCCTGGGCGATGGAGCTGCCGGTGTCCGAGTCCAGCTCGCGGACCTTGAGCCCGACGCTGGTGTTGGCGGCGATGGTGACGGTGGCGCTCTGCCCGTCGTCGGCGACGTGCGTGGTCGGCGAACCGACGATCTGCAGCAGCCGGCGGACCGGGATGACGTTGAAGCTGAAGGCGACCGGGCCGGGACCGAAGGAGGGCGCCGAGGCGACCAGCTTGTAGGTGGGCCGGCCGCCCGCGCTGCCGCCGGCGGTGAAGTGGACGGTGGCCACGCCACTCCCGTCGGTCTGGACGTCGGTCGCGTCGATCCTGGCGCCGGCCTGGTCGCCGTCCTGGAACTCGAAGTGGACGTTGGCGTTGGCGACCGGGCCGACCTGGTCCTTGGCGAGCAGCACTTGCAGGGTGCGCTTCTCATTGGGGTGCAGGACCAGGTTCGCGGCCCCCACCAGCGTCAGCGCGTAGGTGCTGCTGCCCGCGTCGGTGGACCCGGAGCCGTGCTTTCCGCCGCAGGCGACGACCGCGAGGGAGAGGGCGGCGGCGAGGGTCCTGTGGGTCAAAAACATGAGGGGTCCCCGGGGCGTCTGCGGATGGGTTCGTCCACATCCTACGGGAGGCGGGGGGGCGGGCCATCGGGCAACCGGATGACGTCCGGGCGGCCGGCGGCTTCCCTTTTCCGACCCGAGGCCGTGTTCCCTCCGGGGTGTGGCGGCGGTCTGATAGAGGATGCCCATGTCGCTGCGCGCCCAGGCGCTGGTGGAGTTCGGCCTTCAGCCGGAGCCCCAGCGGATCGACGCCCTTCCAGCCCCGCCTGGCACAGAGGCCTGTCGGGTGCAGACGCCCGCCGGACGGTTCCTGCTCCTCTGGTCCGAGGCTGCGCTGGCCGCCGCCTTCGAGGTGACGCTCTTCGACCTGCTCGCCGAATCCCGCTATCCGGCGCCCCGCCCGAAGCGGGCCCGCGGCGGGTCGTTCATCGCGCGGCTGCCGAAGGACGGAGGAGGTGCGGCGGCGGCGGCCTGCTACGCCTGGCCCGCCGGCGAGAATCTGGAGCCTGCCGCCGCGAAGGTGCCGCAGCTTCTCGAAGTGGGGCGCCTTCTGGCGCGGCTGCACCAGCTGGGGGAGGCGCATCCGGCCTCGGTGGCGGACTCCTCCGACGGCGCCTCGCTCCTGGCAAGGCTACCCGCCGGACCCGACCGCGACGGGCTCGCGCCGGTGCTGCAATCCGGCCCGCTCCCGCAGCCGGCGGGCGCGGTGCACGGCGGTCTCCGGCCGGAGCGGGCGCTGTTCATCGGCGACCGGTGCAGCGCTGTCCTGCCGTCTGGGCTCTCCTGCTCGGCGCCGCTGGTCCTCGACCTGGCAGAAGCAGCGCTGGGCTGGATGCTGGGGGCGGACCGGCCGGTGGCGGCCTTGCGCGCGCTGGTTTCGGGGTACCAATCGCTGCGCAGGCTCGCGCCGGAGGAGACGGGGGCGCTCTGGCGGGCGCTGCGGCTCGCGGCGGCGCGGGAAGGGGCGCGTCGCCTCTTCCTGGAGCACCCGGCGCCGCTCGCGGCGCTGCAGGCGGTGGATGCGGTCGGCGAGTCCGAGGTCCGGTCCGCCGCCGGGGGGTAGTGGTCCAGCCTCCTTCAAAAAAAATTTTTTTATTTCTTGGGGCGGGTGATGGCCCGGAGGAAGGCGGTCCAGAGGGCGGCTTCCCGGCCCGACAGCTGCGCGCGATCCAGCGCGCGAAAGAGGCGCCGCCTGGCGCCGGGCTTTCCCACTCCGGCTGCGGCCTCCGCCAGCGCCCGGTCGACGGCGGCGACGGCGCCGGGATCGGCTTCGGCCCTCGGCGACCGCGGCCGGGGCGTGCGCTGCAACGCGGCGGTGCGCAGCTCATAGGCGTAGACGGCGATCGCCTGGGCCAGGTTCCAGCTGGGCTGCGCCGCCGCGCTGGGGATCGCGGAGACCCAATCGACCTGCTCGACTTCCTCCGCGGTCAGCCCGCTGCGCTCGTCGCCGAAGACCACCGCCACCTCGCCGCGCGCCGCGATCAGCTTCTCGGCCGCCTGCCGCGGCGTCAGCGCGGTCCGCTCCGCCCGCGCGCGAGTGGTGGTGCCGACGGTCAGCGCGCAGCCCGAGAGCGCCTCGGCGAGGGTGGCCGCGATCCCGGGCTGGTCAAGCAGATCCTCGGCGTGCACCGCCACCCGCCG
>JAYWAJ010000443.1:0-3467 GCA_043782525.1 Deltaproteobacteria bacterium | reverse complement strand
TCGGCGGGAAGGCGGACCAGCTCAACTTCTATGAGTTCCGCGCGCAGGACCCCGGCGCCTTCACCAGGCAGCTGGAGGCGACGCTCGCGGTCACCGCGGAGCAGGTGCAGCAGTCGGCGCAGAAGTACCTGCGCGACGAGACGCGGGCGGTCATCCAGGTGCTGCCCGGTCCGGTCGCGCCCGCACCCGCGTCGCCCGAGCCAGCGTCGCCCGCACCCGCGTCGCCCCAGCGTGGAGGCGTGCGATGAAGTGGCTCTTCGCGGCGGCGGCCAGCTTGGCCTGCGCCTGCGCTTCGACGCCGCCGCAGCCGCAGCCGCCGCCGGCCCCGCTCGCTCCGCCGCAAGCCGCGCGGCCCAATCCGGAGCGCGAGCAGCGCGCCGCGCCGGCCGGTCCGCCCCCATCGACCGCCACCCCCGACGCCGCCTTCCGCAAGAGCCCGCCGCCTCCCTCGGCGCCGGTGGAGTTCCGTGCGCCCGTGCCGGCGCAGTTCAAGCTCAGGAACGGTCTCGCCGTCTTCCTCATCGAGCGGCACGAGGTCCCGCTCGTCACCCTCTCGCTGGCAGTCCGCTCCGGCGAGGACACCGAGCCGCAGGGCAAGTCGGGCCTCGCCTCGCTGGCGCTCGATCTCCTCGACGAAGGCACGCCCACCCGCGACGCCGCCGCCATCGCCCGCGGCTTCGAGGACCTGGCCGCGCGTTATTCGACCCACGCCGACGCCGACGCCACCTCGGTGCAGGTGACCGCGCTCGCCGACACGCTCGGCCCGGTGCTGGAGATCTTCGCCGACGTCGTCCTCCACCCCTCCTTCCGCAAGGCCGACGTCGAGCGGGTCCGCGTCGAGCGGCTGGGGCAGATCGCGCAGGCGCTCGACGACCCGCAGTCGGTGGGGCAGCACGTGCTCTCCCGCGTCCTCTTCGGCGAGAAGCACCCGTGGGGCTTTCCGGCCGAGGGGACGGTGCAGTCGGTGAAGTCGATCAAGAGCGCCGACCTGGCGGTCTGGCACCGCAGCTTCTTCCGCCCCGACAACGCCGCGCTCTTCGTGGTCGGCGACACCAGCGCCGCGACGCTGCTGCCGTTGCTCGAGCGGCGCTTCGGCGGCTGGAAGGCTTCTGCCGCGCCCAGGCCGGCGGTAGCCAAGGTCCCCCGGGCCTCGACGCGCACCGTCTACCTGGTCGACAAGCCGGGGGCGCCGCAGTCGCAGATCTGGATCGGCGAGATCGGCCTCGCCTCGACGGCGCCCGACATCTTCCCGGTGCGGGTGATGAACAACATCCTCGGCGGCAGCTTCAACTCGCGGCTCAACGGCAACCTGCGCACCGAGCACGCCTTTTCGTACGGCGTCTCCAGCTTCTACGACACCCACCGCGAGGCGGGTCCCTTCGTGGCCGCGGGCGGCGTGACCAGCGACAAGACGGCGGAGGCGCTGGCCGAGTTCATCAAGGAGCTGCAGCGGATGAAGGGCGGCGACGTCTCCGACGCGGAGCTCTCCGATGCCAAGGCCTCGCTGGTGCGCGCCATCCCCGCGCTCTTCGCCAGCGACGAGCAGACCGCGGGCGCCTACGCGCGGGCCTGGTCGCACGGCCTGCCCGCCGACTACTACGCCACCTACCAGACGCGGGTCGAGGCGGTGACCCGGGACGACGTCGGCAAGGCGGCGCGCGATCGCCTGCATCCCGACGCGCTGGCCATCGTGGTGGTGGGGCCGGAGCAGTCGATCCGGCCGGGCCTCGAAGCGCTCAAGCTCGGCCCGCTCGAGCTGCGCGAGGCCAGCGGCGAGGCGCGCAAGGCAGCCGCGGCGGCGGCGGGGAAGTGAGCGGGACGGCGGACCCTAGCTGGCCAGCCCGAAGATGAAGTTGAGCGCGAAGGCGAGGATGGCGGTGTTGAAGACGAAGGCCAGCAGCGCCTGCAGCAGCACCGCCCGGCGGATCTGCGGGCTGGAGACGCTGGAGTCCGAGACCTGGAAGCACATGCCGATGGTGAAGGCGAGATAGGCGAAGTCGAAGTAGCAGGGCGCTTCCGTCCCGGGAAACTCGACGCCGCCGACGCCTTCTTCGTCCTCGCGGTAATAGAGGTGCGCGTAGCGCAGGGCGAAGGCGGTGTGCGCCACCGCCCAGCAGAGCGAGACGTTGACGAGGCAGAGGGCGACCAGCACGTCGCCCTCGGTGCCGGCGACGGCCTTGGCCCGGTGCAGGAGCGCGACGGTGGAGAGCAGGCTCGAGGCGGCGGCGAGGAGCACCACCAGCGTGACGGCGGCGCGGCCCGGATCTTCGGCCGCGGCGTGCGCCCGGGTGGCGGCGGCGTTGCGCTTCCAGATGTGCAGCCAGGCCAGCACCAGGAGCGCCAGCAGGCCGGCGTTCCAGCCCGCGTAGGCGGCCAGGCGCCAGCTGAGGAGGAGGCGGAGGAGCAGCGCCACCAGCAGCCCGGCCGCGCCGGAGAGCGCTGCTCGGGAGAGGGCGTGGTGGGGCACCTAGAGCCCGTTCAGCACTTCGAGGATGGCGTCCAGCGAGACCGGCTTGACCAGGTGACGGTCGATTCCCACCTCGGCGGTGCGGCGCCGGTCCTGCTCCTGCCCATAGCCCGTCAGCGCGACGATCTTCAACACTTCACCAAACTGCGGATCCGCGCGCAGCCGGCGGGCGATCTCGAAGCCGTCCATGCCCGGCAGCCCCAGGTCGAGGAGCACCAGCTGCGGCTGGAACTGGGCGGCGGCGACCAGCGCGGTGAGGCCGTCGTACGCCTCGCGCACCTCGTGTCCCTCGTGGCGCAGCGCCTCGCCCAGCATCTCGGCGGCGTCGCGGTTGTCGTCCACCACCAGCACGCGGCGGCGTCCCGCCCGCCCCGGAAGCGGCCGCTGCTGCGAACGCGTCGCCGGCAGCTCGTCCGCCAGCGCGGGGAGCCGCACGGTGAACTCGCTGCCGCGGCCCACGCCCTCGCTGCGCGCCTCGACGTAGCCGCCGTGCAGCTGCACCAGGCTCCGCACCAGCGTCAGGCCGATGCCGAGGCCGGCGTGGGCCCGGTCGGGAGGCTGATCGCCCTGCACGAAGAGGTCGAAGATGGGCCCGATGCGGTCGGCGGCGATGCCGATGCCGTCGTCGCGCACGCGCAGGACCACCTCCTCGCCGTCGCGGCGCGCGTCCACCTCGAGGTGCCCGCCCGCGTCGGTGTACTTGGCGGCGTTGTTGAGCAGGTTGCCGATCACCTGCGCGAGCCGCACCGGATCGCCCGCCACCAGGAGGCCGTTGCCCGGGACCTTCACCGTCAGCTGGTGCTTCTTCAGCTCCAGCAGCGGCGCCGAGACCTCCACCGCCCGCGCCACCGCGGTGGCGACTTCGAGGGGCTCGCGGCGCAGGTCGATCTTGCCCATGGTGGCGCGGGAGACGTCGAGCAGGTCGTCGACCAGCCGGGTGAGGTGCTTCACCTGCCGCTCGATGACCAGCCGCGCGCGCTCGTCCTCGGGAGCGCGCGAC
>JAYWAJ010000442.1:0-3479 GCA_043782525.1 Deltaproteobacteria bacterium | reverse complement strand
GTGAGTGGCTGACGACGACGCTGCATCTCACCAAAGGAGTCAGGGAGGTAGACGCGTTGCAGGCGCCACCGTCGCAAGTGCAGGTGCCCAGGTCCAGGTTCGACACCGCGATGGTCGCCGACTGGAGCCGCTTGCTGGCGATGGTGGTGATCACGACCGTGTTGTGAGGGACCGTGGTGTCGAAGTACGTTCCGCTCGCGGCGGCGCCGGTCGAGAGCGGCGGGCTCTTGTCGATCGAAAGGTTCGCGACAGCGGGCGCCGGCGTGTTGCCGGCCAGGTCGGTGACCGCGACGGCGACCGAGGCGACACCGTCGTTGTCGGCAACGACCACCGGGTAGGTGGTGGCCCAGGTATTCACCGTCGCGCCGGTCGTCAGCGTAGGCGCGGCGAGCATGCGCACGGGCCCGCCGGCGCTGGTGAGCTGGAACACCGGCTTTGCAGATCCGAGCGACGCGCTGGCCGGAAGCGAAACCGAGACCGAGACGAGGGTGCCAGCGGTGGCAGCCGGCAGCGCGGAGCTCACTTCGTTGACCGTGTGACCGGTGCTGATGGTGAGAGGGCCGAAGGCGAAGGGGTGGCGAACGCTGAAGGCGGCACCCTTGGAAGCGCCGTTCGAGTTTCCCAGCAGGTCTGCGCCGCTGACGCTGATGCCGTGCGGTCCGGCGGCATCGCCCGCGGTGACTGCGTAGCCGAAGTGATAAACGAGTCCGGTTGGCGGGGCGATCTGCGCCAGCGCAGTCGTCGCACCGGAGATGTTCCCGGTGATGGAAGAGAGCGGCTCGCTGGAGGTAACGTCGAACGTGACCAGCATTCCATCCGCGACTTCCAGCGCGCTGGGAGCGCCAATGGTCAACGTCGGGGGCGTGTTGTCGAAGACCAAATCCCAAGTCGCCGAGGCTACCGCGTCGCCCGCTCCCGGCGTCAGGTGCGCCGTCAGGGTGGCGGTGCCGTCGACGTTTCCGGTGTCGACGTCGAAGACATAAGCCGGAGGGTTCGACATCGTAGCGTTGCGCGTGATGGTGGGAGTCGCGCCGCTCACCGTCAGCGAGACGTCCTGCACGCCCGTGCTCGACTGCGCGATCACGGTGACGTGCACGAGGCCGCGGACGGGGCTGCCTTTCGCGTAACCCTCGACGCCGGCGATGCGGACTGCCGCAGTGACTCCGGCTCCGCTCTTCGAACAGAGGCCTTTTTTGTTGAGCGAAGCGTTCGTGCAGACGGGATAATCCGCCGGACAGTTCGAATTGTCGTAGCAGGAGATCGCCGAATCCGCCGAAATGCTGCAGGCTGCAACTGCGCTCGAGGCCAGAAGCAGCGATGCAAAATCTTTGAACCTGGTCATGCAACCCTCGCGCGCACGCGGCTCTCGCGTGCCGGACAGATGAAAGCGGTGATGGAAGTCGCGCTAGAACGCAATCAACGCCGCCGAAAGACCAGCCAGGACCAAGCCGCCGGCCAACGCGACGAACCCGACCAGGTGGTTGCGATTCGCGTCATCGACCAGCGCCTGGTTCGCGCTGCCGGAACGGATCGTTCCGTTGGTCAACGCGCTGGCTGACGATGAACCTTTGAGGTAGGTGAACCCGCCCGCGGCCAGAGATGCGACGGCGGCGCCCCCGGCAATCCAGCCGACGGTCCTCGACACGCCGGAGTCGGCAGGCCTCGGAACCGGCGTCTCGGCGATCGCGGCTTCCGGCACCCTGTGCTGCTCTGCTGGCTTGCCGGAGGATGTCGTCGCCATCGCCACCTGCTTGCCGTTGGCCGGACCCGTCGAAATGTGCGTGTTCGGCGACATGTTCGTCGCCACCGCCGGCGGCTCCTTCTTGTCTGGCTTGGTCGAAAGCTGCGACGCGGCCGGCAATTCGAAGCCGGGCGAGGCCGAGACCACCTTCTTTTCCGCCTCCTTCTTCGACGGGGGGAAGGCGGGGAGGTCGAGACTCGGCAGCGGGCGGCCACCTTCCGGCTTGTTCTCCGCCACCTGCGCGGGCTGGGCGCCGGGCAGCTCGAGACCCGGAGGAGCGGCGTCGCTGCCCTTCTTGTGCTTGCCCTTGCGGCCCTTCTCTTCCGCCACGGCAGGCGCCGAGCCCGGCAGGTCGAGTCCCGGGAGCGGCAGCGGTGCGGCCAACGGCAGAGGAGGCGGCGAGTCCGCGCCGGGCAGTGCCAGCCCGCCGCCCGGCAGCGCCAGCGCGCCACCGGCGCTGTCGAGCGAGGCCACCTTGGCCTTCACCTTCACGACGTTGGCAGGCAGCGCCAGCGGGTCGGCCAGGTAGGCGTTGTAGTTCTTCCTTGCCTCGTCGCTGTTGCCCATCCTGGCGTAGCAGTCGCCGATGCCGATGAGGTATTCGGCGTTGACGTCGGCGGCGTAGGCCGCCTTCCAGCCCTCGAGGGCCTTCTTCCACTCGCCGCGGCGCTCGGCCTTCCTGGCGGCCTGGACCTGCGACTGGGCATCAGCAAACGCCGGTGCGGCGGCGCAGATGGCGATGGCGATCGGAATGGATCGGTAAGACGCGCGCATTGAGGCCCCCTCGCCTGACCCAGAAGGGGCCCTGCGGTCGGTGCTACGTCCAGCATTCCGCCTAGTTAGGGGGTGCTGTCAAGCAGTGTGCTTTTCAGCCGGTGGAGCGCTTGCCTTTGTGGCTGCGCCGGTGGCCGGGGGGGCTGAATCCTGAGCCTTCGCCGATAGATCGACCAGCGCGATGCCCACCTGGCGCGCGACTTCAAAGATGCGCTCGTCGCGGTAGAACTCGCCGTAGACGATGCGCTTCAGCCCCGCGTTGGCGATGAGCTTGAAGCAGGGCCAGCACGGGCTCGCGGTGGTGTAGATGTCCGCGCCTTCGATGCGGACGCCGTTGCGCGCGGCCTGCAAAATCGCATTGGCCTCGGCGTGGATGGTGGCGACGCAGTGGCCGTTCTCGAGCATGTGGCCGGCTTCGTCGCAATGGGGCATGCCGCGGATCGAGCCGTTGTAGCCGGTGGAGAGGATGATCCGGTCGCGCACCAGAAGCGCGCCCACGTGCTTGCGGTCGCAGGTGGCGCGCGAGGCCACCACCGACGCGATCTGCATGAAGTAGGAATCCCAGTCGGCTCGCATGCGGACCACTCTACGGTGCGCTCGGACCCTGCGCCATGGTCCCGAGGGTCTGCCCGCCTGGAGACGGGAGGCCGCGCAGCCCGGCCAGCCTGGCGAGGCCGCTGCGGGCGATGAACGAGCGGATCTTGGTGGGCGGCGCCAGGAAGGTCTCACCGGGCATGGGAACGTCGAAGGAGAAGTCGTCCTTGCTGAGCCCTCCGAAGGCCACCTTGGCGGTGCGGTAGCCCTCGACGAGGCCGACCAGCCTGCCGGAGGGCACCTCGAAGACGCCGCCGCCCGAGGCGCCGTAGCCGATGGGCGCGTCGGTCTTCATCGACTTCTGCAGGCGGCCATCCTGCTCGTCGGTCTCGAGCTGGCTGACGATGCCCGAGGAGACGCTCAGCGACCG
>JAYWAJ010000441.1:0-9213 GCA_043782525.1 Deltaproteobacteria bacterium | reverse complement strand
CGCGGCTGCCCGACACCGTGGTCCGCCTGCAGATCGGGCGCGGCTTCGAGGAGAAGGCGTCCATCGACACCCAGGGGCTGGGCGCCGAGTTCTCCTCGCAGGTGGTGGAGGCGCTCGTCTCCCTGGCCATGGCCGTCGGCCACGAGGGCTTCGAGGGGCACCCCATCGGCACCATCTTCGTGCTGGGCGATTCGACGGCGGTGATGGAGAAGTCGAAGCAGCTGACCATCAATCCCTTCCAGGGGATCAGCGAGGCGGAGCGCAACGTGCTCGACCCGCGCATCCGCGAGGCGCTGAAGAACTTTGCCGTGCTCGACGGGGCCTTCGTCATCCGCGAGGACGGCGTCGTGCTGGCCGCCGGGCGCTATCTGCAGACGGGCGAGGGCAAGGTGGAGCTGCCGCTCGGCCTGGGGGCGCGGCACGCGGCGGCGGCGGCCATCACCGTCGAGACCAAGGCCATCGCCGTCTCGGTTTCGCAGTCGAGCGGCGCGGTGCGCGTCTTCAAGGGCGGCCAGGCGGTGCTCGAACTGCAGCAGGTCGCCCGCCGCTCCTAGTACACGTGTGATACAGCGCGGGCATGGTGCACCGCTTTCTCGAAGCCTGCTTCCGCCGCCCGGTCGACCGCACTCCCATCTGGATGATGCGTCAGGCGGGCCGCTACCTCCCGGAGTACCGCGCCATCCGCGCCAAGGTGGGCTTCCTCGAGCTGTGCAAGACGCCCGACCTCGCCGCCGAGGTCACCCTGCAGCCGGTGGACATCCTCGGCGTCGACGCCGCCATCCTCTTCAGCGACATCCTCGTCGTCTGCGAGGCGATGGGCATGGAGCTCATCCTCGAGGACCAGGGCCCGCAGTTCCCGGCGCCGCTCAAGACCCAGGCCGACGTCGACAAGTTGCACGTGCCCGACCCCGAGGCCGAGCTGGGCTACGTGATGGAGGCGATCCGCCGCGTGCGCCGTGGCCTCGCCGACCGGGTGCCGCTCATCGGCTTCTGCGGCGCGCCCTGGACGCTGGCGGCGTACATGATCGAGGGCAAGACCTCGCGCAGCTTCGAGAAGGCCAAGGCGCTCTTGATGGGCGAAGAGAAGCTGGCCCACAGCCTTTTAACGAAAATTACCGATTCGTTAATCCTCTACCTCAACGCCCAGCTGGCGGCGGGCGCGCAGGCAGTGCAGATCTTCGACTCCTGGGCGGGCGCGCTGGGGCCCGAGGACTATGCGCGCTTCGGCGCCCCCTACGTGTCGCGGCTCATCCAGGGGCTGAAGCGCGACGGGCAGCCCGTCATCGTCTTCGGAGTGGAGACCGGCGAGCTCCTGGTGCAGCTGGCCAAGACCGGCGCGGACGTGGTCGGAGTCGACTGGCGGGTTCCGCTCGACGCCGCCCGCCGGCGGGTGGGCCCCTCGGTGGCGCTGCAGGGCAACCTCGATCCGGCCACGCTCTTCCTGCCGCTGCCGGAGATGCAGAAGCGGGTGGCCCGCGTGCTGGCGCTCGCCGACCGGGCCGGTCCCGGGCACATCTTCAACCTCGGCCACGGCATCCTGCCCGGCACTCCCGTGGAGAATGCCAAGGCGTTGATCGAGCTGGTGCACGCTCACCCGCCGTCTCGCTGAGCAGCAGCAGGGTCCCGGCCGCCCGTAGCGTTGCGCGAGGGCTCTCGCTGCACACTTTCTCCGTGCACCCTTTGGCACGGAGAGCGCATGCGGTTGGTCACCCTTCCCCCCTTGATTTTGACCCTGTCGATTTTGGCCCTGTCGGTGGGAGCAGGCGGCCTTGCACACGCGGCGGGCGCCGTGGCCCCCGGCGCGGCGGGGAGCACCGTGCCCGCCTCGACGCCGTCCCCGGGAACCATCGCCGCTCCCGCGAGCCCGGCCTCGCGCCCGGCGCCTGCCGGAGCCAACGGCCAGGGGCAGAACAACAACGGGCAGCCGCCGAGCGGCATCAGCGGCCAGAACCCAGGCGGCGCCGTGCAGACAGGCGCGAACGGGCAGAACCAGGGACAGGGGGTCGCCCTCAATGGAGCCTCCGGCAACGGCTCCTCCGGCGGCGGCTTCGCGCTCGACGGTGGCGCGGGCGCCGGCTTTGCGCTCGACGGCGGCGCGGGGGCGGGATTCGCGCTCGATGGAGGCGCTGGCCGTGGCGCCCCCGACGGCGGCAGCGCAGGCTTCGCGCTCGACGGCGGGCAGGGCTCGGGTGCCGCGCTCAACGGCGCCGGCGGCGGCGGACCGTCGCCACAGGTCCAGGCCCAGTCGCAGACTTCGCCACAGGTCCAGGCGCAGTCGCAGACCTCGCCGCAAGTCCAGGCGCAGCCGGCGTCGCCCCAGACGGGGCAGGCGCAGCCCGGCGGCGGCGGCGGAACCGCGCAAAGCCCAGCCACCAGCGGCGGCGTCGCCGGATACGGCGGGGTCGCCATCTCCACCGGCGCCGGCGGCCCTCCCGCCAACAACGACACCAGCACTCTGAGCGGCGCCGGCCCCTCGGTCGGCACCGGCCCGGAAGTCGGCAGCGGCCCCACCGTCGGCCCCGGCCCCCAGGTCGGCGCCCCGAACTCCTCCGACGCCGGCCTCCGCTAGATCCGCGTTGGGGAGAAACGTGCCCATCGCCCCCAGCTTGGAAGCCGCCTCCCCTGAAGCCTGAGGCCTGAGGCCTGAAGCCTGAGGCCTGAAGCGAAGCCGGCCCCCCAGGCCGGCTAGCTTCTCCCTCGCCCGCGCGCTAGAAGCCCGCTCGTGATTTCCCTCCGGCCCCGCCCTGCCCCGCCCCACACGGGCATCCTGCTGCTCAACCTCGGCGGGCCGGACTCGCTCGACGCGGTCGAGCCTTTCCTCGTCAACCTCTTCTCCGATCCCTTCCTCATCCGCCTCCCCCTGCGGGGAACGCCCCGGCGCTGGTTCGCGGAGTTCGTCGCCAGGCGGCGCGCCCCGCACGTGCGCGAGCTCTACGCGGAGATCGGCGGCAGGTCCCCCATCCACCCCATCACCGAGGCGCAAGGCAAGCAGCTCGCCGAGGAGCTGGGCCCGGGGTACCGCTCCTACGTCGCCTTCTCCGCCTGGAAGCCGTACATCCGCGACGCGGTGGCGCAGGCCAAGGCCGACGGCTGCAAGAAGCTGGTGGGCGTCTCGCTCTTCCCGCAATGGTGCTCGGCGACCACCGAATCGGTCTTCCACGATCTGCGCAAGGCCAACGCGGGCGAGCTGCCGCTGGTCGAGGTCGATCGCTACCCGCAGGACCCGCAGTACCTCGACGCGCTGGCGCAGACCGCGCTCATCGCCCTGCGCCGCTTCGAGAAGCCCGCAGGCGTCCATGTCCTCTTCAGCGCCCACGGCATCCCCCAGAGCCTGATCCGCAAGGGCGATCCCTACGAGCGCGAGATCAAGGCCACCGTGGCGGGCGTGGTCGAGCGGCTTCCCCAGGGACAGCAGTGGTCGCTCAGCTACCAGAGCAAGGTCGGGCCGGTGAAGTGGCTCGAGCCGGCGACCGCCGACCACCTGCCGGCGCTGGCGAGGCAGGGCGTGAAGCAGGTGCTGGTCATCCCGGTCGCCTTCGTCTCCGACCACATCGAGACGCTGCACGAGCAGCGCATCCTCCTGCGCGGCATCGCGCTGCAGGCGGGAATCGAGCGCTACGAAGTGGCCAACGCCATCAACGACTGCCGGCTGTTCGCTCGCGCGCTGGCGCGGCTGGTCCGGCAGGCGGAGGCGGGCGTTTCGTGCTAGACGGCGGGACCCATGGCCGACCCCGCGCCGCCCCAGAGCAGCGCTCCCCCTCCCCCTGAGCAGCCACAGCTTCCTCCCACGGGGTGGCAGAAGTTCAAGCGCGCCTTGCTCGGCGGGCCCAAGGACATCCAGGACCCGCAGCTCTTCCACGCCCTCTCGCTGGCGGCCTTCCTCGCCTGGGTGGGCCTCGGGGCCGACGGGCTCTCCTCTTCGGCGTACGGCCCCGAAGAGGCCTTCAAGAACCTCGGCCAGCACCAGTACCTGGCCGTCTTCCTCGCCCTCCTCACTGCCTTCACCGTCTTCATCATCGCGGCGGCGTACTCGAAGATCATCGAGCACTTTCCCTTCGGCGGCGGCGGCTACGTCGTCGCCACCCGCCTGCTCGGGCCCAAGGCTGGCGTCATCTCCGGGTCGGCGCTGCTCATCGACTACATCCTCACCATCTCGGTCTCCATCGCCTCGGGCGCCGACGCGGTCTTCTCCAACTTCTCGCCCGCGACCCACTGGCTCAAGCTGCCGGTGGCGGCGGTGGTCATCGTCATCCTGACGGTGATGAACCTGCGCGGCGTCAAGGAGTCGGTGCGGACGCTGGTGCCGGTCTTCCTCGTCTTCGTCGTCACCCACATCATCATCATCGGCGGGTCGGTCTTCTTCCACCTCGGGCGCGCCGGCGAGGTGGCCCGCAGCGTCTCGGTCGGCCTGCACACCGACCTGAAAGCCATCGGCTTCGTGGCGCTGATGGGGCTCTTCCTGCGCGCCTATTCGCTGGGCGCAGGAACGTACACCGGCATCGAGGCGGTCTCGAACGGCCTGCAGATCATGGCCGAGCCGCGGGTCGCCACCGCCAAGCGGACCATGAGCTACATGGCCTTCAGCCTCGCCCTCACGGCCGGCGGCATCATCCTCGCGTACCTCCTCATGGGCGTGCACCCGGTCGAGGGCCAGACCATGAACGCGGTGCTCGCCTCGCAGCTGGCGGGGAGCTGGCTCCTCTTCGGCATCCCGCTCGGCAAGGGGTTCGTCGTCATCACGCTCGCCTCCGAGGCGCTCCTGCTCTTCGTGGCGGCGCAGGCCGGGTTCATCGACGGCCCGCGGGTGATGGCCAACATGGCCCACGACTCCTGGCTGCCGCACCGCTTCTCGGCGCTCTCCGATCGCCTGACCATGCAGAACGGCGTGCTGCTGATGGGCGGCATGTCGCTGGCCATGCTGCTCTACACGCGCGGGTCGGTGGATACGCTGGTCCTGCTCTACTCCATCAACGTCTTCGTGACGTTCTCACTCAGCCAGGTGGGCATGATCCGCTACTGGCTGATGCAGGACACGCGCCGCAAGCACCCGGACTGGTCGCGGCACATCGGCATCCACATCATCGGCTTCTTCCTCTGCTTCGGCATCCTCGTCGTCAACATCCTCGAGAAGTTCACCGAGGGCGCCTGGCTGACGGTGGTGGTCACCGGCACGCTGGTGGCCATCTGCATGCTCATCAAGCGCCACTACAACGGCGTCTTCGCGCGGCTCAAGCGGCTCGACCAGATCCTCACCGCGCTGCCCACCAACCCGCCCACCAGGGAGCTGGTCCTCGAGCGCAAGAAGCCCACCGCGGTGATGCTGGTGGGCGGCTTCTCCGGCCTCGGCATCCACTCGCTGCTCACGGTCATGAAGCTGTTCCCGCGCTACTTCCACAACGTGGTCTTCATGTCGGTCGGCGTGGTGGACAGCGCGACCTTCCAGGGCGTCGAGGAAGTCGACCGCGTCCGCGATCAGACCGAAGAAGCGCTCAAGCGCTACGTCGAGCTGGCCCGCGGCCTCGGCATCCCCGCCGACTACCGCATGGCCATGGGCACCGAGGCCATCAGCGAGTGCGAGAAGCTGGCCGGCGAGATCGCCCGCACTTACGAGCGCAGCATCTTCTTCGCCGGCAAGCTCATCTTCGAGCGCGAGCGCTGGTGGGACCGGCTGCTGCACAACGAGACGGCGTACCAGATCCAGCGGCGGCTGCAGTTTGCCGGATTGGCAATGGTCATCCTGCCTGTCAGGGTGCTGGAATGATGGCCCAGCCGATGCTCCTGCTCTTCGCCGCCGTCCTTTTCCACGCCTGTGCTCCCGCGGTCCCGCAGACCTGCATCCGCTCCGCCGGCGACGTGGTCGACCCCTGCGGCTCCCCCGGCGACGCCGGGGTCGGCGCGCGCCCGGGCACTCCCGATGCGGGCATGGTCCCCACCGGCTCGGTCGGGGCCGACGGCGGCACCGTCGACCGCCTCTGGTTCGCCACCACCGGCGACACCCGGCCCTCCAGCTGCAACGACACCGCGGGCTATCCGAAGGCGGCCATCGCGCAGATCGCGCAGGCGATGAAGGCGCTGCGGGTGCAGTTCACCGTCGACCTGGGCGATCACATGTACGTCTGCAGCGACACCGGCGGCCTGGCCATGGCCCAGCTGGACGCGGCCGCCCAGACGCAGATGGGCTTCTACCTGGGCGCCATCGCGCAGGGACCCTCGACCTGGTGGATGACCATGGGCAACCACGAGTGCGACGCCGCCTATGCCCTGCGGCAGCCCTGCCTCGCCGGGCGCGCACGACCCCAACTTTGCCGCCTACCTGACCGCGCTCGGACGCCCGCAGCCGTACTACTTCAACGACGTGCAGACGGGCGCGGGGCTGGCGCGCTTCGTGGTGGTGGCCGACGACTCCTGGGGCGCCGCCCAGTCGGCCTGGCTCTCGAGCACGCTGGCCGACGCCGACGCGCACGCGAAGTACACCATCGTGGCGCGGCACCATCCGGTGACCGGAACCCGCACCGGTTTCAGCGAGATATTGAGTATCTTGCAGCAGCACAAGTACACGCTGCTGCTCACCGCCCACAACCACGACTACGAGCACGACGCCAGCGCGTGGGGCGGCCGCTCGACGGTGGTGGGCCTGGGCGGCGCCGGCGGCTCCTGGGGCTTCGGCACCGTGCTGCAGAACGCCGACGGCACCCTCACCTTCGTGCGGCGCGACGCCAACGGAAATCCTATCGGCGCGGCCTGGTCGGTCTCTCCGCAGTAGCGGCGGCGGCGTCCTTCGACGACGCGCCCGCCTTCTCCTTCGCGGGGGCGTCCTTCCGCAGCGGCACGCCCCTGGCCAGCTCCCGGGAGCGCGGCTTCAGCCACCAGCGCGGCAGCGACGGACGCGCGCCCGGCAGCTCGCCCACGTCGATGCGGACGATGGCGCCCTTGCGGAAGTCGATGCGCGGCACGTCGGCGCGCGCCACGTCCCCGAGCGCGGCCACCAGCTGCGACATCTGCGGATCGTGGCCGACCAGCGCCACCGACTGCCCGTCCTTCACCTGCCGGCCCACTTCGGAGAGCAGCTTGCCGATGGGGCCCTCGGGGCGGAGCTCCTCCAGGACGAGGACCTCGTCCGCCTTGAGCGCGGCGGCGAGGATCTCCGCCGTCTGCACCGCGCGCGCGAGCGGGCTGGTGAAGATGAAGTCGGGCGGCTCCCCCAGCCGGGCGAAGGCGCGGGCGCCGCGGCGGAAGCGGACGCGGCCCTTGGCGGTGAGCGGGCGGTCATCGTCGGCCAGCGCGCCGCGGTCTTCGTGGTCGAGGGCGATGCCGTGGCGGACGAGGTAGACGCGGATCATGGAGCGCGCATCGTATCAAGCTCAGCGCGACTCCACCTGCCGGATGCGCACTTCCCCGCCGCAGACTTCCTCGAGCAGGTCGGCCTTCTGCTTCGCCGACCAGACTTCCAGCTCGCTGTTCTCCTCGGCGACGACGTCGATCTGCAGCCCCATCCCGCGGCGCGACACGTTCAGCGAGCGGACGTGGCGGCGGTGCCCGCGGTCGAGCCCGTCGGCCACGCGCAGGAGCGCGGCCAGCCTGCGCACCACGATGCGCTCCTCGGGGGTCAGCCGCTGGAACTCCTCGTGGCGGTCCTTGGGCAACCCGCGGCGGTGGTAGCGCGCGATGGTGGCGACGATCTCGCGCTCGCGGTCGGTGAAGCCGGGCAGATCGGCGTGGTAGAGCAGGTAGTAGCTGTGCTTGTGGTGGCGGTTGTAGGAGACGAAGGCGCCCACGTCGTGCAGCATCGCCGCCGCGTGCAGGAGCGAGCGCTCTTCCTCGCCCAGCCGGTGCAGCTCGCGGGTCTGATCGAAGAGGGAGAGGCTGAGCTGCGCCACCTGCTCGGCGTGCTCCTCCCGGAAGCCGCAGCGCCGGCCGAAGGCGCGCAGGCCGTCGAGCACCACCGACTCCTGGTGCAGGTGGGTCCCGCGCGGCCGCACCACCCGCCGCACCAGGTCGGCCATGACGCCGTCCCGCAGGCCCCGCGAGGTGATCTGCAGCTCGTCGACGCGCAGCCGCCGCATCACGCCCTCGGTGATGGCCGCCCCCGCGAAGATGATGTCGCTGCGCTGGTCGTCGACGCCCAGCTTCTTGCGCTCGCGGGCGGTGGCGGTGCGCAGCCGCTCGACCACGCGGCGCACCTGCTCGGCGTTGACCGGCAGGCTGGAGATCGGCTCGCGCCCCGACAGCGCGCGGGCGAGCTGCGCCACCGCGCCGGTGGTCCCGGCAGCGCCGATGATGCGCTTGTGCTTTCCGATCAGCAGCGGGTCCACCTGCTGCAGCGCGTCCTGCACCGCCTCGTCGACCAGCCTGGTCTGCTTGCGCGAGGGCGGGTCCGACTCGACGAACATCTCGGTCAGCCGCACCGAGCCGAGCTGCAGGCTCCACGACGACTCGGGCTCCTCGCCGCGGGCGGAGATGATCTCGGTGGAGCCGCCGCCGATGTCGAGGATGAGCGAGCGCTCCGCGGTGGGCTCGCCCTGCAGGACGCCGAGGCAGACCAGCCGCGCCTCCTCGGCGCCGCTGATGACCTCGAGGCTGATGCCGGCGTGGTTCTTGACGGTGCGGATGAGGGCGGCCCGGTTGGAGGCCTCGCGCACGGCGCTGGTGGCGACGGCGCGGACTTCCTCCGCTCCGGCGCGCTGGGCGAGCTTGGCGAAGCGGGCCAGCGCCACCGCGGTGCGGGCGATGGCCGACGCCGAGAGCCGCCCGGTCTTGAAGACCTGCTCGCCGAGGCGGACCGCGGCCCGATCCTCCGCCAGGACGTTGGTGTGCCCGCGGGCATCGACCGAGGCGATCTGCAGGCGGACCGCGTTCGAGCCGAGGTCGACGACGGCCAGCGTGGCGCCCTTGCGCGGAGTCACGGCTCCATCACGAAGTCGTGGATGGAGGGGATCTCGGGCAGGACATTCACCGGACGGCGCGAGTGGTCGGTGTCGAGGTGGACGACGACGGCGCCCGGAAAGCTGCGCTTGTATGCATTGACGTGCGTCGGCTCGTTGTCGAAGGCGCAGGAGATGCCGCGCAGCGCGAGCAGGCGCTGGTGGCAGATCTCCTTCCACTGGTCGTCGTCGTCGGCCGGCCGCGGCTTGAGCCACAGCTGGACGCGCTCGCCCTGCGGCAGGGGGAAGCCGGCGCGGCGGAAGCTCTCGACGGTCCCGGGGCCCATCTCCT
>JAYWAJ010000440.1:0-3484 GCA_043782525.1 Deltaproteobacteria bacterium | reverse complement strand
GCGCGATCCGCTGGCGCAGACGATCTCCGCCCTGCGCCGGCTGGCCGACGACAAGGCGATCAAGGCGGTGGTGCTCCGCTCTTCTGGCCTGCCCATCGGCCTTGGGAAAGCGCAAGAACTCCAAGAATCTATCCAGGAGCTGCGGGCCAAAGGAAAGAAGGTGATTTTCTATCTGGAATCCGCCGAAGACCTCGAATATAGTCTGGCGTCGACTGCCGATAGGGTCTACGCGGCACCCCAGGCGGTCCTGCTGGTCAACGGTTTCTCCTCGACGGCGCTGTTCGCCGGCGCGGGCCTCGAAAAGCTCGGACTGAAGGCGGAGTTCTTCCGCGTCGGCGCTTACAAGAACGCGCCCGACACCTTCACCCGGAGCAGCATGTCGGGCGAGCAGTTCGAGGTGCAGAATTCGCTGCTGGACGACATGTACGGGCGGTACCTCAAGGCCGTGGCGCAGGCCCGGCACCTCGATGAAGGCAAGCTGAAGATCCTCCTCGACAAGGGCATCCTCAAGACGAGCGAGGCAATGGAAGCAGGGCTGCTGGACGGGCTCATCTACCCCGACCAGCTCGAGGAGGAGGCAGGCAAGCTGGTGGGCGGAAAGGTCGCCCTGGAGAAGACCGCGGTCGAGGCGAAGCCGGTGCGCAGGACGCACTGGGGGACGTCGAAGAAGATCGCGGTGGTGCGAGTGGAGGGCGACATCCTGCGCGGCGAAGGTGCGCGGGGGCCATTTGGAGCGGTGCAGATCGCGGGGTCGGACCCCATCACCCGGCGCATCCGCCGGGCGGCCGACGACCCGGAGGTCGCGGCGATCGTGGTTCGCATCGACTCGCCGGGCGGCGACGGCAATGCATCCGACCTGATCTGGCGCGAGCTGGTCCGGGCACGGAAGGAGAAGAAGAAGCCGGTGATCGCGAGCATGGGCGACGTGGCCGCCTCGGGCGGCTACTACGTGGCGGCGGGCGCGGACGAGATCTGGGCCGAGCCGTCCACGGTGACGGGTTCGATCGGCGTCTTCGTCGGGCACTTCGACGCGGAGGAGCTGTTCGGCAAGCTCGGCTTGAACATGACCACGGTCAAGCGCGGCCAGAGCGCGGACCTCTTCAGCCTCGCACGCGACTTGAACGATACCGAGAGGAAGACACTGCAGTCCTGGGTCGATGGGTTCTACGAGATGTTCCTCAGCCGCGTCTCCGACTCGCGTGGTCTCTCCCGCGACGAGGTGGACGCGGTGGCGCGCGGCCGCGTCTGGACCGGGGCCCAGGCGCTGGAGCGCAAGCTGGTCGATCACCTGGGCGGGCTCGACGACGCCATCTGGGCGGCGAAGAAGTGGGCCGCGCTCGACGGCGAAGTGGAGGTCGACGACGCGGTCGAGACCTCCGTCGAGGTCTCCGACTTCGCCTCGGTGGGCATCCTCTCTTCCCTGCCCGGCGGCCTCGGCCCCCGCGCCCTGCGGGCCCTGCAGCTCCTCGGCGAGCCCGGCACCCTGCGCGCCGCCCTGCCCTTTGACCTCGAGGTCCGCTGAATGGCGCTGACCGTGCTCATCGTCGAGGATGAACAGAGCGCGTCGCGCCTGCTCTGCGGCATCGCGGCGGAGGTGGGCCTCTCGGCCCGCACCACGCGCTCGGGCAAGGAGGCGCAGGAGCTGTGCGCGCAGGCGGCGGCGGCGGGCGCGCCCTTCTCCGCCATCGTCCTCGACCTGGTGCTGGCGGAGCTGGACGGCTTCCAGTTCTCGCAGGCGGCGCGGGCGCAGCCCTGGGGCGCGACCATCCCCATCGTGGTGGTGAGCGGCGTCTACAAGCAGCTGCCTGCCGAGTTCGCGGCGCTGGCGAAGCCGGCGGCCTTCTTCGCCAAGCCCTTCGAGCCCGCGGCCCTGCGCGAGGCGCTGGCCCGGCTCACCGGCGCGCAGCCCGCCACGCCGGCCATGGAAGGCGAGCTGTCCGGCAAGCCGACGGCGGCGCTCTTCGTCGAGCTGCTCCGCAGCAAGGCCACCGGCATCCTCACCATCACCCAGGAGCAAGCGAAGCGCGCCATCACCTTCCAGCAGGGCATGGTGCGGTTCGCCCAGTCGAACCTCAAGTCCGAGACGGTGGGCGCCGCGCAGATCGCGGCCGGCCTCATCAAGCAGACCTCGTTCGACCGGGCGGTGGCGCTGGCCCGGCAGCAGGGCATCGCCCTCCACGAGGCGCTGGCGGCAGCGCGGGTGATGACGCCGGAGCAGCTGAAGGTCGCGCTCAAGCAGCAGACCACCGACGTCGCCGTCGGCGCGCTGGGCTGCGGCGCCGGGCACTATCGCTTCGAGCAGAAGCCGGCCGAGGCGGTGAGCGGCGTCCCGGACCTGAGGGCGAGCCCGGTCACGCTGGTGCTGGAGGCGGCGAAGCGGAGCGGAGATCCGGCCGGAGACCGCAGCTGGCTCGAGGGGCATGGGCCGCAGCGGCTCAACCGCAGCCCCGAGCTGGAGCGCGAGCTGTTCGCGGTCAAGGCGCTCTGGCCCGGCGAGAGCGCCACCCCGCTCGCGACGGCCGGCCGCACCGTGGCCGAGGTGATGGCGCGCCTCAAGGATCCGGAGCTTTCGCTGCTCCGCTGCCTCTGCGAGAGCGGCCTCCTGCACCTGTCGGGCGCGGGCCAGGCAACGGCCAAGGCGCAGCCCGCCGCCGGCGCCGACGACGAGGATCGCGGCAAGACCTTCAGCCCGCAGGAGATGAGCGCGCGCAAGCTGCTCCTCGGCGAGCGCGATCACCTGCGCGACTCCAGCCACTACCAGGTGCTGGGCGTCGAGCCCGCCGCCCATCTGGAGCAGATCAAGCAGGCGTACTTCGTCGCCGCCAAGCGCTTCCACTCCGATTCCTTCTCCGGACTCGACCTGGGCTCGGCGCGCAAGGCCGCCGAGGAGCTCTTCTCCAAGGTGAACGAGGCGTACTCGGTCTTGCTCGACAAGGAGAAGCGGGCCGAGTACGACGTCTTCCTCGATCGCAAGTCCAAGGGGCTGCCCACCGACGTCAGCGCCATCCTCCGCGCCGAAGGCCTCTTCCAAAAGGGCGAGCTCCTCTTCAAGTTGGGCCGCTGGGACGACGCCGAGGAAAAGTTTCGCGAAGCCATCGCTTTGAATCATGCCGAAGCGGAGTTCCATGCTTACCTCGGCATGGCCACCTTCAAGCGGACGGGCAAGCCGGGCGACGGGCTGCCGCACGTCGAGAAGGCGCTCGAGCTGGAACCGCGGCTGCGCAGCGGCGTGATGTTTGCCTCCCAGCTCCTCGACGCCCAGGGCGACGTCGAGCTGGCCCGGGCGCTGCTCAAGAAGGCGTACGAGAAGGACACCGAATTCACCCAGGCGAAGGATGAACTTCGCCGACTCATGAACAAGCCTGCCATGCAGGCGAAGGGCGGCTTCTTCAGCCGCCTGCTCAAGAAGTAGCACCTGGAGCACGCAATGAACGGAGAAGGACAGCGTCCCCCCACCTCGCCGGAACCCGCCCAGGCCAGCGCA
>JAYWAJ010000439.1:0-9222 GCA_043782525.1 Deltaproteobacteria bacterium | reverse complement strand
GCCGGTCGAGTCGCCGCAGCGCGCTTCGGGCCGCGTGGTAGCCGCACATGCCGTGCACGCCGCCGCCCGGAGGAGTCGAGGCTGAGCAGAGGAAGAGGCGCGGGTTGGGCGTCGCATAGGGATCGAGCCGCGCCACCGGCCGCGCGAACGCCTGGAAAAGATCGGCGACGCCGCCGGTGATGGCGCCGCCGACGTAGTTCGGGTTGTGTCGCTCGAAGTCGGCGGTGTTCATGGCGCGGCGGGCGAGGATGCGATCCCGGAAGCCCGGCGCGAAGCGCTCCACCTGGCGCTCGATGGCGTCGGTCTGGTCGACGGTCGAGCCCGCGGGCACGTGGCAATAGGCGTAGCCGGTCTGCTTGCCCTCCGGCGCGCGGCCGGGGTCGTGCTGGCTCTGCTGGAGCAGGAGCAGGAAGGGCCGCTCGGCATGCTGACCGCGCCACACCGACGCCTCGCCGGCCGCGATCTCCTCCAGCGTGCCGCCGACGTGGACGGTCGAGGCCTGCAGGCAGCGCGGATCCTTCCAGGGGATGGGCCCGTCGAGCGCCCAATCGACCTTGAAGGCGCCCGGACCATAGCGATAGCGGCGCAGGCGGCGCAGATATCCGGCCGGCAGGACCGGCTCCGCGATCCGCGCCAACTGCGCCGGGCTGGTGTCGAAGAGATAGACGCGCGCCGGCGGCAGGTCGGACAAGGAAGCCACTCTCACGCCGGTCTGGATGCTGCCGCCGAGGGAGCGCAGGAGGCTGGCGAGGGCGCGGGCGATCGACGCCGACCCGCCTTTGGCCACCGGCCACTCCTCGACGTGTCCGGTGAGAAGGAAGAGCAGGCCGACCGCGCCGCTCAGCATGCGCTCGAGAGGAAGCACCGAGTGCGCGCCGCACCCGGCCAGGAGCGCCCGTGCGCGCGGGCCGCGAAAGCGCAGCCGGGCGAGCCTGCTCGCCGACAGCAAGCCGTTCAGGCCGAAGCGCAGGAACGGCAGCGGGTCGCGCGGCAGACCGAGCGGGCCGAGCAGGTCGGCGAGGAGCGCGTGCGGATTGTTCAGGAACGGCGCGAGCAGCCGGCGGTAGCGCGCGCCGTCCTCGCCCACCTCGCGCGCCGTCTCCTCGAGCGATTTCCACAAGAGCACCGCCGGCCCGTCGTCGAGCGGGTGGGCCAGCGAGGCGCCGGGGCGGACCCACTGCAGGCCATGCTCCGCCAGCGGCAGCGTGGAGAAGAAGGGCGAGAGGATGCCCATGGTGTGCACGCCGGAGCAGACGTCGTGGAGGAAGCCCGGCAGCGTGAGCGCGGCGCTGCGGACGCCGCCGCCGATCTCGTCCGCCGCCTCCAGCACCAGCACCGAGGCGCCGCCCTGCGCCAGCGCCACCGCCGCCGCGAGCCCGTTGGGTCCGCTGCCGACGATCACCGCGTCCAGTCCACTCGCCACCGTCAGTCGCCCCAGGGGTGGCACTTGCGCAGCTCGCTGACCTGGACGTGGCCCCGCTCGCGCAGCCCGCTCCTGGCATCGGCGATGCGGTACTCCAGCGTCCCGCGCCCGAGCGGCTCCGACTCGACGAAGATGCAGCGCAGCTCGCCCTCCTCGAAGCCGCACTGCTCCTGGACCGAGCGGAGGAGCTGCTCGCGGTGCAGGTGCCCTTCGCCGAAGTTCCAGCCCAGCACCAGGCCCGCGATCAGCTCGCCGTCCACCCACTCGTACTCCTCGAGGCAGTCCACCGCCTTGGGGAGCAGCTGCGGCAGGGCGCGGCCGTGCAGGTGCATGAGGCGGAAGCCCATCACCTTGCCGACGATGCCGACCGAGGTGCTGCGGTCATAGAGGATGCTGAGCTGGTCGACGATCCAGGCCGAGCTCTTGGTGAGCTTCTCGAGCTTGCGGTAGCTCTCGCCTTTGAAGAGCCAGACGCTATAGGCCCAATTGCCGGCGTAATAGCGCATGGCCATGAGAAAGGAGACCCGCGACGGCACCAGGTTTCCATAGAGGGGAAGGGCGACCAGCATCAGGGCGAGAAAGAGGACGGCCGGCAGCGGCAGCGAGAGCAGGCTGGCCGCGGCGTGCTTCCAGAAGAGGAAGAAGGCGCCGTAGACCATCATCACGTTCCACTCGATGGGCACGCCCATCGGGACGTTGCTGGTGATGTAGAGGTGGAGGAAGACCATGAGCGCGAGGCCTGTCAGGGTCAGCGGTCCGCCGCTGCCGGCCAGCAGGAGGATCGGCACCAGCATCTCCAGCGCGATGCCGCCGTGGGCGATGACCGCCAGCCGCGAGGGCGCGAGGTCGTCGGGATAGCTGCGGTACATCCGCTTGCGCAGCCACTCGAAGCGCGTGAAGGGGCTGTTGCTTATCATCACGCAGACCACGTTGGGGAAGTGGTGGTTCAGCTTGGAGAAGCCGGCCCAGAACCAGAGCGCCGCCTGTACCGCCTTGGCGCCGGGGACGAAGGCCGGGCCGCCGGCAGCGGCGCCGCTGCAGAGGAGGAAGACCACCGCGGTGGTCCAGTAGTGCTCGGCGCGGGCGGCGAGGAAGAGCGTCTTGTCGGTCACGCCCAGCACGGCGATGAGCGCGACGACCGGGATGACCAAGGGGACCGGGAGGGCGGGGGCGATGAGCGCCCGGACCATCGCCGCGAGCGCCGCCGCGTAGAGCGCGGCGTCGAGAAAGGTGCGCCGCGATCCGCCCAGGAGGGGCAGGCCCGGGAAGAGCGGCAGCTTGGTGGTGCCCGGACGGAGGAAGTAGAGGAAGCCGCCCAGCGGAGGGAAGTAGCGGCCCGTCAGCGGACCGCTGCCGCAGCCCAGCCCCAGCACCTCGAAGAGCATGCTCCAGACGATGGCCTTCTGGAACGCCTCGGTGCTGAGCCACCAGGATCGGATCGAGCGCAGCTCTCCCTGGCCCGGGGTGAAGCGGCAGAAGAACCACCAGCCGGCGACGTAAAAGAGGACCTTGAAAGCGTAGAGCGCGTAGACGCCGAGCGGCGTGCCGTACCCCTGCAGCGCCCAGGAGCGGCACACCATCCGGCTCTTCTGCGCGAACGGTTGCCTGGCCCAGTCGAGCGGGTGGTAGGGCGGTGCGACTGGATCCAGCAGGCCCACGGCGTCCCTCTCCGGCCGCTTCCAGCCGGCGGCAGCTTCAGGCGGTGGCACGCTGCGCCGGGATGGCCATGGCCACCCGGTCGCGGCCCAGCCGCTTGGCCTCGTAGAGCGCTGCGTCGGCCTTCTCCACCAGCGTGGCGATGTCGTCGGCGTCGATGCCCAGCGTGGCCACGCCGACGGAGATGGTGATCCGCAGCGGCCCCGCGCCTTCCGGTCCGGGCAGCGGGGCGGCGGCGATGGCGCGGCGCAGCTTCTCGGCGACCTCCAGCGCCTCGGGCTTGCCGATGCGCGGCAGCACCACGCAGAACTCCTCGCCGCCGTAGCGGGCGACGATGTCGACCTTGCGCACGTTGCGCCGCAGCGCCAGCGCCACCCCGCGCAGCACGCCGTCGCCGACGGTGTGGCCGTGCTGGTCGTTGATCTGCTTGAAGAGGTCGAGGTCGATCATGAGCAGCGAGAGCGGGTCGCCGAAGCGCACCGAGCGGGAGAACTCCTGCTCCAGGCGGAGGAAGAGCTGCCTGCGGTTGGCGACGGTGGTCAGCGGGTCGGTGAACGACAGCTCCAGCGTCTGCTGGTAGAGCCGCGCGTTGGCGATGGCCAGCGCCGCCTGCGCGCCGATGGCCTCCACCAGCCGCGTCTCCTTGGGGCTGAAGGCGTCCACCGGACGCCGGTTGAGGCTCATCACCCCGAGGATGCGCCCCTTGCTGCGCAGGGGGACCGCGAGGAAGGCGCCCGTCGTCCGGGTGTGCCCCTTGTAGTGCAGGTAGCGCGCGTCCTTGTTGACGTCGGGCAGGTAGATGGTCTGGCCCTTGGCCGCGACTTCGCCGGCGATGCCCTCGCCCAGGCTGAAGCGCATGCCCCGCGCCGCCGCCGGCGCCTCTCCCGCCACCGCCTCCACCACCAGCTGGTGCGTGGCCTCGTCGAGCAGCATGACGCTGAACTCGGAGATGGAGAGCCGCTGGCAGACGTGCTTGCCCAGCTCGGCCAGCTGCTCGGGGAGGTCCAGCGTGCCGGAGACTGCCTGCGAGACCTCGAGGAGCAGCTCCATCTCGCGCAGGTGCTCGGCGAGCTGGTCGTTCAGGCCCTTGAGCTCCGCCTGCAGCGTCAGCTCGTCCTGCATCTGGGTCATCGATTCATGGGTCTCGATGCCGGTCACCTCCATGTCGGTGACCCGCGAGAGCATGGTGTTGAAGCTGCGGGCGAGCCGGCCCAGCTCGTCCTCGCTCTGGACGCGGGCGCGGACGAGGAACTCGCCCAGCTCGGCGCGCCCCATCACCTGCGACAGCCCCTGGATGGGCTTGATGAGGAAGTGCCGCACCGCTAGCGCCACCGCCATCCCGGCAAAGGTCAGGGCGAGCAGCGTGCCGACGATGGATCCAAAAGTAAGCTCCTCGAAGGCCTGCGCCGGATCGTGCGCCGCGACGCCCCGCGTGTGCGCGAGCAAGCCTCCGAGGCCCGCCAGCAGGACCACCGCGGAGGGAATGGCGGAGGCCAGGATGAGCTTCAAGGCAAGCGAGCTGCGGATGCGCTTCAACAACACCTCCGGATTGTACACCCGGCCGCGCGCCCGGCCATGTAGGCTCGCGCCAGCGTGCGCTTTTTGACTGCAGTGCTCCCCCTCGTCTGCGTTGCGGCGCGGGCGGAGGAGATTCGCATCGAGATCGCGCACGGGGCGCGGCAGGTCCGGGTAGAGGTCTCCGGGCGGAGCCACGCGATCTCGGTCCGCGGGGCGGAAGTGCTGGTGGACGGCGCCCCCGGCCCGGCGGAGTTCGCCGGCCCGCTCAAGCTCGACGGGCAGGAGCTGGCCGGGCGGCTGGAGCTCTTCGCCGAAAAGGGCGGGCTTCTGGCCGTCAACGTCGTCGACCTGGAGGACTACGTCGCGGCGGTGGTCGCCTCGGAGGTGCCCCCCAGCTGGCCGGCCGAGGCGCTGCGGGCGCAGGCGGTGGCGGCGCGGACCTTCGCGGTGGCGCAGAAGGTCTCGCAGGGCCCGGGCGCGCGGGCGCACCTGGGCGCCTCTGTTTTAGACCAGGTCTACAAAGGTACGGCGCACCCGGCGCAGGCCGCGCAGCAGGCCGCCCGCGACACCGGAGGCGAGGTGCTCACCTGGGGCGCGGCGCCCATCGCGGCGTACTTCAGCGCCAGCTGCGGCGGCAAGAGCGAGAGCGCCGAGGCCGCCTTCCACCTCGCGCCCGGCTCGACGCCCTACCTGCGCGGCGGCGACCCGGACGCGGACGAGCGCGCCTGGACCAAGCGCATTCCCCTCGTCGAGATCTCCGCGGCGCTGCGCAGGGCGGGGCGGATCAAGGCGGAGGTGCGGGGCCTGCGCGTCGCCTCGCGCACCGGGAGCGGGCGGGCCCGGACCCTCTCGCTGCAGACGGCGGGGGGCGCGCGGGCGCTGGCCGCGGTCGAGCTGCGGCAGATCCTCGGCTACCGCGAGCTGCCTTCGCTGCTCTTCGAGGTGGCGGTCGACGGCGAGGCCGCGGTCTTCAAGGGCGCGGGCAGCGGCCACGGCGTCGGACTCTGCCAGTGGGGCGCGCGGGGCAGGGCGCTCAAGGGCGAAGGCTACCGGGCGATCCTCGCGCACTACTATCCGGGGGCGGAGATCCGGCGGATGTACTGACCGCCCGCTGGTGAAGCAGCACCAGGCCCAGGAGCGGCAGGGGGACCATGAGGAGCCGGACCACGCCGGAGACCAGCGCCCGAAAGTGGCCCACCGGCACCAGCAGCGAGGCCCAGGTCCCCAGCGCCATGCAGAAGACGAGCAGCAGGAGCAGCGCGAAGATCTGCGCCCGGCGGCCGCGGCTCAGCACCCAGGACCGCTCCAGCGCCGCGCGCCCGGAGAGCCCTTCGGTCATGACCACCGGCATGGCGAAGGCGAAGCCCACCGCCAGCACGACGCCGGGCAGCGCGAAGAGGAGCGTGCCCAGCGCGATGAGCGGAACGCTCTGGAGCGTCGTCAGCAAGAGCGGCGCGAGGCGCGCGGCCACCGCCGCCCAGGCCCGCGCCGGCCCGGCGGCCCCGATCACAACCGGCACCGCGGCGGCGTGCGCCAGCGAGAGCCCCGCCAGCAGGATGACCAGGGCGCAGAAAAAAGCGAAGGCCATCGGCAACAGCGTCCGGAAGGCGTGGGGGTCGAACGCGCTCACCCGTCCGAACGCCGCCGTCTCGGGAGGCCGCACCCGCAGCGCGGTGGCTTCGGGCGGCGCCTCGGGCCCGGCGCCCTGCTTCTGCGGGGGTTTCGCCCTGGGCGCGCCCGTCTCGGCGACACCGCCCGCGCTCAGGCTGGCGAAGCCGAGCACGACCGCGCCCGACATGATGAGGTGGGTGGGAACCAGCGCCAGCGCGCAGGTGAGCACCAGCGCGCCGAACTGCCTGCGGTCGATCGAGAGCGCCTCGCCGGACATCGGCGCTCAGCATGTCATGCCGCGCGGACTTCGTGTCGATCGGGGACGAAGGGCTCGCCGCCGAGCGCGCGCCGGTAGAGGGCGCCGTGGCCCTCGGCCATGCGCTCCATGGTCAGCTCCAGCTCGATGCGCTTGCGGCCGCGCTGCCCCATCGCCCGCGCCAGGTCCGGAGCGGAGAGAAGCTCGGTCAGCTTCGCCGCCAGCGCCGCCGCGTCGCCGTAGGGCACCAGCATGCCGTTCTCGCGCGCCAGCTCGGGGTTGCCGCCGACGTCGGTGGCGACGATGGGCAGGCGCGCCGCCATCGCCTCCATGAGCGCGTTGGAGAGCCCCTCGGCGCTGGAGCAGAGGCAGGCCGCCTGCGCCCGCACCAGCAGGGCGGGCACGTCGAGGCGGTGGCCGAGGAGGATGATGCGCTCTTGCAGCCCCAGCTCGGCGATGCGCCTGGTGAGGAAGTCGCGCTCGGGGCCTTCGCCCGCGCAGACGAAGCGGAAGCGGTGCAGCGCCGGCGGCAGCTTCGCCACCGCCTCGACCAGCGTGCGGTGGCCCTTGACCGGCCAGAGGTTGCCGATGACGGCGACCAGCGGGCCTTCGGGCAGCGGCCCCTGCAGCGGCTGCGCGGCCAGCTGGTCGAAGAGCGAAAGGTCGAGGCCGTTGCGGACCACCATCACGTTCTGCGGCTTCACGCCCTCGTCGCGGATGCAGACCTCCTTGACCGCCTCGGCGTTGGCGACCACCAGGTCGGCGAAGCGCGCGTTGAGCTTCTCCGCCTCGCGGTGCCACTTGCCGAAGCCCGAGCGCAGGTGGCCGAGATCGACGCGGCTGACGATGGCCTTGGCCCCGGACAGCTTCGCCGCCGCCAGGCCGAGCAGGTTGGTGTTGAAGTCGGTGCCGTGCACGACCTTGATGCCTTCGGCGCGGATGAGCGCGGCCATGCGGCGGATCTGCAGCGCCGTGTTGGGCCGCATCATCGAGCCGTGGAGCGGGAAGACGTGGGGCTCGTAGCCGAGGGCGCGGACCTGCTCCAGCATCGGCCCGCTGGCCTCGAGGCAGCCCACCACCGCGCGAAATCCTTCTGGATGACGGCGCAGGCGCTCGACGAACTGGCGCTCCGCGCCACCGATCCAGAAGCGGTTCACCAGGTGCAGCACCGGAATGTCGTGAGAACGCATCTTCCCATTTTGTGCATCGAGCGAGCGGTCGGCGAGTCCCTTGACAGGGCGTTGCATCCGCGACAAACGACGGCCCCCATGAGCGCCCGCCCGACGACGCCCGCACCCATCGTCGCCGCCATCGACATGGGCTACGGCCACCTGCGGCCGGCAGCGGCGCTGGCCGACTACCTGGGCACCGAGGTCCGGCAGATGGATCGCCCCCCGCTGGGCGGCGAGAAGGACCAGCGCTTCTGGGATCGCAACCGCGACCTCTACGAACCTTTGACCCGCTTCTCCCAGCTGCCAGGGGTGGGCGCGCCCATGCGTGCGGTCCTGAACACCATCACCGCCATTCCGCAGCCGTGGCCGGCGCAGGACCTGTCGGGCGCGACCCAGGGGACCCGCTGGATGCAGCGGGCGGCGCGCGACGGGGTGGGGCTGGCGCTGGCCGAGCACCTGAAATCGACGCAGGCGCCGCTCTTGGCGACCTTCTACGCCGCCGCCATCCTCGCCGAACTGCATGGCGCGAAGCGGCTCCACTGCCTGCTCACCGACAGCGACGTCAACCGCGTCTGGGCGCCGCCCGACCCGCGCCACAGCTCCATCCGCTACTTCGCTCCCAGCGAGCGGGCCTTCCGGCGGATGCAGACCTACGGCGTGCCGAAAGACCGCCTGCGCATGACCGGCTATCCCTTGCCGCACGCGCTGGTCGGCGGGCGCGGGCGGACGGCGCTGAAAGAGAACCTGGCGGCGCGCCTGTCGCGCCTCCAGATCTCCGGGCGGCTGCGGGATCTGGCCGAGGCGGAGCTGGGCCCGCTGCCGGAGGCGAAGCTACCGCCGCTCATCGTCTTCGCGGTGGGCGGCGCCGGGGCGCAGGTGCCGCTGGCGAAGAAGCTGGTGCGGGGCGTGCGCCGCCAGATCGAGGCGGGCGTGCTGCGCCTCGCGCTGGTGGCCGGGCGCCGCACCGAGGTCGCGGCGGCGCTGCGGGAGGCGCTCGACGACAGCGGCCTCGACGGACAGGTCGAGGTCCTCGAGGATCCGGACGTCTTCGGCTACATCCGCCGCTTCAACGCCCTGCTCGCCGGCGCCGACGCGCTCTGGAGCAAGCCTTCGGAGATGACCTTCTTCGCCGGCCTCGGCCTGCCCTTCATCTCGGCCCCGCCGGTGGGGGTGCACGAAGGCTGGAACCTGCGCTGGGCCACCGACCGCGGCGCCGCCCTGCCGCAGCATGATCCGGCGGTGGCGGGCGAATGGCTGCAGGAATGGATCGAGGACGGCGTGCTGGCGGGCGCGGCCTGGGCGGGCTTCACCCGGCTACCCCAGCTCGGGCTCTACGAGATCGCCGAGGAACTCGATCAGCACTGAGAGGAAGCGCTCGTTCTCCTCGATGAAGGGGAAGTGCCCCGACTCCTCGAAGAGGACAAGTTGCGCGTGCTGCAGCCCGCGGGCGAGGCGCTCCGAGCCCTGCGCCGGCGGGGCGATCCAGTCGTACCGCCCGCCCGCCACCAGCGCGGGCATCTCCAGATCGTGCAGCCACGGCAGCGCGCTGAACTGAGAAAGCATGCGGAAGCCATGGAAGAGCGCGG
>JAYWAJ010000438.1:0-3488 GCA_043782525.1 Deltaproteobacteria bacterium | reverse complement strand
GGCAAGTGGCCGACGGGCAACGAATGGATCGGACTCGCCATCGGCCTCGCCGGCGTCGCCGTGCTGCAGACCGGGGGCGACCTGCGGGCCAGCCCGCTGGGGGCGCTCTGGCTGGTGCTCTCCTGCGCCACCTGGGCGCTGGGCTCGGTGCTGGGCACGCGCCTCGTCCTGCCGCGCGGCCTGATGTCGAGCGCGTCGCAGATGCTGGTGGGCGGCCTCTGCGTTCTCGCGGCGGCGCTGCTGCGCGGCGAGCGCATCTCCGCGCTGCCGCCGGCGCGCTCGGTCGGCGCGCTGCTCTATCTCTCCTTCTTCGGCTCCGTGGTCGCGTATACCGCGTATCAATTCCTGCTGAAGACGGTCCGCCCGGCGCTCGCCGCCAGCTACGCCTACGTCAACCCCATGGTGGCGCTGGCGCTGGGGGCGGCCTTCTACGGCGAAAAGGTCACCCCGCGGGCGTTGGGCGCGCTCGCCCTCATCCTCGGGGGCGTCGCGCTCCTGGCTTGGCGCGGATCCCGGCTCCGCACCCCGGCGCAGGCTCCGGTAGCCGTCCCGGCCGAAACCGGCCCCGACCGCCGACCCGTCAGCGCCAACCGGGTCTGACCCCCTGCGGCAGGTGGAAAAAAAAAATTTGTTTTCGGGGTCTCCCGCACAGATGGTCTCCGGCCTCCCGCTCGCCCGCCCGGATGCATAGCTTCCCCCCGGGGAGGGTTGCCTCGCATGGCGGTCTCGGTCGCGCACCTCATCTACGGGCTGGGACTGGGCGGGCTCGAACAGCTGGTCGTGCAACTGGCCGCGCGCAGCCAGAAGCGCGGCATCGAGACCTCCATCCTGGCGCTCGGCGAGGACGGGCCGGTCCGCGCGCTGGCGCAGCAGCAGGGCCTCGATCTCGAGCTGCTCCCCGCCGCCGGCATGAGCCTCAAGGCCTTGTCCTCCATCCGCGGCGCGCTGGCCCGGCGCAACGCCACCGTCCTGCACGCCCACGATCTCGGCCCCTGGCTGAACGCCGCGGCGGTGAAGCTGCTGCGCCCCTCGACGCGGGTGATGGCGACGTTTCATGAGCAGCGCATGCCCGAGGGCAAGAAGCGCAAGGCCGCCAGCGTCGCCGCCCGGGTCACCGACGCGTTGGTCGCCTGCGGCGAGAAGGTCAAGCAGGACATCCTCGGCTGGGCGCCGCCCGACGCGCGGGTGCCGGTCATCGCCAACGGCGTCCCGCTCGTCGAAGCCGACGCCTCCACGCGGCAGCGTGCGCGCGAGGAGCTGGGCGTACCCGAGGGCGCGGTCGCCATCGGCTACGCGGGCGGGCTGCGGGAGATCAAGGGACCGGACCTCCTGCTGCAGGCCTTCGTCGATCAGTTCGCCGGCCGTAGCGACGTGCACCTCTACCTGATCGGCACCGGCCCGATGGAGGCCGACCTGCGCCGCGGCGCCCCCGCCAACGTCCACTTCACCGGGCTGGTGATGAACGCCGCGCGCCTCCTCTCCGGCCTCGACATCTATGCGCAGGCCTCGCTCAGCGAAGGGCGCTCGCTCTCGATGCTGGAGGCGATGGGCGCGGGCCTGCCCACCGTGGCGCACGACCTCCTGCCGGTGCGGGAGATCCACCAGCACGGCGAGACGGCGCTCCTGGTGCCGCTGCGCGATCGGGCCGGGCTGGGCCAGGCGCTGCGCAGCCTGGCACTCGACGCGGGGCTGCGCAGCAGGCTGGGAGCGGCCGCGCGGCAGCGGGCGCAGCAGCACTCCATCGAGCCGATGGTGGACGCCTACGAGGCGCTCTATCGCGAGCTGGCCGCGCGCGCGTGATCCGGGTCCTCCACCTGCGGCAGGGGACGGCGCTCTACGGCGCCGACCGGGCCGTGCTCGCGCTCTCGCTGGCCACGGGGGCGCCCTATGAGCCGCTGGTCGGCGCCATCGTCCGTCCGGGCGCGCCCGATGCGCTCTCGGAAGAGGCGCGGCGCCGGGGCCTGTGGGCGCTGCGCTTCGAGAGCGCGGGCCGACTCGACCTCGCCTGCGCGCGGGCCGTGGCCAGGGCGGCGCGCGCGCACGGCGTGAAGCTCCTGCACGCCCACGACTTCAAGGCCCTCTTCGTGGCGGTGCTGGCGGGCCTCCTCGCGCGGGTGCCGGTGGTGGCGACCTTCCACGGCGACACGCGCAGCACCGCCGCGGTCCGCGCCTACGAGTTGGTGGCGCGGGTGTTGGGCAACTTCACCCGCGGCGTGGCCGGCGTCTCGCGCGCGCTGGAGCGGACGCTGCGGCGCTGGGTGCGGACGGCGCCCGTCAGCTTCGTGCCCAACGGGCTGCCGGCGGCGCAGCCGGTCTCGCCGGAAGAAAGGGCGCAGGCGCGCGCCGCGCTGGGCGTCGCCGCCGAGGCGCTCTGCATCGCGGTGGTGGGGCGGCTCTCGGTGGAGAAGGGCCACCGCGTCCTCTTCGAGGCGCTGCGGCGGCTGCCGGGACGGGCGGTGCTGCTCATCGCCGGCGACGGTCCGTTGCGCGGGGAGCTGCAGGCTGCCGCGCAGGGCCTCGATGCGCGCTTCCTCGGCTACCTCGACGAGGCGCGGGCGGTCTTTGCGGCAGCGGACGTGGTCGCCCTGCCGTCCTTGACCGAAGGCCTGCCGCTGGTCGCGCTCGAGGCGCTGGCGCTCGGTCGCTGCGTGCTGGCGAGCGCGGTGGGGGAGCTGCCGGAGCTGCTCTCGGAAGGCGCCGGAATGCTGGTTCCTGCGGGAGACGTGGCCGCGTTGTCGGAGGCCTTGGCTACGCTGGAAGATGGGGAAGTGCGCGCGCGCTTCGAAGGGCGCGCGGCCCAGCGAGCGCAGCGCTACGGGGCCGCGGCCATGGCGTCGGCATACGCGGCGCTGTACGGCCGGGCGCTGTCGCCGATGCCCAGCACCTCGCCGTAGTAGCGGGCCACCATCCGCGCGATGTGCTGCGGCGTGAACGGCTCCACCGTCCGCAGCCCGGCGCGGCTCAGCTCCTCGCCCAGCTTCCGGTCGCGCCACAGCCGCACCAGGGCCCGGGCAAACTCGCCCGGCTCCTCGGCGAGGAGCAGGTCGTGCCCGTCGCGGTACGGCAGGCCCTCGGCGGCGATGCGGCTCGCCACCACCGGCACGCCCGCCGCCCACGCCTCGAGGATCTTGATGCGCGTTCCCGAGCCGGCCCGCAGCGGAATGGCGGTGGCGAAGGCGCCGTCCAGCCAGGGCGCCACCGAAGGAACGCTGCCCGCCACCAGGATGTCGTGCGCCGCCAGCGCCAGGATCTGCGGCGGCGGGTTGCGCCCGACGATGACCAGCCGCGCTCCGGGCAAGAGCGCCTTGCAGCGCGGCCAGATCTCCTGGGCGAGGATGAGCGCGGCCTCCGCGTTGGGACGCCAGTCGAGGGAGCCGATGAAGACCACGTCGCGGCGCTGCGCCACCAGCGGCGGGGAGAGGGGCGGAATGGCGTTGGGCACCACCCGCACCTCGCGCGCGCCCATCTCGCGGAAGGCCTCGGCGTCC
>JAYWAJ010000437.1:0-3518 GCA_043782525.1 Deltaproteobacteria bacterium | reverse complement strand
CGCGACGAAGCGAAGACGAGGATGATGTCGTTCTGGTGAAGGATCTTGGTGGTGACGCCGACCCCGGGCGGCAGCGGATCGAGCCGGCGCGCGAAGTTGACGGGCGGATCGAGCAGGAGCACGCGGCGCCCCTCCTTGATGCCCAGCTTCTGCGTGAGCGGAATTTCCCCGGTCATCTGGAAAAACCTTGTAGGCCCCGCGGCGCGTCTTGCGCAAGGAGTTCGGCCCGCGTTGTCGAAGATTGATAGACTGGCGCGGTGAAGACGGTACGCATCGGGCTCCTCGGAGTGGGGACGGTCGGGCAGGCAGTGGCGCGGGCGCTGCTCGAGCGGCACGACGTGCTCTCCCGCGCGGCCGGCGTCTCGCTGCATCTGCAGCGGGCGGCGGTGCGGGATCTCTCCCGGCCGCGGCCGCTCTCCCGGGATCGGCTCACCACCGATGCGATGTCGGTCGCGACCGCCGGCGACGTCGACGTCGTGGTCGAGCTGATGGGCGGCGAGGAGCCGGCCCGGGCCCTCATCGCCGCCGCCCTCGAAGGCGGAAAGCCGGTGGTCACCGCCAACAAGCGGGTGCTGGCGTGGCACGGGCCGCAGCTGGCGCAGCTGGCGGCGCAGAAGGGCGTTGAGCTGCGCTGCGAGGCGGCGGTGGGCGGCGGCATCCCGCTCATCGCGCCGCTCACCGACGATCTGGCCGCCAACCGCATCACCGAGCTGCGCGCCATCATCAACGGCACCTGCAATTACGTGCTGACCCGCATGGCCCAGGGCGAGACCCTCGCCGACGCGCTCGCCAAGGCGCAGGAGGCGGGCTACGCCGAGGCCGACCCCAAGGACGACATCGACGGCGTCGACGCCGCCGACAAGCTCTGCATCCTGGTGCGGCTGGCCTTCAACGCCGCCTGCACTCCGGCCAGGCTGCACCGGCAGGGCATCCGCGGGCTCGACCCCAAGGACCTCGCCTACGGCCGCGAGCTCGGCTACGTCCTCAAGCTCCTGGCCATCGCGCGGCGCGGGACGGGTGGCGCGGTCGAGGCGCGGGTGCATCCCGCCTTCCTGCCCGCCGACCATCCGCTGGCGCGCATCGACGGGGCGCAGAACGCGGTCCACGTCATCGGCGACCTCTGCGGGCCAGTGATGTTCAGCGGGCTCGGCGCCGGCGGAGACGCCACCGCGAGCGCGGTGCTGGCCGACGTGGTGCAGGTCGCGCGCCGGCTGGCGCTGGGCGATCCGGTGGCCCCGCCGCGCGACTCCGGGCCCGAGGCGCCGCTGCTCCCCATGGCCGAAGTCTCGACCCGCTGCTACTTCCGGCTGGCGGTCGACGACGTGCCGGGCGTCTTCGCGCAGATCACCCGGGTGCTGGCCACCCACGAGATCGGCCTCGCCAGCGTCATCCAGCGCGAGCCCGGCAAGCTGGGCGCCGCCGAGGTGGTGCTCTTCACCTATGCCGCGCCCGAGTCGGCGCTGGCCGCCGCCGAGGCCGAGCTGGCCCAGCTGTCGTCGACCCGCGCGGTGCTGGCGCGCATCCGCGTCGAGGCCTCGAGATGAGGCGCGGTGTCCTCGCGCGCTGGGCCGCGCACCTTCCCCTCACCGCCCGCACGCCCCTCTTGACCCTGGGCGAGGGCGACACGCCGCTGGTGGAAGCGAAGACCCTGGCGCGCGATCTCGGCTGCAAGGAGATGTGGCTCAAGTTCGAAGGGCAGAACCCGACCGGGTCGTTCAAGGATCGCGGCATGGTGGTGGCGCTGGCCAAGGCCATCGAGGCCGGGGCCCGCTCCGCGGTCTGCGCCTCGACCGGGAACACCTCGGCCAGCGCGGCGGCGTATTGCGCCGCGGCCGGCATCGCCTGCAACGTCGTCGTCCCCGACGGAAAAGTGGCGCTGGGGAAGCTGGCGCAGGCGGTGGCGCACGGCGCCCGCATCGTGGTGATGCGCGGAAACTTCGACACGGCGCTGCAGCGGGTGCGCGAGCTGGCCGAGCGCACCGGCATCGCCCTCGTCAACAGCGTCAACCCGCACCGCATCGAGGGACAGAAGACGGCGGCCTTCGAGATCGTCGAGACCCTCGGCCGCGCCCCCGACACCCTGGCGCTGCCGGTCGGCAACGCCGGCAACATCAGCGCCTACTGGCGCGGCTTCGTCGAGCTGGGCGGACGCCGGCCGGTGCTGCTGGGCTTCCAGGCGGCGGGCGCGGCGCCGCTGGTCAGCGGAAAGCCGGTGGCGAACCCGGAGACGATGGCGACCGCCATCCGCATCGGCAATCCCGCCTCGTGGAAGCTGGCGGTCGCCGCGCAGCAAGAGTCCGGCGGGATGTTCGCCGCCGTCACCGACGACGAGATTCTCGCCGCCTACCGCCGGCTGTCGTCCGAGGCGGGCGTCTTCTGCGAACCGGCCAGCGCCGCGCCGGTGGCGGGGCTGCTCCAGCTGGCGCGCGCCCAGCCGAAGCGATTTGCCGGTCAAACCATCGTGGCCGTCCTCACCGGCCATGGTCTCAAGGATCCGCAGGCGGCGATCGCGTCCGCGCCCCCCCTGGGCGCGCCCATCGACGACGACCCTGCGGCGCTGGAGGCGGCGCTGCGATGAAGCCCTTCACCGTGATGGTCCCCTGCTCCACTTCCAACCTCGGGCCGGGCTTCGACTCGCTGGGCCTGGCGCTGGGCGGCCCGGACCTCATGGTCCGGGCGACGCCCGGCACCGACCGGCTGCGCATCACTCGATTTGTCGGCGAGGGCGCGAGCCGGGTGCCGCTCGACGCCACCAACCGGGTCATCCAGGCGGCGCAGCACGCGGCCGTCGAAGCCGGGATGGATCCGACCCTGCTGCGCGCCGAGTTGGAAGTGCACAGCTCGATCCCGCTCAAGCGCGGGCTGGGATCGTCGGCGGCGGCGGCGCTGGCGGGCGCCATGATCGCCGACCGGCTTCTGGAGGGCGCCATCGGCGAGGCGGGCATCCTGCGCACCGCGGTCGAGATGGAGGGACATCCCGACAACGTGGTCCCGTCGCTGCGCGGCGGGGCGCAGGTCTCCATCCGCGACGGCGAAGGGCGGGTGCTCTCGTGCCCCATCGCCATCAAGCGGCCGCTGCGGGCGGCGCTCTACATTCCCGATCAGGAGCTGGCCACCTCGGCGGCGCGGGCGGTGCTCCCCAAGCAGGTGCCGCTGGAGGACGCCGTCTACAACCTGGGCCGCGCGGCGCTGCTGGTGGCGGCGCTGGCCGAGGGCCAGTACGACCTGCTCCGGGACGCGATGCTCGACCGCCTGCACCAGCCCGCCCGCGCCGGCCTCCTCACCTGGCTGCCGGCGCTGCTCGCGGCGGGGATGAAGGGCGGCGCGCTGGGCGCTGCGCTCTCGGGCGCCGGCACCACCGTCTGCGCGCTCTGCACGCCGGACAAGTCGCGCGACGTCGCCACGGCAATGATGGACGCGGCGGCTTCGCTGGGCGTCGGCGGGCGCGCGGAAGTCGTGGAAGCAGCGGTGCAGGGCGCGCGATTCGTCTGAAGGCGGGTGGCGCCGAGGCCTCAGGC
>JAYWAJ010000436.1:0-9305 GCA_043782525.1 Deltaproteobacteria bacterium | reverse complement strand
AGCTCGAGGGGCCCATCGAGAAGCAGAAGAAGGAAGGCCAGGCGGCCGGCGTCAGCTCCACGCCCTCGCTCTACTTCAACGGGCGCAAGTTCGTGCTGCCGCTCAAGCCGGAGTACCTCGTCTTCTCCGCGCAGGACGAGGTCGAGTGGCAGCGGAACAAGGGCGCCTGGGAGAAGGAATGACCCTGCTGGGGGGAGGCCTCGGTCTCGCCGCCTTGCTCGCCGCGGGCGGAATCCCGCTGGCTCCGCTGGGCGAGGGGCCGGACCTGGTGCCGCTGGTGCCGCCTGCCGCCGAATACACGCTCGCGCTGCGCGACGGCGACTGGCGCGTGCACGTCAACCTGCGCCCGGGCGATCCGCAGCCGGGCGCGGTGCTCGACCTGCTCTTCGACGTCGGCAGGCAGAAGGACGCCGAGGTGGGCGAGCCGCAGCCGGTCAGCGACGCGAAGCTGATGCTGACCGTCGCCGGGCCGGGCCCGAAGCTGCGCTACCTGGTGCGCCCGCTGGGCGACGCCGGCGTCTACGGAGCGCACTGGACGCCTGCGGGGCGCGGGCTGTGGACGCTGTCGCTCGCTCCTTACCAGGAGGCAGGACCCACCGTCAGCTTCCAGGTGGGCGCGGGCGAGCCGATGCCGGCCTCCGCGCAGGGGCATCGGGTGCAGGCCTCGCGCCTGGTGGTGGCGGCGGCGGGGCGGAGCGCAGGGCCGGAGCGCACCGTCCGGCAGCTGATGGAGGATCTGGGCAAGCGCTGGCAGAAGGAGACCGACGCCGCGCAGCCCGACCCGGCGCAGCTCAAGGCCATGATCAGGCTGCTCAAGGCGGTGCAGGGCCACGTCCCGCGCGCGCAGGGAGCGGCGGGGGTCGAGTTCGACGGGCTCGCCGCCGGGGAGATAACGACGCTCGAGAAGGGCGCCTTGCCGGACGCGACCAGTTGCCTCAAGTGCCATGTGAAGTTCCGCGACGGATGGGTGGCGGATTTGTCGCAGTGGCCGGAGGGGAGATGATGAAGGCCTCAGGCCTCAGGCCTCAGGCTTCAGGCTCTGGGCTCCTGGCTCTGCTCGCGGGCTGGGTGGCGGCGTTGCCCGCGCTGGGGGGTGAGGCGCTGCTGGCGGGGGATGCCCGCCATGCGCAGAAGATCTACCGGCTCGAGTGCGCGGGCTGTCATGGCACCGGCGAGCCGACGCAGCTGGGAAAGTCGCTCGGGGCCCCGCAGCTGAAGGACCCGGCGCTCATCTCCAGCCGCAGCGACGACCAGCTGATCGCACTTTTGCTCAAGGGCACCCCGAAGCATCCGGCGCCGGGCGGGGGCCTCACCCTGCTCGACGCGGCCGACCTGGTGGCCCTCCTGCGCGGCGGACTTCCTTCCATCTCCGATCTCTTTCCCGACGCCGCCGCCTACACCGCCAAGGTTTATCCGCTGGCGGGCCCCGCGCTCACCCGCGCCGAATCGCTGGCGGGTGACGAGCTCAAGCCCGACGAGCGCGCGCTCACCGTCTTCTCCGTCTATGGCGGCGATCCTCCCGCCACCGGCCCACGACTGGTCCCGCAGGATCCGGTGCAGCTCGACGAGCTCTCGCCCAGGAGCAAGCGCGGCTACGTCGTCTTCGGTTCCATCCCCGGCGGCGCGGTGGCGATGGCGCTCTTGCCCGACCTCTCGGTGGCGCGGCTGCTCTCCGGCAATCCGGCGGTCTCGAAGGCGGCGCCGGCGGTGGTGGGCAAGGGCGGCCGCGAGCCGGGACGGCGTAAGCCCTTCGTCTCGAAGGCGGCGCCTGACGCCGCCCGTGCGCTGACCCGCCTCTACGCCCGGGCCGCCGAGGCCGCCTCCCTCGCCGCCCGCGAAGAGTCCGATCGTCACCTCTTTGACGCGCCGGAAAAGCGCAACTCCCCTTGAGTCCCCGACCCTCCCGGAGCATTCTGCGTCCCCTCACGTGGCCACCGACGACCTCCGCAGCGACGACCCGGGCTCGCCCGCGACCGCCAGGGACGGCGGCGTGAAGGCGCTCGCCGTCAACGCCGAGGCCTGGAAGCTGCTCTCGACACCCAACGAGCTGCTCTCGGCCCTGGCCGAGCGCGGCGACGGCCTGATGACCGACCTCTCCGAGCTGCAGCCGCGCCGGGCGGTGCTGGCCGGCGACCTCTCGGAGATGCAGCCCAGCGATCTCCTCAACTTCCTCCACCAGGGCCGCCGCACCGGCGTGCTGCTCACCCGCTCCGACGGCACCGAGCGCGGCATCGTCCTCACCGACGGCAACGTCGCCTGGGCCTGCTCGACCAGCCCGGGCGAGCGGCTGGGCGAGCTGCTGGCGCGCTCGGGGGTCGTCACCAAGGCGCGCGTCGAGGCCGCGCTGCGCGAGCAGTCCGAGCCGGGCGAGAAGAAGCGCCTCGGGCAGGCGCTCATCGATCTGGGCGTGCTCTCCCCCGAGGCGGTGCAGCATGGGCTGAAGCACCAGGTGGTGGAGATCTTCCTCGGCCTCCTGGTGGCGCGGTCGGGCAGCTTCGTCTTCCTGCGCGGGCTCGACCGCGACAAGCTGCCCACCCAGCTGTCGCTCGACACCCAGGGCATGCTGCTCGACGGCCTGCGCCGCCTCGATGAGATGGAGCTGTACCGCACCCGCGTGCCCGGGTCGGAGTCGAGGCCGCGGGCGACGGGCAAGGCGCCGGCCGGCGCGCTCGAGGAAGATCAGCAGCGCGTGCTGGCGCTGGTCGACGGAGCGCGCAGCGTCGCCGACCTGGCCACCGCGACGGCGCTGGGCGAGTTCGACGCCACCCGCGCCGTCTACAAGCTGCTGCTGGCAGGGTACCTGGCGGTTTGACGCTCGCGCAGGCCACTGTCCCGCTGCTCTGCGAAGATCTCCCCGGCACCGGCGGCCTGACCCGCGTCGCCGAGGAGGACTTCCGCGTCGAGGAGCTGCCGCTCTACGAGCCTGCGGGCAGCGGAGAGCACCTCTACCTCACCGTGGAGAAGATCTCCCGCACCACGCCGGAAGTGGCCCGGGAGCTGGCCCAGGCGCTGGGAGCAAAGGAGCGCGACGTCGGCACCGCCGGGCTCAAGGACAAGCGCGGCGTCACCGTGCAGCGGATGAGCGTCGCGGCGAAGCTGCCACCGGAGGAGGCGCTCCAGCTCTCGGGACGCGGCTGGCGCGTGCTGGCGGCGGCGCGGCACGGCAACAAGCTGCGGCCCGGGCACCTGCGCGGGAATCGCTTTCGCATCGTGGTCCGCGGCGTCGCTGCCGGCGCGGCCGGGCGCGCCGAGGCCATCTGCGAGCGGCTGCGGGCCCAGGGCGCGGCCAACCTCTTCGGCCCGCAGCGCTTCGGCAAGTTCGGCGACAACGCCGAGCTGGGCCGCCAAATCCTGCTGCGCGATCCGTCGGCGCAGAAGGCCGCGCGCGACCGCTTCCTGCGGCGGATGGCGCTCTCGGCGCTGCAGTCCGAGCTCTTCAACCGCTGCCTCGCCGCCCGCCTCGCCGACGGGCTCTTCGCCACCGCCCTCGAGGGCGACGTGCTCAAGAAGCGCGACACCGGCGGCCTCTTCGTCTGCGCCGATCCGGCTGTCGACGGGCCGCGGGTGGCCGCGCTCGAGATCGATCCAGCGGGGCCGCTGCCGGGCCATTCGCTCTTCGCGGCCCGCGGCGAGGCGCTGCGGCGCGAGCAGGTGGTGCTGGACGCTTCCGGGGTCGACCCGGCCTCCTTCGCCGCCGGCGGGGCGGAGATGGAAGGGGCGCGGCGGCCCTACCGGATTCCGGTCGAGGAGCTGCGGGTCGAGCCGGAAGGCGCGGACGCGCTGGTGCTCTCCTTTGCGCTGCCCAAAGGCAGCTACGCCATCGCGGTGCTGCGCGAGGTGACCCGCTCGCCGCCGGACGACGCGCCCGAGTAGCGGGCCGGCGCCTGCTTTTACTTTGACCGCGCCCGCTTCTGGCGGTAGCTCTGCAAGGATGAGAGGTCGCATCTGGATTTTTGCGGGGCTGGTCGCGGCGGCGCTGGTCCTTCACCTCGCGTTCCTGTCGGCCAAGGCGGCGCAGAGCGGCGAGGACAATCTCCGCGCGCGCCTGGCGCAGTCCGGAAGCGCCCTGCACGCGCAGCTCGAGCTTCTCGACCTGCGGCTCCTGCCGCGGGCGGTGGCCGCGGCACCCGACCTCATCGAGGCGACGCGCCCTCCCGCCGATCCCACCCAGCCCCTCACCCGGCCCGACGAGCGGGCGCTGCGGGCCGCCGCCTCCGCCCTCTCGCCCACGCCCGACCTGCTCGCGGTGGTGAACGGGCAGGGCGCCATGCTCTCGCGCCGGGCCCGGCCCGCCCAGGGCCTCGACGATGCGGCGCCGCTGCCCCTCGCCAAGGCGGCGCTGGAGGGCAATCCGGCGGCCGCCTTCGCCCTCTTTGACGGCGGCGTCTACCGGGTCGCCGCCGCTCGCATTCCCGGGAACGGGGCCGCCATCGTGGTGGGCACGCTGGTCGACGACCGCCTGGCCGCGCAGCTCAAGAGCCAGGTCGACGCGGACCTGACGCTGGTGCAGGGCGGCAAGGTGCTGGCGAGCTCGCTCCCGCCGGGAGAAGAGCGCGCCCGCCTCCTGCGCTGGGCCGCCGCGCCGGCGCCCGGCTACGGCGTGCTGCAGATCCTGCTGCCCGGCATCGGCAATGCGCTCTCGGGCAAGCTGCCCCGCGGCGGGACGCGCTACGCGGTGCGCGGCGCGCTGGTGCCGCTGGACTCCGGCGTGCAGGCGGCGCTGACGGTGCCGGCCGGGCCCTACCTGGGCTGGCTCGGGCGCTACCAGGCCTTCTATGCGCTCGCGCTCGCCCTCTTCCTCCTCTTCAGCCTGGTCTGGGGACTCCTGGCGCGGCCGCCGCCGGTGGCCCAGCAGCGGGTGAGCGAACCGGAGCCTGTGTTTGTGACGCGGACGGCGCGGCCGCCCTCGTCGCTGCTCGGCACCGACGTGGGCGAGCCCCGCGCGGCGCCTCCGCCCACAGCCGACGTGCCCTGGCCCGCCGCCGAAGCCTCCGAGGTGACGCAGAAGTCCGCGCCGCCGCGGATGGTCGAGTCGCTCGATCCGGAGGAGCCGCCGCCCGCTCCGGTCGCGACCCCGAAGCCGGGCACAGCCCAGGTGGCCGCGCACCCGATGTGGAGCTCCGATCCCTTCACGCCCACGCCGCCGGCGGAAGGAGAGCCGGAGCCGGAGTCCCTCTCGGCGGAAGAGGCGGGCCTGGTCGAGACGGAGCCTGTCGTCGAGACGGGGGCCGGCGAGAGCAGCCTTTCCACCGTCGAGGCGGAGCCGCCCGGGCGGCGCGCGGATCACGCGTCCGACGAAGCCTCGTCGGCGGCCAAGGGCGACTTCAGCTTCGCCGACCTGCTCAACGACAGACACCGCGCGCCTCCCCCGGACGACGCGCCGTCGCCGGTCGCCGCGCGGCCGTCGCTGGCGGAGGATGCCGCGGCTCCCGGCGGCCCGAGCGACGCGCTCCTGGCCACTGCGCGCGGCGATCCGGCTGCCCAGGAGCCGGAGCCGTTTCCGGGCGATGAGCCGACCCGCATCGAGCCCGTCAGCGCCGCGCTGCTCGACAAGCTGCGCGAGCGCGACGAGGAGATGTCGCAGGCGGCGGCGAACCCTGGCTGGGGCTCGCTGGTGCCCGAGGCCGACTCTCTCGACCGCACTTCCGAGAGCGCGCCGCCGGCGATGGACGACGCGCACGTTCCTGCCGGCATCCGGCCGGAGCCCGAGGCTGCTCCGTCCGGGCCAACCGCCGAGGCCGCTCCGTCCGAGCCAACCGCCGAGGCCGCCCCGTCCGGGCCAACCGCCGAGGCCGCCCCGTCCGAGCCCGCGCTGGTGCCGGAGGCCAACGTCACCATGCAGGACTTCTCCATGCCGGCGCTGGAGACGCAGGACCCCGACGAGCAGCACTGGCACGAGACCTTTGACCGCTTCAAGGAGCTGAAGGGCCAGCTCGGCGAGCCTGCCGACCGCATCAGCTTCGAGAAGTTCGCCGCCAAGCTGAAGAAGAACCGCGCCGACCTGCTGGCCAGGCACAGCTGCAAGGGCGTCCGCTTCTCCGTCTACGAAAAAGACGGCAAGGCTTCGATCAAGGCCACCGCCATCCGCTAGATCCTCCGGCCTGAAGCCTGAAGCCTGAGGCCCGCGGGCCAACGGCCCGCTAGTGCGACGGCGCCTGGTACCAGTCTTCCTGACCAGGTTCCTTCTGCTCGTCGTCGCCGGCCTGGGTCGGCTCGCTGCCGGCCATGAAGGCTTCGCTGACGGCGTAGGGGTCGCCCGGCCGGGCCAGCATCCCGGTGTTGCGGTTGATCTGCACGACGGTGACGCCCGGCGGCGGCGGCGGCCACTCCTCCTTGGGCGAGTTGGCCGTGGCCGCGCGCATCCAGGTGAGCCAGATGGGGCCGGCGCAGTGCCCGCCGGTCTCGAGGCTGCCCATCATCTCGTGGGTGTCGAAGCCCACCCAGGCGCCGGCGATGAGAGAGGGCGTGAAGCCGACGAACCATCCGTCGCGGTGTTCGCTGGCGGTGCCGGTCTTTCCCGCCGCCGGCCGGCCCAGCGCCGAGAGCGAGTGCGCGGTGCCGGAGGGATCGTCGATCACCGACCGCATCAGATTCGCGGTGAGGTAGGCCGTCTCCGGCTTCAGCCCCTGCTCGACGTTGGCCTGCGGAACGAAGAGGGTGTTGCCGTCTCGGGCCAGGACCCTCTTGATGAGCACCGGCTCGGTGCGCCTTCCCTGCGAGGCCAGCGTGGCATAGGCATTGACCTCTTCGAGCACGCCGACCTCGCCGGTGCCGAGCGCGGCCGTGTAGCTCTGCGGGATCTCGCTGAGGATGCCGGCGGCGTGCGCTTCCGCGCGGACCTTGTCGATGCCCACGTCGATGAGGAGCTTGACCGCCACCGTGTTCTTCGACTCGGCCAGCGCCTTGCGCAGCGTGATGGGGCCATCGAACTGGTCCTTCTCGAAGTTCTGCGGCTTCCAGGCCTTGCCGGTCCAGGGGTCGGTGATCACCTCCGGCGAGTCGTCGACCTTGGTGGACGGCGTGTACTTGCCGGCGTCGAGCGCGGCCGCGTAGAGGAAGGGCTTGAACGACGATCCGGGCTGGCGCCTCGCCTGGGTGGCGCGGTTGAACGAGGAGAGGGCGGTGTCGAAGCCGCCCACCAGCGCGAGCACGCCGCGCGACTTGAGGTCCATGCCGATGAAGGCGCCCTGCACCTTGGGGGTCTGCTCCAGCGCCAGATCCAGCCGCAGCACGCGGGTGGCGTTGGTGCCGCGCTGGGTCTGCATGTGCGAGACGCGGACCGGCACCACGTCGCCGACCGAGAGGATCTCGGAGGGCGACCGCGGCGCGGGCGTCGCGCGTTCGGGTTTGAAGGGCCGCGCCCAGCTCATGCTGGCGAAGGGCACGTTGCCGGCGATGCTTGGCGAGATCTCGACGGTGGCGTCGGTGCGCGACACGAAGGTCACGATGCCGGCATAGATCTCGTTGGGCACCAGCGGCCGCGCCCGGGCAGCGCGGCCCACCACGTCCGGAGCCAGGCTGCCCTGGGCCAGATCCTGGGCGTCGGCGGCAGCGTCGGCGGCGCTGGCCTCGAGGTCCTCGTCGTCGGCGGCCGCCCGCTTCTTCTTGTTCGCCTTCTGCAGCTTGGTGACTGCCCGCCGCACCGCCGCCGAGTGGAGGCCTTCCAGGTCGAGCACCCACGCCTGGTCGGGCGTCTGCTGGACGGAGGCGAGCTTGCGGCCCAGCGCCGTGCGGTAGGCGTCGAGGCGCTCGGGGTCCAGCTTCGCCTCGGCGCCGCGCCAGCCCTGCCGCTTGTCGACGGCGCGCAGTCCTTCCTGCACGGCCACCTCGGCGGCGGACTGCAGGCGCGAGTCCATGGCCACTTCCACCGTCATGCCCGAGGTCTCCACCGCCGCCTCGCCGAACTGCGCGTTCAGCTGCCGGCGCACTTCGTCGAGGTACCACGCTCCCGGCGGCTCTGGCGGCGGCGGCGGCAGCACGATGGGGCTCGAAACCTCGTGGTCGCGATCGTCCTGCGAGATGAAGTGGTTGGCCAGCATGCGGTCGAGCACGTAGGTCTGCCGCTTCTTGGCGCGCTCGGGATGGCGACGGGGGTTGATGCGCGACGGATTCTGCGGCAGGCCGGCGAGGATGGCTGCCTCGCCCAGGTCGATGTCCTGCACGTGCTTGTTGAAGTAGTAGAGCGACGCTTCCTCGACGCCGTAGTGGGCTTTGCCGAAGTTGATCTGGTTCAGATAGAGAAAGAGGATGTCGTCCTTGGAGAGGTTGTGCTCGAGGCGCGCCGAGAGCAGGATCTCTTTTAGTTTTCGCTTCCACTTCTTCTCGCTGCTGAGGAAGAAGTTCTTCACCACCTGCTGGGTGATGGTCGAGGCGCCCAGCCGCTTGCGCCCGGAGAGTGCGTCCACCACCACCGCGCGGCCCAGCGCGAGCAGGTTGAAGCCGGGGTGCTTGTAGAAGTCCTTGTCCTCGGCGCTGGTCACCGCCTGCACCAGCACGCGCGGGATCTGGTCCATCGGCACCACGGTGCGCCGCTCGCGGTAGAACTGCCCGACGACGGCGCCATCGGCGGCGACGACCTTGCTGGCGACGAACGGGTGGTAGTCGCGGATGCTGTCGAAGGTGGGGATCTCGCGCGAGATATAGAGGTAGCCGGCGATGACGGCGGCGATGCCGAGCAGGGAGAGGGCGACGCCCGTCCAGGCCGCGCGCCGCGTCCAGATCTTCCAGGCCGGCTCGCCGGCTTTCAGGTGGCCGGCGTAGTCGTCGGCCATCACCGGACGGTAGGGCGCGACTTCCGGCTCCGGCTCCGGAGGCGGAGGCTCGGGCTTTCGCCGCGGCACCTGCACGAAAGCGGTCGCGCCCGCGACGTCGTCTTCCGAGGGAGGCGGCGGAGGCGGCGGCTCTTCCTCCTTTTCGGCCTCGGCGTCCCACCAGTTTCCGCGGCGGCCTTTCTGTTCGGGCGCCTTGGCGACGACCTTCCTGGGCGGCGGCGGCGCAGCCGGCTCCTCGTCGGGCAGCGTGACCTGGAGGCCCTTCCTGGGCGCCGAAGGCTGCGCCGCCGGGCGTCGGGCAGGCAGCGGCGCCGATTTTCCCGCCGGCCCTCCGCCATCGATGCGAACGAAGGCGGTCGCGCCGGGATTCTCGTCGGAGGGCGGCCGGGCGCGCACCGGGTCGACGCGCACGAAGGCGGTGGCGCCGGGGTTTTCGTCGGCCTGCGGCGCCGGAATCGTCGCCTGGACCGGCACCTGCTCGCCGGTCTGGATCGAGTCCTCGCTGATGGTGTTGTCGTCGTCGTCGCCGATGAC
>JAYWAJ010000435.1:0-9324 GCA_043782525.1 Deltaproteobacteria bacterium | reverse complement strand
GCCGGAAGAGAGCGCGAGGTCGAGGGAGCTGGAATCCATGCCATGATGCCAGCCTTCCGGGGCGCCGCTGTCAAGCCCCGATCGTGCGCTGCAGGGGGACTTTGCTGCAGCGCGGGAGGTGGCCCGTGCTGGTGAAGAAATATGGCAACCGACGCCTCTACGACACCGCCGCCAGCCGGTACATCACGCTCGAGGAGCTGGCGGCCATCGTCAAGGGCGGCGAGGAGGTGCAGGTGGTGGACGCCAAGAGCGGCGAGGACCTGACCACCCCGACGCTGGCGCAGATCATCGTCGAAGGGCGGGGCGTGGCCCGCCTGCTGCCGCTCCCGCTCCTGGTGCAGCTCATCCGCATGGGCGACGGAGCGCTGGCCGAGTTCTTCGGGCAGTACCTGACCTGGTCCCTCGAGGCCTACCTGCAGGCCAAGCAGGGCGCGCAGGCGATGAACCCGTTCAGCACCTTCTTCAGCTCGCCCTTCGGGGGAGGAGGCGGGCTCTCGCGCATGTTCGGCCTGGGCCAGGCCGGTCCGCGGCCGGCGCCGCCGCCTGCCCCGGCGCCCTCCGAGCTGCAGGACCTGCGGCGCGAGCTGGAGGAGCTGAAGAAGGGCCTGAAGAAGCGGCGCCGCTGAGCCATTTTGATGCATTGCACAAGAGGTCCTTGACAGCCGCCTTGGGCAGGTTATGTTGCACTGCACAAAAGGCGCGGCCATCCCGGCAGGCGCAAAAACGGAGGCTGTCATGGCCGAAACCAACCAGGCTCAGAAGTCCACCAGCAACACCCTCAACAACGTCACCACCGGCGTCGAGAAGGTCCTCGCCGAGCAGACCGCTCGCTTCGAGACCGTGGTCGCCGAGCTGGGCAAGCTCCAGACCAAGGGCATCGCCCAGGCGCAGACGTACTTCGAGAACGCCACCCGCGTGGCCCAGGAGCAGGTCGCCTTCGCCGAGCAGCTGGGCGGCGAGTGGCGCAAGATCGTCCTCGCGGCCACCAAGAGCGCGAGCGAGCTCTTCGCCCCCAAGGCGTAAGCAGCCCGTCACGCTGCGGCTCGACCCTGCCGTCAGCCCCTCGCCTATGCGAGGGAGCTGGCGGTTTTTTTTCAGGGGACCGCTCCGCGCAGCTCCTGGTAGAGCGCTTCCATGGTGGTCTCGCGTCCGTCGAGGAAGAGCGGATCCGAGGGGCGGTGGTTGAGGGCGCGGATCACCCAGCCGTCGCCATGGTCAAGGATGTTGAGGCAGCCCGGCGACTGCTCGAGGTGGCCGAGGAAGCTGCGGGCGGAGGTGAGGGCCCAGCTGATCAGCGCCCGGTTGACGGCGCCGTGCAGGACCAGAAGCGCGCAGTCCCAGCCGGGCGCGTCGAGGAGGCGCTGCAGGGCGGGCAGCACCCGGTCGAAGAGCTCGCCGATGCTCTCGCCGCCGAGGAAGCGCGTCGCTTCCGGCGCCGGCCCGCGGAAGGCGCCGAGCAGCGACTCCTCCAGCGCGCCCGGCAAGAGGTCGCGCAGCCGGCCGGAGCGAAGTTCGTTGAAGTCGGGCCAGCTCTCCGGCGCGGGTGCCTCCCGGCCCTCGAGCACCCGGCGCGCCGTCTCCCGCGTGCGGGGCAGCCCGCTGACGATGACGCGATCGAAGCGCACCGGCAAGAGCAGCCTGCCCAGGAGCCGCGCCTGCTCCTCGCCGGCGGGCGTGAGCGCGGCCTGGTCGGGGCGGACGAGGCGGCCTCCGGCGCCGACGTAGCTGACCTCGGCGTGCCGCAGCAGGTAGAGGCGCCTCCTCACGGCCCGTGCTCGAGGTATTTCGGGCTGGCGATGGCGAGCTTAAGCGCGGCGATGCGCTGCAGCGCCGGGAGCGTGCCGGCGGGCGGATCGCCGCGCCGGATCCTTTTGCACAGCTCCTCGTTCAAGGCGCGCCCGTCACCAGCGCGCCCGCCGGGGGCGGGTCCGTCGCCACCCTGGCCGAGCAGGCCGGAGAGCAGCCGCGCCTCCTCGCGCCGGAGCTCCTCCCCCAGCTCGAGGTCGCGCCCGAGGATGGCGAGGGCGTTGGCCGCCACCAGCGCGCGGAACTTGAGGCGTGGATCCTGCAGCGCCGGGAGGATCTCCGCCTCGAGAAAGCCGCGCACGGCCTCGGCCAGCTCCCGGGAATCCGGTCGGTCGGACATCAGCGCCCTCCTTCGTCGAGCAGCAGGAGGACCTCGTGCTCGTACTCCGCCGCCAGTCGTCCCAGCACCGCCAGCTCCACGCTGCGCTCCTCGCCCGAGAGGTGCCGCCGTGCCTGGCTGAGCGCGCCGATGGCCCAGCGGACGGCGCCGAGGAGCTCGAACGGCTGGATCTCCGCCAGCGTGAAGTGGCGCCCGCTGAGCGCGTTGTACCGGTCGACGAACTCCTCCGGCCCGGCGATGCCGCCCAGCCGGAGGTGGTCCATGCGGAAGCGCCAGTTGCGCACCATCGGCCAGCCGAGGTCCTCGCGGGGATCGCCGAGGTGGGCGAACTCCCAGTCGAGGACGGCCACCAGGCCTGCGGGACCAACCATGAAGTTGCCGACGCGGAAGTCGCCGTGGCAGAGCACCTGCTCGCCGTCGAAGGGCAGCTGTGTTCGCAGCTGCAGCAAGCCCAGCTCCAGGGCCGGATGCGGCGCGCCCAGCGAATCGAGCTGGGCGGTGAGGGTCTCGAGCCCGTAGCGGAGCGGGGAGGGCGTCCCGGCACCGGGGAGGAACCCGAGCGCCGCCGGGTCGATTCTGTGCAGCCGCGCCAGCTCCTGCGCCATCTGGCCGGGGAGGGCTTTTCGCGCCGCAGCAAATTCGGGCCGCTGCACCAGCCGGCGGCCCACCGCCTCGCCTTGCACCCGCTCCATCACGTAGGCCTCGCGGCCCAGCAGGTCGCCGAGATAGCCGGCGGGCCGGGGGACGGTCATGCCGCCGGCGAAGGCCGCCTGCAGCACCCGGTGCTCCTGCTCCAGCGAGAGCGCGTCGCGGTAGATGCGCCCGCCGGCGCCGCGCCGCAGCAAGAGCGGCGCCGGTCCCTGGGGCGTCTGCGCGTCCACCGCCCAGGCTTCCATCGACGCGCCTCCGGCGAGGAGCGCGAAGCGCTCCACCCGCACCTCACCGTCCAGCAGGACGGAGAGCTTGTGTTGCAGTGCGGTGCGCAGCTCCTCGCTCACCGCGGGGCTCCCTTGCGCAGGGAGCGCCGGGCGATGGCCCCCCGGTGCACCTCGCTGGGCCCGTCGTAGATGCGGAAGGGGCGCGCTTCCTTGTAGAAGGTCGAGAGCTGGGTGTCCTCGGAGATGCCGAGGGCGCCGCAGATCTGCACGGCGCGGTCGATGACCTTGTTCACCGTCTCGGCGACGAAGACCTTGGCCATCGAGGACTCGTTGCGCGCCTGCTCGCCCCGGTCGAGCAGCCAGGCGGCGTGCCAGATCATCAGCCGCGCGGCGTGGATCTCGATCTCCGAGTCGGCGACGAAGTTCTGCACCGACTGGTGCTCCGAGAGCGTGTGGCCAAAAGACGTTCGCTCCACCGCGTAGCGCGAGGCGATCTCCAGCGAGCGGACGGCCACGCCCAGCCAGCGCATGCAGTGGGTCAGCCGCGCCGGCACCAGGCGGAGCTGCGCGTACTCGAAGCCCTTGCCGGCCTCGCCCAGGAGCGCCTCGGCGGGCACCTCGCACTGCGAGAAGAGGATCTGGCAGTGCCCGCCCGGAGTCTGGTGATCGAGGGTCGGGATCAAGCGCAGCTGATCCAGGCCCCGGGTGCCGACGTCGACGAGGAACATGCTGGGGCCTTCGGGCGCCCGGGCGAGGACGATGGTGAAGGCGGCCCCCTGGAAGCCGGTGATGAACCACTTCTCGCCGTCGAGCACCCAGCCGCTGCCCCGGCGCTTGGCGGTGGTGCGGAGCAGCTTCGGGTCCGCGCCGGCGCCGGGCATCGGCTCGGTCATGGCGAAGGACGAGCGCACCTCGCCCCGGGCCAGCGGCTCGAGGTAGCGCTGGCGCTGCGCGGGGCTGGTGATCTGCCCCAGCATGTGGATGTTGCCTTCGTCCGGCGCCGAGGCGTTGAGCGCCTGCGGCCCGAGCAGGCTGCGCCCGGCCTCCTCGAGGACGACGGAGATCTCCCGCCAGTCGAGGCCGAGGCCTCCCAGCGCTTTCGAGCCGGTGGGCAGGAAGAGGCCGGCCGCCTTGGCCCGCGCCTGCAGCTCGCGGCGCACGCTCTCCAGCGCCGAGGGATCGCGGGTCACCTCCGGCTCCCGGGGAATCACCTCGGCGTCCACGAAGGTGCGCACCCGATGCTGCAGTGCAAGAAGAGCGTCGCCCAGCCCGAAGTCGATCATGCGTCTCCCGAAAGTTGGCTCAGCCCTGGCGCCACTTCCGCTCCGCCTCGTCCCAGGCGGCGAGCGGCATCAAGTCCGGAACCCAGGCCAACCCTGATTTCCCGTCGGCCGAGATCGCGTCGGTGGTCACTACCACGTCCAGGAGCGCCGGCCGGTTGGCAAAGGCGCGCTCCAGCGCCGCGGGCAGGTCTTCGGCCTTCTCCACCCGCTCCGCGTACATCCCGAAGGCGCGGGCGAGGGCGGCGTGATCGGCGAACTGGAGCCGGGTGCCGACCACGCGCCCGTAGCTCTCGGTCTGGTCCTGGACCTCGATCTGCCAGGCGCCGTTGTTGGCCACCACGAAGACCGTCTTCGCCTTCTGCCGCACGGCGGTGTCGAGCTCGATGGCGTTGAAGCCAAACGAGCCGTCGCCGGTGGCGACCACCACCGTGCGATCGGGGAAGGCGAGGCTGGCCGCGATGCCGAAGGGCACGCCCACGCCGATGCAGCCGAAGGAACCCGGATCGAGGTAGGTGGCGGAGGTGAGCCCGACGCGGGCGAAGCTGAGGAAGTCGCCGCCGTCGGCGACCACGATGGCGTCGGGAGGAAGGCGCGCCTGCAGGGCGGCAAGCAGCCGGTTCGGGTGCATGCTTCCGTCGGCGCCGGGCTTCGCTGCCGCCATGGTCTCGCGCAGCTTCGCCGCCCGCTCGAGGTGGCGGGTGCGCAGGCCTTGGGCCCAGCCGCGGTCGGCGGCGGAGACCCGGTCCGCGGCGGCGGCGACGATGGCGTCGAGGGCGGCGGCGGGGCTGGCGAAGAGCTCGACGGCCCCGCGCCGGTTGTCGCGCAGCTCGGAGGCCGCGTCGGCGATGCGGAGGAACTTCGCCGCGCCGAAGACGGAAGGGGAGCCGTAGGCGAGCTGGAAGTCGAGCCGGCGGCCCACCGTCACCACCAGGTCGGCGTCGGTCATCACCGCGCCGCGCATGGCCGCGACCACCGAGGGGTGGTCGTCGGGCACCAGGCCGCGGCTCTCGCCGGTGTCGAGGTAGACCGCGTGGAGCTGGTCGAGGAAGCGCCGCAGCTGCGGTCCCGCGCCCCGCGCGCCGCGGCCGGAGATCACCAACGGCCGGCGGGCCGACCAGAGCAGCTCAACGGCGGCCCGCACGGCGGCGGGGTCGGGCAGCAGCAGGGCCGGGGGCTTGGGGCGGAAGTGCTCTTCGAGCTGGACCGCCGCCGGCACCGTGGCGCGCAGGGTGTCGGTGGGGAAGTCGAGGTAGACCGGCCCCGGCTCGCCGCCTTGTCCGAAGGCGCGCGCCACCGCCTCGTCGAGCTCCTGGAGGACGAGCGCGGGCTCGCGCACCGTGCGCGCGTAGCGGGTGATCGACCGGAGCAGGTCGGTGTGCACCATGTCCTGGAGTCCGCCGCGGTTCTCCTGCGCCCGCGGCACCACGCCCGAGAGCACCAGCACCGGCGCGCGCGAGACGTGGGCGTTGGCGATGCCGGTGATGGCGTTGGTGACGCCGGGGCCCGCGGTGACCAGGGCGACGCCGAGGCCTCCCGTCAGCTCGGCGTGAGCATGGGCCATGTGCACGGCGGCCCGCTCGTCGCGGACGTCGATGATGCGGATGCCCTCGGCGTCGGCGCGCATCCACAGCGGCATGATGTGGCCGCCGCAGAGGGCGAAGATGCGGTCGACGCCGCGCGCCTTGAGGAAACGGGCGATGACGCCGGCGGCCGAATGGGCGGACGGAACCGGGGGGATCAAGGGCGACTCCTAGGCGGAGGACTTGCGGCGCGAAGCCTGCGGCGGAAGCGCGATCGCGCCCTTGCCGGCCAGGGGAGCCCCGAAGTCGGGCGCGATGGGCGGCGCTGAATCCGCCTCGGTGGTCAGGGCGGGGAGGTAACCGACCATGCCCTGCGCCGCGTCCCGCGCGTGGGCCAGCGCCAGCGACTCGGCGGACTTCGCATCCCGCTCGATGATGGCCCGGAGGATGGCCTCGTGCTCCATCCAGACCTTTCGCCGCCGCGGGCGGTGGCGGAGGATCTCGCCCATGACGCGGCGGAGGTGGTTCCAGTAATGGCTCATGGTCTCGACCAGCAGCGGATTTCCCGAGGTGGCGTAGATCCACATGTGAAAGCGCATGTCGGCGGCGATGAGGACTTCGACGCTCTCCGACTCGACCGCCTTGCGTCCCTCGGCGAGGAGCTTGCGGCCCTCGGCGAGGTCCGCGGGTGAACAGCGTTCCGCGGCCAGCCTGGCCGCCATCGCGTCGAGGGCCTCGCGCAGTTGGTAGATGGAGCGGACGAACTCCCGCTCCAGGGGCGCGACCAGGAGCCCGCGCCGGCCGTTGTCGCGGACGAACCCCTGGGACTTGAGGATGGAGAGCGCCTGACCGACCGGCTGCCGGGAGATTTTCAGGCTGGCCGCCAGCTCGTCCTGGTTGACGCGGTGGCCGGGCGTCAGGCGGCCGTCGCAGATGGCCGAGAGGATGGCCTCGTAGGCCCGCTCGATCAGCGTCGGGCCGGGGCTCAGGCTTTCTAATTTCGGATTCCGCATACGAGTCATCCTAGCAAGGGGGCGGAGCCGTGTCCAAGGCGATCTGCCTGGCTGCGTAAATCCACGCCTTGACAGCTTTCCCGCGTTTCGATATCGTGTTTCGCATACGAAATACGAATAACGCAGCGCGCCGCGAATTCCCGCGGAGCCCGGAGGCTGAGTGGCTGAGAACATTCGAGTGCTGTTGGCGAAGGTCGGGCTGGATGGTCACGACCGGGGCGTGAAAGTGGTCGCCCGCTGCCTGCGGGACGCCGGCATGGACGTCATCTACACCGGCCTGCACCGCTCTCCGGAAGAGGTCGTCGACGCCGCCGTCCAGGAGGACGTCGACGTCCTCGGCATCAGCCTGCTTTCCGGCGCGCACATGACGATCTTCCCGCGCATCATGAAGCGCCTCAAGGAGCGCGGCGTCGAGGACATGCTGCTCCTCGGCGGTGGCGTCATCCCCGACGACGACGTGGTCGCGCTCAAGAAGATGGGCGTCGCCGAGATCCTGCTCCAGGACACGCCGCCGGACGCGATCGTCGAGACGGTCCGTCGCCTGGTTCGCGAACGCGGCGCGCGGTAGCGGAGGAGACGCACATGAGCGAGATGGAATCCTGGTCCTGGCCCCCGCGCTACGACGAGACCTACCGCCCGCCGGAGAAGAGCCGCTACTGGTTCCCCAAGCGGGAGACCATGGCCCCAGGCGATCGCGAGAAAGCCATCGTGGCGCGGCTTCGTGAAGTGTGCAGCTACGCTTACCAGAACTCGAACTTCTACAAGACCAAGTGGGACGAAGCCGGCTTCCACCCCGACCAGGTGAAGTCGCTCGAGGACTTCGAGTCGAAATGCCCGGTCATCGCCAAGGCCGACCTGCGCAAGTCGCAGGAGCGCCACCCGCCCTTCGGCGACTACCTGTGCGTGCCGGACTCGAAGATCTTCCACATCCACGGGACCTCGGGCACCACCGGCCGCCCGACGGCCTTCGGCATCAGCGAGGACGACTGGAAGGCCATCGCCAACGCCCACGCCCGCATCATGTGGGGCTTCGGAATCCGGCCGGGCGACATGGTCTTTCTCGCCGCCATCCTCAGCCTCTACCTGGGAAGCTGGGGAGCCCTGGCCGGAGCGGAGCGGATGGGCTGCAAGGCGTTTCCCTTCGGAGCCGGCGCCCCGGGCATGACCTCGCGGGCGGTGCAGTGGCTGAACCAGATGAAGCCGCAGGCCCTCTACGGGACGCCCTCGTACGCGCTCTTCGTCGCCGAGACGGCGCGCAAGGAAGGCGTCGATCCGGCGGACTTCGGGATCAAGTATCTCTTCTTCTCCGGTGAGCCCGGCGCCTCGGTCCCGGGCGTGCGCGACCGCATCGAGGACGCTTACAAGGGAAAGGTCTTCGACTGCGGCTCGATGGCCGAAGTCACTCCGTTCATGAACGTCGCCGGCTCGGCGGAGACCCGCGGCATGCTCTGCTGGCAGGACATCGTCTACACCGAGGTCTGCGACCCGAAGACGTACCACCGCGTCCCCTACGGCCAGCGCGGCACGCCCGTCTACACGCACCTCGAGCGCACCTCGCAGCCGATGATCCGGCTGGTCTCGGGCGACCTGACCGAGTGGATCAACGAGCCGAACCCCTGCGGCCGCACCTATCCGCGGCTGCCCAACGGCATCTTCGGCCGCATCGACGACATGTTCACCATCCGCGGCGAGAACGTCTATCCAAGCGAGATCGACGCCGCGCTGAATAAAGTCGACGGCTACGGCGGCGAGCACCGCATCGTCATCAGCCGCGCCGGCGTCATGGACGAGCTGATGATCCGGGTCGAGCCGACCCACGATCTGCAGAAGCAGGGACCGGGCGCCCTGCAGCAGTTCAAGGAGAAGGTGGCCAAGAACGTCCACACCATGCTCGGCGTCCGTGCCGGCGTCGAAGTGGTGCCGCCCGACACCTATCCGCGCACCGACTTCAAGGCGCGCCGGGTGATCGACGACCGCGAGGTGTTCCGCGAAATGAACCAGAAGCTCGCCGCCGAGTCCAAGCAATGAGGAAGTTCGTGCCTTCGCACGAGCTGGTTCCCAGGGTGATGGCGGGCGACATCGCCGCCATCGCCCGGCTGCTCAGCCGGGCGGAGACGGGCGACGCCGAGTGCCGCGAAGCGCTGGGCGCGATCTACGCCCGCGCCGGCCGGTCGCACGTCATCGGCATCACCGGCGTCCCCGGCAGCGGCAAGTCCACCCTGGTCTCGGTGCTGGCGGCGCGGCTGCGCGAGGCGGGACACAAGGTCGGCATCATCGCCATCGATCCGTCCAGCCCCTACTCGGGCGGGTCGATCATGGGCGACCGCATCCGCATGCAGGATCTGGCCGCCGACGAGGGGATCTACATCCGCAGCATGGCCACCCGCGGCGCGCAGGGCGGCATGGCGCGGGCGACGTTCGACTCGGTCGATATCCTCGACGTCGCCGGCTACGACACCATCGTCATCGAGACCGTGGGCGTCG
>JAYWAJ010000434.1:0-24762 GCA_043782525.1 Deltaproteobacteria bacterium | reverse complement strand
TTTCCAAGGCGCACAACCCGGTGCAGAACATCTACCTGCGCGAGGTCAAGGGCGGGCAGCAGCGCGTGGTCTCGGTCGCGCTCAAGGACGCGGAAGACCCCGCCGCCGGCTGCGTCCTGGCCAAGTGACCCTGTCGCTGGTCGCGCTGCAACTCCTCAACGGCGTCGAGCAGGGCCTCTTGTTGTTCCTCGTCGCGAGCGGCCTGACGCTCGTCTTCGGCGTGCTCGGCGTCCTCAACTTCGCGCACGGGTCGTTTTATATGCTGGGCGCCTACCTGGCCTTCTGGCTGGCCGAGCGCACCGGCAGCCTGCTCTTCGCGGTGCTGCTGGGCGTGCCGCTCATGCTGCTCCTCGGCTTCCTCGTCGAGCGGTTGGCGGTCGCGCGGCTCTACCAGCGCGACCATCTCTCGCAAGTGCTGCTCACCTACGGCCTCGTGCTGCTCTTCAACGAGCTCTCGCGCCTGCTCTTCGGCAACGACGTGCACCCGGTGGCGACGCCCGCGGCGCTCTCGGGGTCGTTCCAGCTCGGCGGGGTCCAGTCGTGGCCCGCCTACCGGCTCTTCACCTCGATGGCCTGCATCGTCGTCGCCGCCGTCCTGCGCCACGTCATCCTCTTCACCCGCTTCGGCATGCGGCTGCGCGCCGGCGCCGCCAACGCCGAGATGCTGGAAGTCCTCGGCGTCGACGTGCGCAAGCTCTTCGCCGCCGTCTTCAGCGCCGGCGTCGCGCTGGCCGCGCTGGCCGGCATGCTGGCCGCGCCCCTGACCACGGTCTATCCGGGCATGGGCGAGGGCGTGCTGGTGATCTCCTTCGTGGTCGTCGTCATCGGCGGCATCGGCTCGGTGCGGGGCGCCTTCTTCGGCGCGCTCTTGGTCGGCATCGCCGACACCTTCGGCAAGGTGCTCCTGCCCTCGGTCTCCAGCGCGGTGGTCTACGCGGTGATGGCGGCGGTGCTCATCTGGCGGCCGCGCGGCCTCTTCGGCGCCCCTGCCGAGGCGCGATGAGCCCGCCGCGCCGCGTGCAGTCGCTCCTCCTTCTGGGGTCCTGCGCGCTCCTCGCAGTCGCCGTCGTGGGCGATCGCTTCTGGCTGCAGCTCTTCGGCAAGGCGATGATCACCTGCATCTTCGCCATCAGCCTGGACCTGCTGGTCGGCTACGCCGGCCTGGTCAGCCTCGCCCACGCCGCCTTCTTCGGCCTCTCGGCCTACGCGCTCGCGGGGCTGACCAACCGCCTCGCGCTCGTCAACCCGCTCCTGACGCTGCCCCTGGCGCTGGCCGCCGCCGCGCTGGCCGCGCTCTGCATCGGCTGGCTCAGCCTGCGCGCAGCCGGCGTCTACTTCATCATGGTGACGCTGGCCTTCACGCAGATGCTCTTCTACCTCTTCAGCGAGGCGCCCTGGTTCGGCGGCTCCGACGGCCTCTACCTCGCGCACAAGCCTTTGCTCTCGCTCTTCGGCAGGCCGCTGCTCGACCTGTCAAACCGCACCGCCGCCTATCTCTTCATCTTCGCCGCGCTGGTGGCCACCTGGTTCTTCCTCGCGCGGCTCCTGCGCGCGCCCTTCGGCCGCGTCCTCGCCGGCATCCACGGCAACGAGCAGCGCACCCGGGCGCTCGGCTTCGCCACCGGCCGCTACAAGCTGGTCGCCTTCGTCATCGCCGGCACCGGCGCCGGCCTCGCCGGCTATCTCGACGCGGCGCTCTACGGCTTCGTCAATCCCGCCGAGCTGGGCTGGCGCCAGTCGGGCTTGCTCCTCATGACCGTGCTGCTGGGCGGCAGGGGCACCCTCTACGGCCCCATCCTCGGCGCCTTCCTGCTCACCTTTCTCGAGCACTACGGGGCGCGCCTGACCGATCACTCGAGCGCCCTCATCGGCGCGGTGGTGATCGGGGTGGTGCTCTTCCTGCCCCGCGGCGTCGCCGGCCTGGTCGAGCGGGGCGGCCGTGGCTGAGCCCATCCTCGAGCTGCGCGGCCTCTCGCGGCGCTTCGGCGCGCTGCGGGCGGTGAGCGAGGTCTCGCTGGCCTTCGCGCCGGGCCAGGTGCACGCGGTCATCGGCCCCAACGGCGCGGGCAAGTCGACGCTGCTCAACCTCCTCTCGGGCGAGCTGCGCGCCGACGCGGGCAGCGTCCACTTCCGTGGCCAGGACGTCACCCGCGCTTCCCCCGACCAGCTCTCCCGGCTGGGCCTCGGCCGCAGCTTCCAGACCGCGACGGTGCTGGCCGGGCTCACCTGCGAGGAGACGCTGCGCCTCGCCGCCCAGTCGTGCCTGCGCAGCTCGATGCGCTTCTTCCGACCGGCCCACCGCTACCCCGAGATCCTGGCGCGGGCCGAGCGCGCCCTCGACGCCTGCCGCCTGGGCGCGCGGCGGGCGTCGCGCGCGACCGACCTCAGCTACGGCGAGCAGCGCCAGCTGGAGATCGGGATGATGCTGGCGACCGCCCCCCAGCTGCTCCTCCTCGACGAGCCCCTCGCCGGCCTCGGCCACGACGAGGCGCTGGCCGTGGTCGATCTCCTGCGCGCGGTCGCGGCCGATCACACGCTCATCCTCGTCGAGCACGACATGGACGCGGTCTTCTCCCTCGCCTCCGCCGTCACCGTGCTGGTCGACGGAAAGGTCCTCGAGACCGGCACGCCCAAGCAGATCCGCGGCAGCGCCGCCGTCCGCGAGGCCTACCTGGGCGAGGAGGAGCCGTGACCGCGCCGCTGCTCGAGGTCGAGGACCTGCACGCCTACTACGGCGAGAGCCACGTCCTCCACGGCGTCAGCTTCTCCATCGCCGCCGGCGAGACGCTGACCCTGATGGGCCGCAACGGCATGGGCAAGACCACCACCATCCGCAGCGCGCTGGGGCTCTTGCCGCCCCGGCGCGGCGTGGTCCGCATCCGCGGCCAGGTGGTCACCGGGCTGCGGCCGCACCGCATCGCGCAGCAGGGGATCGCGCTAGTCCCCGAGGGGCGCGGCATCTTCCCCACGCTGACGGTGCGCGAGCACCTGGTGGTCACCGCGCGTCCGGGACCGTGGACCGCCGCGCGCACGCTGGAGCTGTTTCCGCGCCTGCGCCAGCGGCTGGGAAACCTCGGCTCGCAGCTCTCGGGCGGCGAGCAGCAGATGCTCAGCATCGCCCGCGCGCTGCTCACCAACCCGGCGCTGGTCATCCTCGACGGCGCCACCGAGGGGCTGGCTCCGCTGGTGCGGCAGGAGATCTGGGCGGCGCTGCGGCTCCTGCGCCAGGAAGGGACGGCCGCGCTGGTGGTGGACAAGGAGGTGAAGGCGCTCTTGGCGATGGGCGACCGGCACCTGATCCTGGTCAAGGGGCGGATCGCGTTCGCGGGGACCACGCCCGAATGGCGCGCCCGCGCCGAGGAGAACCTGGCGCTCTTGCGGGCCTAGCGCACCTGCCACCGGCCTCGCTGCTTCAGGCCGCCGCCGGGGCGGTGCCGGAGAGCAGCAGGCAGACCTCCTCGACGTCCACCGGCTTGACCAGGTGCTCCTCGAAGCCGGCCGCCCGCGAGCGCTGCCGGTCCTTCGCCTCCCCGTAGCCGGTGATGGCGATCAATCTCAGGTGTGGAGTCGGCTGCTGGGCGCGCAGGTGCCGCGCCAGCTCATAGCCGTCCATGCGGGGCAGGCCGATGTCGAGCAGCGCCACCTCGGGGAGGAAGGTCGTCCTGGCGACGAGGGCGGCGGCGCCGTCGTGCGCGACGACCACCTCGTGGCCGTTCATCTGCAGCAGCTCGCAGAGGAGCCGGGCGGCGTCCTCGTTGTCGTCGACGAGCAGGACCCGCAGGCCCTTGGGGCGCGGAACCACGCCAGGCATCGCCGCGAGCGGCGCGGCGTCGAAGAGGGCAGAGGCGATCAGGCCCGGCAGGCGCACCACGAACTCGGCGCCCTTCCCCAATCCGGCGCTGTGCGCCTCGACCTGGCCGCCGTGCAGGGCCACCAGGCTCCGCACGGTGGTGAGCCCGAGGCCAAGCCCGCCCAGCGCCCGGTCGGAGCCCTGCCTCCCCTGCGCGAAGGCGTCGAAGACGCGCGCCAGGAGGGCGGGCTCGAGGCCCACTCCGGTGTCCTTGACGCGGACCACGATCGATTGATCCTCCGCCCGGGCGGAGAGGGTGACGGTGCCTCCCGGCGGGGTGAACTTGGCGGCGTTGGTGAGCAGGTTCGCCAGCACCTGCGCGAGCCGGAACGGGTCCGCCTCCAGCATCAGATCCGGCCTGGCCACCTCGATGATCAGCCGGTGTCCACGCTCCTCGAAGAGCGGGTTGGCGATCTCGACGGCGTCGGTGATGACCGCGCCGATCTCGACCGCCCGCTTCTCGAGGCGCACCATGCCGCGGGTGATCCGCGAGACGTCGAGCAGCTCGTCCACCATCCGGACCAGGTGCTTGACCTGCCGGGAGATGACGGCGCGCTCGCGGATGGCGCCTCTCTCGCCGCGCAAATCCATCAGCTGGAGCGCGGTGAGGATGGGCGCGAGGGGATTGCGCAGCTCGTGGCCGAGGATGGCGAGGAACTCGTCCCGGGCCTGGCTGGTCGACGCGGCCACTTCGCGGAACTGCTCCTCGGCGCGGCGCGCGTCCTCGTGGGCCCGGTCCCGCTCGAGGGAGCGGGCCATCTCGAGCTGCACGCGCACCCGGGCCACCAGCTCCCGGGCCGAGAAGGGCTTGACGACGTAATCGTTGGCGCCGGCCGCGAGCCCTTCCGCCATCGCCTCGTCGCCGGTCCGGGCCGAGAGCAGGAGGATGGGCAGGCCCCGGGTCGCGGGATCTTCGCGAAGCTCGCGGGTCAGCTCCAGCCCGTCGAGGTGGGGCATCATCACGTCCGCCACCAGCAGATCGGGCGGGCGGCGCCGGATGGATTCGAGCGCCAGCCGGCCGTTGGCGACGGCCTCCACGGTCCAGTGCGAGGAGAGGAGCCGCTTCAGGTACTCGCGCATGTCCGCGTTGTCGTCGGCCAGCAGCAGGCGGGTGGGAGACGAGGTCCCGGCTTCGGCGGCCCCGTCGTCGGAGGAGGAGAGCACCGGCGCCTGGCGGCCCGGGTCGTCGACGGGAAGCCAGGAGAGCGCGTCGTTGACGAAGGCGGCGGAGCCGACCGCGGTCGAGTCGACGCCCCGGGTCGCCTCGATGCGCTCCGCCGGCAGGTGGGCGGAGCCGGCGGGAATGCGCACGGTGATGGTGGTTCCAGCGCCGGGCTGGCTGCGGGCCTCGAGGTGACCGCCGTGCAGCTGCACCAAGTCGCGCACCAGCGCCAGGCCGATGCCGGTCCCCTCGTGGCTGCGCGCGGCGGCGCCTCGCACGCGGTGGAAGCGCTCGAAGACCCGCGGCAGCTCGCTCGGGGAGATCCCCACGCCGGTGTCGCGGACCTCCAGCTGGATGAAGGCTCCCTGCACCGCCAGCGAGACCGCCACCTCGCCCTCGAAGGTGTGCTTGAAGGCGTTGGAGAGCAGGTTGAGCACGATCTTTTCCCACATCTCGCGGTCGACGAAGGCCGGGACGGTCAAGGGGGGCGCGTCGACGATCAGCCGCAAGCCTCCCTTTTCCAGCGCGGCGCGGAACTGGCTGGCGAGATCGGCGGTCAGCTGCGCCAGGTCGGTCTCGCGGAACGACGCCTCCACCCGCCCTGCTTCCATCCGCGAGAAGTCGAGGAGCGAGTTGACCAGCTTGAGCAGGCGCAGCTCGTTGCGGTGGACCATCTCCAGGGACGGCCCCGACAGCGTGCGGCTCTCCGAGGCCAGCGCGTCCTCGGTGGGGCCGATCATCAGCGCCAGCGGCGTGCGGAACTCGTGGCTGACGTTGGAGAAGAAGACGGTCTTGGCCCGGTCGAGCTCCGCCAGCGCCTCGGCGTGCTGCTTCGCTTCCGCATAGGCCCGGGCGTTGCGCAGGGCGGTGACCACCTGCGCTGCCGCCAGCTCGAAGAAGGTCCGGTAGCCGTCGTCGAGCCGGCGGTGCGGGCTGAGGCCCGCGATCATCACGCCATAGGGGCGCTCCTGATCCGGCGCCGCCAGCGGGAGGATGATGGCCGCGGACGGAGGTCCTGCCCAGCTCCCGGTCGGGAGCGCGCCGAAGCGGGGATCCAGCCTCTCGATGACCTCGACGCGGCGGCTGGAGAGAGCCTGGGCGACCGGCCAGAGGGACGAATCCTCCCCGCCGGCGAGCTGGAGCGAGGGCGGGCGCGCCGCCGACGACTCCGGACCGAATCCCGACGAGGCGGCGAGCAGGGCGCGCGGGCCTTCGGCGAGCAGGTAGAAGAGGGAAAAGGGAACGTCGGCGGGGTCGTCGGCCAGGGCGGCGGCGGCGTTGGTGCAGGCCTGCGCCGCCGTCTTTGCCTCCGGCGCGCGCGCCCCCAGCTCCCGCAAGGTCCGGTTCTGCCGCTCCGCCTGCACCTGCGCGGTGGTCTCGGAGACGGTGGCGAGCACTCCGCCGATGCCGGTGCCGGCCACGGTCTCGTCGGGCACCGGGCTGTAGGCGACGCGGAAGTGGGTCTCCTCGAAGAAGCCGCTGCGGTGGATGAGCAGCGCGAGATCCTCGGCCCCGGTGGCGGGCCCGCCCGCGAAGGGACCTTCGATCATCGGTCCGATGATGTTCCAGATCTCCGCCCAGCAGTCGCTGCCGAACTGGCCCATCGCCGCCGGGTGCTTGGCGCCGAGGATGGGCCGGAACGGGTCGTTGTAGAACTGCACCAGCCGGGGTCCCCACCAGAGGGAGAGCGGGAAGCGGTTGCGCAGCACCAGGCCGACCATGGTGCGAAAGGGCTGCGACCATCCGGAGACCGGGCCGACGGGGCTCAGCGACCAGTCGATGCCGCGCATCATCGCGCCCGTCTCGCCGCCGCCGACGAGACAGTCCATGGGCTCCGCTGGCGCTGGGGAAGGCCCCAGGCTGGCTTCGGATTCGCTCATCATTCTCCTGTGGTACGAGCGCGAGCAGCTCTGCAGGAAGCCCGGTGCCAGCGCGCGAATACGTAGTAACCGGTAGTCGGGTTCACAGCAACAGGGGGCCGCCCGACAGTGTCCTCTCCGACAAGGCGAGCGCCCCGCCCAGCGCCCCGCGCCGCGAGCGAGCAATTTCGTTCAAGATGCGTCCCCCGCGCGTGGGGCTTATCGACTCACCCCTTTCTCCAGGAGGATCTGCATGCGCCTGTTCCTCGCCGCCGTCCTGCTCTTCGCACTGCCCGCCGCCGCCCAGTATGCCGAGGGGCCGGTCGCCAACGGGGGCTCCATCAAGGGAAAGATCACCTACAACGGCAAGGCGCCAGCGCCGCAGAAGATCGCCGTGACCAAGGATCCCAAGGTGTGTGGCACCAGCCGCGATTCAGATGTCTTCCACATCGCCCCGGACGGCGGCGTCAAGAACGTGGTCGTCTACCTCTCGGACATCAAGGCCGGCAAGAAGATGGAAGGCGACATGAAGCCGGTGCTCGATCAGAAGGCCTGCCACTACGAGCCGCAGGTCCAGGTGGTGCCGCTGCACGCGGTGCTGCAGGTCAAGAGCAGCGATCCGCTCCTGCACAACGTGCATTCCTTCCTCAACGGCTCGACGGTGATCAACTTCGCCATGCCGCCGCAGCCAGGGCTGGTCCTCACCAAGAAGCTCGACAAGCCCGGCGGTGAGCAGCTGAAGTGCGACGTCCACAGCTTCATGACCGGCGGCATCTTCGTCGCCACCAACCCCTACTACGCCATCACCGGCGACGACGGGACCTTCGAAATCAAGGACGTGCCGGCGGGCTCCTACACCATCGCCACCTGGCACCAGGCGGCGGGGCCGCTCAGCCAGCCGGTGACGGTGCCGGCCGGCGGCGCGGCGACCTTCACCGGCAAGGTCAAGTAGCCCGGGTGCGCATCCGGGGAGCGGCCAGGGGCGCGGTCAGGGTTTGGCTGTCGCGGCGGGCGGCTCCGGCGGAGGAATGAAGGCCGCCTGCGCCGACATGGCGCGGTGAAGCTCGTCCGCGGCAGGCGTTCCCTTCAGCCGCACCAGCGACCGGACGTAGTAGGCCAGCGCGTAGATGTCGGCCTCCTTGTTCGGCAGGGTGACCGGGTTCCAGGCGGGCATGGCCGCACCGGTGACGCCGGCGACCAGCACCCGGTAGAGGTCCTCGAGCTCGGTGCCGTCGCGCACCGAGCGCAGCTGGTGGAAGAGGAATTCGGGCGGCAGGATCTTCACGCCGTACTCGCTGTCCTTCATCTCCGGCAGGTACATGGCGTCGCGGAAGTCGGTGCTGCCGGTGCCGAGGGTGGCCTTGCCGGCGTCGTAGATCTCCTGCCTGGTGGCATAGGCGGCGTGGCAGCCGAGGCACTGCGCGAAGCCGTGGTAGAGCTGCCGGCCGCGGGCGACGGCCTCCTTCTGCCGCGCGTCGCCCCAGGGGTCGGGCGGCGGCACCACCGGATCTCCCACGGCGTCGTCCTCCTTCCACTTGGGCGAGAGCGTCTTCAGATACTGGATGATGTCCGCGAGCGTGCCGTCGGGGACGTCCCAGCCCAGCATGGCCGTGCCGTGCAGGCCGCTGCGCACGATGCGCACCAGGTCCTCGTCGCGGGGCAGCTTCTGGTCGAGCACCCAGGCAAACTTGTACGAGCCCTGGGTGAAGTCGCGGGGCGGCGGACGCAGGCCGGGCGCGGCCGGCCCCTTGCCGTCGCCCTGGTCGCCGTGGCAGGCGCGGCAGTACTGCATGTATTCGTGGCGGCCGCGGTTGAGCGTCTCGGCGTCGACGACGCGGCCGGCGAGCTTGACCGGCTCCTTGAACTCCTGGGGCTCGCGGCAGGCGGCACAGAGCGCGACGAGGATGAGCAGACGGCGCATGGAGGTGGCCTCGATCAGATGACGAAGACGGAGAGGTAGAGGACGAGCCAGACCGCGCCGACGAAGTGCCAGAAGCCGGTCCACAGGCGCAGCGCGACGTGGCGGGCAGGGCCATGGTCGCCGCTGCGGACGACCAGGTAGGCGAGGCCGCCCAGGCCCACCAGCACGTGGAGCGCGTGGAAGACGGTGAGGGCCCAGAAGACCGACGGATAGGGGCCGCCGTCGATGCGCAGGCCCGCGCTCCAGAGGCGCGACCAGAGCAGGCCTTGCGCGGCGAGGAAGACGAGACCCAGCGCGATGGCGGCGCCGAGAGCCGGCCGCACCTGCGCGGTCCTTCCGGCGCGCGCCGACGCCAGCGCCCGCTGGAGCGCGAGGCTGCTGAGGCCCATCACCAGCGTGTTGAGGCCGGGCAGGAGCAGCGGCAGCCGGGGCGTGCCCTCGGGCGGCCAGTCTCCGGCGTGCGCGCGGACCACGCCATAGGCGAAGAAGAGCGCCGCGAACATCATCGCCCAGGAGCCGAGGAAGAGGAGCATGCCCAGCCAGGCGGTGGCGTCGTTCCGCGCGCGCGGCGGCCGGTAGGTCAGCACCGTCGCCGCCTGCGCGCTCATGCGCCCCTCAAGGTCGCCGGCGTGGCCGCGACCTCCGGCAGAACCTCGGCCTGGCCGATCCAGTCGCGGCCGAGGCGATGGCGCACTTCCGGATCGGCGAACTCGTGCGGGCCGCGCAGCACCAGCGGGATGCGGTCGTAGTTGTGGTGCGGCGGAGGCGAGGTGGTGAACCACTCGAGCGTGCCCACGCTCCACGGGTTGTCGCTCGCCTTCGGGCCGGCCACCATGCTGTGGATGAAGTTGTAGATGAAGACGAACTGGCCGGCGAGGAGGATGAAGGCGGCGTAGCTGGTGTACTGGTTCAGCGGGCGCAGGTGCTGGAGGAAGCTGTACTGGTACGGATCGTAGAGCCTGCGGCTCTGCCCCGAATAGCCCGCGATCAGCTGGCCGCTAAAGACCAGCGTGATGAGCACCACCGACCACCAGAAGTGCAGCTTGCCGAGGCCCGGGCTCATGGTCCGCCCGAACATCTTGGGGAACCAGTAGTAGATGGCCGCGAGGCTGCCGAGAAATGACGCCGCCGCCATGGTGAGGTGGAAGTGGCCGACCACGAACATGGTGTCGTGCAGATAGATGTCGGGCACGGTGGCGCCGAGGTAGAGGCCGGTCAGGCCTCCCAGGCCGAAGACGAAGACCATGCCCAGCGCGAAGAGCATGGGCGGGTCGGTGCGGATGGAGCCGCGCCAGATGGTGCGCAGCCAGTTGAGGAAGAGCACCTCGGCGGGAACCGAGATGATCAGCGTCAGGAGCATGAAGCTCTGGCCGAGCAGCGGGTTCATGCCGGTCATGAACATGTGGTGGCCGTAGACGACGGCCGAGAGCACCGTCACCGCGCACATCGCGTAGACGGAGCCGCGGTACCAGTTGGCCGGCTTGCGGCTGAAGAAGGAGAGGATGTCGCTGACGATGCCCCAGGCGGGCAGGATGAGGATGTAGACCTCCGGGTGGCCGAAGATCCAGAAGAGGTGCTGGAAGAGGATGGGGTCACCGCCGCCCTTCACCGCTGCCGCGCCGGCGATGAAGAACTGGGTGCCGAAGACGCGGTCGAGGAAGAGCAGGAGCGCCGCCGAGCCCAGCACCGGCACGAAGAGGACGTTCAAGATGGCGGTGAGCCACAGCCCCCAGACGGTGAGCGGCATGCGGAAGTAGCCCATGCCGGGGGCGCGGTGGCGGATGACGGTGGTGACGTAGTTGATGCCGCCCATGATGCTGGAGACGCCGGTGACGAAGATGGCGGCGACCATGAAGGTCTGGCCGTTGCCCGGCGTGCCGATGTTGGTGGAGAGGGGCGGATAGGTGGTCCAGCCCGCGCCGGCCGCGCCCAGCTGTCCGAAGAAGGAGCAGAGGACCAGCACCAGCGAGAGGGCGAAGGTCCAGAAGGAGGCCAGGTTGAGGAAGGGGAAGGCCATATCCCGGGCGCCGATCATCAATGGAATGCAATAGTTTCCAAAGGCGCCGATGAGGATGGGGGTAATGGCGAAGAAGATCATGATGAGGCCGTGCATGGTGAACACGGTCATGTAGGTGGCGGGGCCGATGACGCCGCCCGAGTTCTTGAGCAGGAGCGGGCCCAGCACCGGCACCGGCTGGCCCGGATAGGCCCACTGCCAGCGGATCATCATCGCCAGCGTGCCGCCGACGAGGAGGAAGATCAGGCCCGCCCAGAGGAACTGCTTGGCGATGACCTTGTGGTCGAGCGAGAAGACGTAGCGGCGCAGGAAGCTGGCCGGGTCGGGATGGATGGGCTGCAGTTCTTCGTAGGCTTTCAGCTCGGCGGCGTCCATCAGATCCTCGAGTGCTCGGACCACTCCCAACCCCAGTGGCTGTCCTTGTCGTCGGGATCGAAAGCGCGGTCGGAATTGGCGGAAGCTTCTGCCGCCCAGCGCTCGTAGTCGGCGCGGGGCAGCACGGTGAGCTTCGCCTTCATCTTGTAGTGGTTGGCGCCGCAGTGCTGGGCGCAGGCGATGTCGAACTCGCCGGTCTCCCTGGGCGTGAACCAGAGGCGGTTGACCATGCCCGGGACGACGTCGATCTTGGCGCGCATGTTGGGGATGTTGAAGGCGTGGATGACGTCGGTGGAGACGAGCTGGAAGAGGATGGGCGCGCCTTGCGGCACCACCACCTCGTTGAGCAGCACGATGTCGTCCGGCGTGTTGAACTTGCCGTCCGGACCGGCGTAGCGAACCGCCCACGACCACTGGTGCGCGTTGACCTCGACGCGCACCGCCTGCGGCTGGCTCTCGGCCCAGGCGAAGTTGCCGAAGACGTCCCTCCAGGAGAGCACCGAGTTGACGAAGAGGTGCCCGTCGACCACGAAGAAGATGGCGGCGGCGATGCCGAGCGCGACCGCGATGGAGCGGCGCGAGGTGCCGTGATCGAAGCGGGCCTGGTGATTGCGGCCGTGCCTGAAGACGGCCCAGAGCATCCAGGCCACCATGAGGACGAAGAGCAGCACGACGAAGAAGCTGGTCTCGTTGATGAGCGCGTCGATGCGCCACCCGTCGAGCGAGGCGTCGTGCGGCATCCCGTAGCCGTGGCCTTCGAGCGGTGCGGCGAAGAGCAGCATTCGGGCCTCAGGAATCGACATGGCGGATGGCGTGGACGACCAGGGCCGCGACGGCGAAGGGCACGGCGAGGAAGGCGAAGAGCAGCGCGGTGACGGCGGACGAGGTGGTCTGCTGCGCGCAGACGGCACAGGCGAAGAGGGCGCTCATCCGATCCTCCGCCAGACCGATTCGGTGATCAGCACCAGCGCATAGATGACCGGCAGCGCCAGCGGAATGACCACGATCAGCCGCAGCAGCCGCGCCTCCCACTTGAGGTGCATGAAGAAGAGCGCCACGCAGGCGGCCTTGACGACGGCGAGGGCGAAGAGGGTCGCCATCACCGCCTGCCGGTGACCCGGCAGGTAGGCCACGGCGACTTCCAGCGCGGTGAGCGCCGCCAGCAGCCCGAAGATGATCAGGTACTGGCGTGCGTGGGAGGAAGGCGCGGTGGAGGTCTCGGAGGTCAAGGGGCCGCCGGGATCAGGTAGACGATGGTGAAGACGAGAATCCAGACCAGGTCGACGAAGTGCCAGAAGAGCCCGAGCAGCTCGATCTGCGCGGCGGTGGCGGTGCCCTTCAAGTAGCGGCCCAGCGTGATGAGGATGTAGAGGGTGCCCGCCAGCACGTGCATGCCGTGGAAGCCGGTGACCACGTAGAAGGTGCTGGCGTAGGCGCTCTGGCCGAAGACCAGCCCTTCTTTGCTCAGCCCCGGATGGAGGATGCCGAAGTATTCGGAGTACTGGCCGAGGAGGAAGAGCGCGCCGCCCAGCGCGGTGGCCCCGAGCAGCGCCGCCGCCCGGCCGCGCAGGTTGCGCTCGGCCGCCTCGAAGGCGAAGACCATCGTCACGCTGGAGCAGATGAGCAGGAAGGTGAGGCCGGCGGTGAAGCCGATGCCCAGGTCGGGCTCGCCGGGGTGCCGCCACACCTGGCTCTCGCCGCGCAGGATGCCGTAGGCCAAGAGCAGGCCCGCGAACGAGAGGCCGTCGGAGACGAGGAAGATCCACATGGCGATCTTCCCGGCGCTGGAGCGGCCGAACTGGGCGTCGCGGGGCCAGAGCGCGGGACCGGGCGCCGCGTGTTCCAACTACTTCCCCACCAAGAGATGGAAGAGGCCCTGCTGGGTGTTCTCCACCCGCAGCGTCTTGAGGAAGTGGACCAGGTGCCAGGCGTCCTCGGGCGGGACGGTGTCGGCGAACGACGGCATGGGCGTCCCGTTCAGACCGGTGAGGAAGGTCCGGTAGAGATCCTGGTCGGTGTTGCCGCACTTGCGGTGCGGGCTCGAGGTGAAGTCGAAGGGCACGGTGTGGAAGCCCCAGTCGTCGTAGAGCGTCGGCACCGAGGCGCCGTCGCCCTTGCCGCCCTGGCCGTGGCAGTTGAAGCAGGCCTGCGCGTTCCAGATCGACTGGCCCTTCTTGCGCGAGTCCTCGTTGTCGGCGGGCTCGGGCGCGTAGACGATGGAGTCGCCCGGGCCCTCCTCCTTCCAGCGCGACGAGAAGGTCTTGAGATATTCGATGACGTCGCGGAGGTTGCGGTCGCCGAGCACCGACCAGGAGGGCATGTTGGTGTGGTAGAGGCCCTCGTGCAGCGTGCGCATCAGGTCGTCGTCGACCGGCAGCGTTCCGCTGGGCGTCGAGCGGCACTTGAAGATGGCGCGGGTGAAGTCGCGGGGCTGGGGGTTCAGCCATTGCGCCGAATAGCCGCGGCCGTCGCCGTTCTCGCCGTGGCAGCTGAGGCAGAAGCGCTGGTAGACGTGCTTGCCGCGCGCGATCCGCTCGGGGTCGAGGGGCCGCGGCGGATTGGGCGGCTTCTCGGCCGCGGGCTCCGGCGTCACCTTCGCAGCTGGCGCCGGTGCGGCAGGCGCGGGCTGCGTCTGCGCGAGGGCGACCGCCGCCGGGAGCAGGGCGACCAGCAGGGCTGACTTCCATCCGAACATGGGCGCCTCCTTACATCGTGAAGTCAAAGGCGATGAGACCGGTATACGACGAAGGAACGGTGCCGTCCGGCGCCGGGGTGCTGCTCTTGGTCATCTCCAGCTGGAGCGCGGCCTCGGTTCGACTGGAGATCTCGAAGGTGTGGCGGATGGCACCGGTGAACGAGGTGAGATCGGCGCCGGGCTGGAAGCTCAGGGGATCGCTCGCCTGGGTGGTGCGGATGCGCTCATACCGCGCGATCAGGCTGAGCCGCGGATGATAGGTATAGACGCCTTCGACGAAGGCCCCGACCCACTTGGCATCCTGCGTCGCCGTCCGGCCGCCCAGCTCGGCGTCCTGCTGGCCGCCCCAGAGCACGCCGGTGAGCGTGAGCGGGTTGGCGTTGCTGAGAAACTGGAGGTGGCCTTCGGCGCCATAGTTGTAATGCTTCTTGAGATTGTTGCCGGTGCCCTGGACCTGCACCGGAGGGCCGGCCGCCGTCCCGTCGGGATTCAGCGGGGTCAAGAGAGAGACCCCGACCGGATGCCACCCGACCGAGCCGAAGACCCCGCCCTTCACCGAGACGAGGATGCTGCTGTCGAGCAGTTGCTGGCCGGTGAAGTGACCCCAGACGACGGGGTTGCTGACCCCGCTGTTGGAGAAGTAGGGCGCGTCGCGCTCGTTGACCAGCGAGACCGAGTACCGCACTCGCGACAGGTCGGAATGGCCATACAGCTCGATGCCGGCCTGGTTGTCGCCGGGCGAGAAGCTCACCGCCGAATTTGCCGGCTGGAAATGATAGACGTTGTATCCCGACGTCAGGGTGATTTGCCGGTGCTCGTCGATGGGCAGGTCGAGCGCGTGCTTTCCGACCCGCAGGTTGATCCAGTCTGGAACGCCGATGTCGTGGAGGCCGATCCACGCATTCTCCAGGTCGCTGCTTCCCGCGTTGTTGCCGAGCTGGAAACCGGCACCGACCAGGCCTGGCGTATAGGTGATGGCGAAGGAAAGCTTCTCGCCGAGCGTGCCCGCGGCCCAGATGTCGATGCCGGTGAAGCCAAAGGTGCCGGTGTTGGTGGTGACGGGCCCGGTGTCGGTCGCCACCAGCGTCTGCCGCAGCCACTGGTAGCCGGCGGTGGTGCGGAGCGCGAGCGGGAAGTAGGAAGGGTCCTGCTCGACGGGAATGTCGCGATCGCGCTTGAGCCGGTAGCCGCGGTCGCGGAAGTTCACGCCGAAGTCGTTGAGCCGCGGCCAGACCTCGTGACAGGCCGAGCAGGCGAGGCCGGTTTTCCGCGCGAAGAGCGGGAGGGCGCCCGCCACGGGCGAGAAGAGGCCCAGGCCGAAGAAGACGATCAGCCAGGCGGCGAGTCCGGCGACGGTGAGTCCGATCGTTCTCCGCATCGAGTCCCTCCAAGCGTGCGCAGCATGCAGGCGATGCTTTGAACGCAAAGCAATTCCTCAAGGAAGGGGCCGGAGTCTTGAAGAAAATTGCGAAGTCATGGCTCCGACAGCACCCGCGCCGCATCGCGCAGGACGTCGTCGAGATCATCGGGCGTGGCTCCGGGATAGCGCCCGCGGATGCGCATCCGGCCGTCGACCAGCAGCAGGCCTTTTCCGGCGGGAAAGAGCGCGCGCACCGGCGGGGGAGCGCCGGCGACGAGGAAGAGCCGCTCGCTGCTCGGACGCGCGCTGCGCACCGCGGCGAGCGCGCCCGCGTCGCCGTCGGGAGAGAAGGAGAGGAGCCAGAGCGCGTCGCCGAGGTTGCGCGAGCGGTGCTGCAGCTTCCGCATGGCCTCGGCGGCGAGCGATCCCTCGGCGCCGCAGCCGACGCAGAGCAGGTTGGCGATGAAGGCGTGCCGGCGCATCGACGCCGAGGAGAGGTGCTCCCCGCGATCGCCGTCGAGCGCGAAAACCGGAAAGGCTCCCAGGACCGGCGGCGGAGCGGGAGGCTTGCCGGCGCGCAGCCCGCGCAGGAAGGGCGCGCCGAAGAGCAAGCCGATGGCGGCGATCCAGAACCACGGGCTGCCGACCAGCCTGCCCGGCAGGTGCGAACGCGTCGTGGGCACCAATGCTCGCTACCACGAGGCGGCCAGTGGACACCACTTGCGGGAAAGCGAAAGGCCGACCATGGTCGGTGGACCCGGACACGCTCGCAGCGCAAACGTCGCCTTCCACAGGAGCTCTCTTTGCTCAGCAGCTCGACGGACGCGATGCACAGCTCCCGCGGCTGGTCTTCACCCCACCTGCCCGGCGTCGAGGTCAGCCTCCACGCGCACGTCGGGCCGCTGCCGCCCTTCCGGCTGATCCCGATGGTGCAGCTGAAGCTGCTGGTGGCCGGAGAAGCCGAGGTCCGCTCGGGCAGCGACGTCTGGAAGGAGAAGGCCGGCGGCTGCATGATCGGCGCGCCGGACTGCAACTTCCGGGTGGTGCGCCGGGTCAGCGAGTCGGCCACGACGCTCCGGGTGTACCTCGATCCGCTGGTGTTCGACGCCTGGATGCAGCGGCGCGAGGGGCCGCGCTCATCCGACTTCAAGGTCCGCCACCTCGACGACGCGCGGCTGGCGGAGGCGATGCGGGACCTCGAGCGGCAGCTGGTGACCGAGGCCCCGGGGCCCGCGCTGCGCGCCAGCTTCGATCGCCTGATGGAGCGGGCCCTGGACTTTCTCGCCTCCACCGCCGACTCCGGCAGCGTCGCGCGGCCCGAGATCCGCAAGGCGGTGAAGATCCTGCACGAGCGCTTCGCGGATCCGGTCTCCCTCGACGATCTGGCCTTCTCGGCGGGCCTGAGCAAGTTCCACCTCATCCGCCTCTTCAATGAAGAGGTCGGGGTCGCGCCCCACGCCTTCCAGCTCCAGCTGCGCGTCTCCCACTCCCGCCAACTCCTCGCCTCGGGGCTGGCGGTCGCGGACGTCGCCGTCGCCTGCGGTTTCGCCGACCAGGCCCACTTCAGCCGCTGCTTCAAGAGCGTGGTGGGCTACACGCCGGGAAGCTTCCGCCGGATGACCTGATCGAACTGCCCGAAAGGTGCCGGTTGCGCCGCTGCTCAGGTAGCGTGCGGGGCATGCGCCCATCCGCCCTGGTTGCCGTCCTCTGCAGCGCAACTGCCGCAGCTGCCGGTCCTCCCGCCGACCTGATCCTGCGCGGGGGCGACATCCTCACGCAGGACCCGGCGCGTCCGCATGCCCGGGCGCTGGCCGTCCGCGGCGGCCTCATCGTCGCCCTCGACGACGCGGCCACGGCGCTGGCCGGCCCGAAGACGCGGGTCATCGAGCTGCAGGGCCGCGCCGTCGTTCCCGCGCTCACCGACGCGCACGCGCACCTCGTCAACCTCGGCCTCGCCCGCAACCAGGTGGAGCTGCGCGGGTGCCGCTCCGCCGCCGACTGCGCCGGCCGCATCGCCCGCGACCGCCACCGCCGCGGCGCCTGGACGCTGGGCCGCGGCTGGGACCAGAACCTCTTCCCCGACGGAAAGTTCCCCACCCACGCCGCGCTCGACGCGCTGCCGGGGCCGGTCTGGGTCCGCCGCGTCGACGGCCACGCCGGCTGGGCCAACGCCGCCGCCCTGCGCGCCGCCGGCCTCACCCGCGCGAGCCAGGATCCGCCCGGCGGCAAGGGCGTCCGCGACCCGAGCGGCGCGCCCACCGGCATCTTCGTCGACAACGCCATGTCCCTGATCGACCGCGCCGTGCCGGCCCCCAGCCCCGCCGAGATCGAAGCCGCCATCCTGCGCGGGCAGGAGCTGGCCCTCGCCGAGGGGCTCACCGAGGTGCACGAGATGGGCATCCCCCTCGCGTATACGGACGTATACAAACGCCTCGCCGCCCGGGGCAGGCTGCACCTGCGCGTCTACGCCTACGGCGCGCAGGACCAGGCCGCGCGGATCTTCGCCCATCCGCCGGCGCCGTCGAAGCCGGGGGCGTTCTTCACCCTGCGCGGCCTCAAGATCTACGCCGACGGCGCGCTCGGCTCCCGCGGCGCCGCGCTGCTCGCGCCCTACAGCGACGACCCCGGCAACCGCGGCCTGGTCCTCACCGGCGCGCCGCTCGCCTTCGGCAGCGACTTTCCCGTCGAGGAGGTGAGCGTGGTCGACGGCTTTCGCGCCGCCGTCGAGCGCGCCGGCTGGAGCGACGGGGAACAGCTGACCCTCGACGAGACGCTGCGCGCCTTCACCACCGGCGCCGCCTTCGCCGCCTTCGAGGAGGGCTGGCGAGGACGCGGGACCGAAGGCCTGGCCGCCGACCTCACCGTCTTCGATCGGCCCGCCGCGGACCTGGTCCACGCGCGGGTGGACGCCACCCTGGTGGGAGGGAAGATCGTCTACCAGCGCCGCTGAAGCCGCGGCCGACTACGGCGGCGAGAGCAGCCCGCGCCGGCGGCGGCTCCAGAGCAGGCACAGCAGCAGCGCCAAGGCGGGAAAGCGGGCGCCCCCGCCGCTGCTGCATCCGCCCGCAGGCGCGACCCGCGAGGCGGGCGGTGCGGCGACGGGAACCACGGCTGCTCCCGCTTCGGGATCCGCAGGGACGGTCTCCGGAGATCCGGCGTCGACTGCTTCCGGCGGCACCGCCGCATCCGGAGCGCCGGCGTCCGCGGAGCCCGCCGCACCGGCGTCGGCGACGCCAGCGTCTGCTGCGGCCACTCCCGCGTCGGCGGCGCCGGCATCGGCCACTCCTGCGTCGGGTTTCACGCCCGCATCGGCAACGCCGGCATCGGCAACGCCCGCATCCGCAGGCGGCGCCGCCGGAATGAACCCGGCCGCGACGCCCTGCAGGAAGGCCGCGTCCTGCGCGGAGAGGAAGAGCGCGGGCATCCCCGCCGGCGACTCGCTGAAGAGCAGCGCGTACATCAAGCACGCGTTCAGGTAGATGCCGGCGTCGCTGGGGTGCTTGCCGTCGGAGAGGAAGAGGAAGCTCTGCGGGCGGGTGGCGAAGACCTTCTCCCAGGCGTCGGCGAAGGGCGCGATCTGGTTGGCGGTGCTCAGCGCCGTCGAGAGCTGCGCGTACGACGAACGGAGCGCCGCCAGGGCCTGCGCGCGGGTCGCGTAGGGCGACGGATCCTGCAGCGCCCAGTTCTCGAACAGCATCATCTGTGCCCCGGGCTTGAGCGCCTTCTGCTCCGAGGGCTGGTAGGTCTTGAGCGCGGTGCTGAAGAAGAGGTCCGGGTTCTCCAGCGCCAGCGTGCTGTACTCCTGGTAGACGATGACGTCGTACGGCCCGCCCAGCGTCAGGTACGGCTGCGGGATCGAGGCGTTCCAGCTCTCCTGCAGCGTGTGCCCGAGGTCGATGGCCTCGCTCACCGCGAGCGCCCGCCCGCGGCTGGCGGCGAAGCGGGAGAGGATCGCGGGCATGTCGTCGCCGCTGGTGGCCTGCGTGGCGGTGAGGCTGTTGCCGAGGAAGAGCACGCGGGGCGAGGCGGTGAGCGTGAGCGCGCGGCTTTCCGGCGGCATGGTCGGGGAGGGGACGGCCCCACATGCACACAGGAGGCAGGATACGGCACTGGCCAGCGCGATCTTCATGAGTTCACGAACCGGCGCGGCTTCGCACGCATTCCAGGCCGCGGCCGGGAGCTTCGGTAGGGTCGCGCAGGTCATCGCTGCAGAATTCCCGCGGCGCTCGGAGGGACCGGCTGCGTCAGGGGCAACTCCACCCAGAAGGTTGCTCCCCGGCGCGGTGTCGAGGAGACGCCCACCGACCCGGCGCGCGATTCGACGATGCGCTTGACGGTCGCGAGCCCGAGGCCGAGCCCCGGCAACAGGCTGTCGTCGCCGCGCACGTAGGGCTCGAACACTGCCTGCTCCATGCCGGCGGGGATCCCGGGGCCGGTGTCCTGGACCACCAGCCGCACCTTCCCGGAGAGCACGCGGACGCTGGCGCGGATGACCTTGCGGGGCCCGTTGCCGATGTACTTGATGGCGTTGCGCACCAGGTTCTGCAGGACGATGATGATGGCGGCCTCGGCGCAGGCCACCGCGACGTGGGGCGCCGGCTCGAAGGTGAGCGAGATGCCGCTGGCGCGGGCGGCGGGCAAGAGCTCGTCGCGCACGGCCTCGACCGCGGTCGCCAGGTCCGCCGACTCGCCCGGCGCCGCGCGGCCGCCCGACCAGGCGAAGCGCAGGAGCTCGTCGACGATGGCGGCAACGCGGTCGACGCCCGCCCGCACGATGGTGGCCACGCCCTGCGCGCGCGCATCGCCACGCAGCTTGTTGGAGAGGAGGTGCACGCCGGCGGTCACCGGCCCGAGCGGGCTGATGATGTCGTGGGCCACCCGGTTGGCAAACTGCTCCAGCTCGACGGCGCGCTCGCGGTCGCGCTCGTGCTCCTCGCGGGAGAACCGCTGGTGGCGCCGCACCAGCAGCGCCGCCAGGATGCCTCCCACCACGCCAGCGCAGGCCCAGACGAGGCTGAAGTTCTTGACCATGCCCAGCGTGCGCACCGCCGAGACCAGCGCGGCGCTGGAGGACGCGCCACCGCCGGACGCGCCACCGCCGGACGCGCCACCGCCGGCCTGGGCGCGCGCGATCCAGAGCGGAGTCAAGGCGAGGCCGGCGACCAGCAGGCCCAGCACCAGGAACGGTGCGGCCAGCCAGAAGGTCCGGGGCAGGCGCGGGGCCCTCATCGGACCTCACCGGACGAGGGCGAACCCGCCCGCTTGCGCCGGGCGCGTCGCCGCGGCAGCGCGAGCGCGAGCAGGCCGAGGAGCGCGAACACTCCGGCGCCGGTCGTCGAACAGCCGCTGCCCGAGAGGGACGAGGTGAACACCGGAACGGTCGCCGCGGGATCGGGGGCGGTCCCCGCGTCCGCGTCGTTGGCAGCGGCGCCTGCGTCGGTCGGGAGCGCGGCGATCACACCGGCGTCCTGCGGGTCGCCGGGAGCGGTTGGCGCGCCGGCGTCGACGGCGGCGCCGCCCGCATCGACCGCGGGGCTGCCCGCATCGGGAGCGCCGGCAGCGCCCGCGTCGGGAACTCCGGCATCGGCCGGGGCGGGGGGCGGCACCGCCGGAACCACCAGCTGCGGCGCGACGTCGGCGAGGGTGGTGCCGATGGTCATGCCGTCGTGGAAGATGACCGCGGCCGGCGCGATGGAAGCGTCCCGATAGAGGCCCTGCTTCAGGTACGCGGACTCGCCGGGATTGAGCGTCTGCACCGCCGTCTTTCGCAGCGCCTGGACGCCGTCGTACCAGAACTCGATGAAGCCAGCGGTCGGCGAGAAATAGACGTGGATGACGAAGTCGTGCCAGACGCCGCGCACCAGCGGCGTGTTCCAGAGGATGGTGTCGCCCTGGTGGGAGATCTGGATGGTCTCGCCGAGCACGTCGAACTCCAGGGGCGGCGAGCCGCAGCAGCCGCTGTGGTGCCACTGCGTGAACACCTGCCAGGTCTGCGGCGCCGGGAAGCCGGCGGGAAACATCGTGCTCCACGAGTACCAGCGGTCGTTGCCTTCGACCTCGGGAGCGCCCTCGTTCGAGACCTCGTTGCGGGTCCCGCTGAAGACCACGTCGCCCTGGTGCAGCTCGACGCGCAGCGCGTACTTCCCCTGCCGGACCGGCGACTGCACCAGGCTGAACCGGCTGGGAAGGCCCTCGTAGCCGGACCACTGCGAAATGTCCCCGCTCTCGTAGTCGCCGCGCCAGAGCACCGACGCCGAGGCCGCGGAAGAGACGCACAACACGACGGTGAGGCAGGCAAGCTTGCGCATGGATGCTCCTTGTCCGGCAGGCAAGGGCAGAACCGGCGGCAAGACGAGCAGCTTCCCGGGGATGAAGATTGAAAGGGCTTTACCGAGGGTGGCGCGCTCCGGCGTGGAGAGCGCTCGATCGAATCCTTGTAGGGAGTGCAGGTGCGGAATAGTATCCGCGCCTGTGGTCTTAGCGATCGCCTACCAAGGAGACGGACGGATGCGTCTGAGCTTGAGCCTGCTTGCCGGAATCCTGCTGTGCCTGGTCCCGGCCGCTTCCCACGCCATCAACGTTCCGCTCTCCACTACGGACATCACGCTTAATTTACAAATCTACATCCAGCCGCGCTTCCAGCTCACCGAGTACGGTTCGCCCTCGGGCGATCCGGCCTACGACCTGTACGTCCGCCGGACGCGCGTCAACGGCAGCGGCGGCATCGGAAGCAACTGGCTCTACTACGTGCAGATCGACAATCCGAACTTCGGCAGGTACGGCAACTTCACCCCGCGTTTGATCATCCAGGACGCCTGGGCCGCCTGGGGTCCGGCGGGAACCAAGGGCGACAACGTCCTGCTCATCGAAGGCGGGCTGATCTTCTTCCCCGCCTCGCGCTTCATGATCATGAGCAGCGGCAACTATCCCAACATCGACGGGCACCCCGACATGTTCCGCGGCCTGACCACCAGCCAGTACCCGGCCAACCGCTCCACCGGCGTGCAGATCCGCGGCTGGGCCCTGAAGAAGAAGATCGGCTTTCGCGGCGGCCTCTACGAAGGCGTCCAGCAGACCGTCGGCACCAGCGCCGGGCTCAATCCCAGGCGCAATCCCGCCGTCGCCATGTTCATGAACTTCGACCTGATCGGCTCCGAGGAAGGAAGCTATCTCTACCAGGGCATCCTCTTCACCAAGGAGCCGGTGCTCAGCGTCTCGCTGGCCGGCGCCTACCAGTCGCAGGCGCTGCGCACGCTCAAGGGCGTCACCGACCACCGCTCGCTGACCAGCAGCGTCTTCTTCGACTATCCGATCGCGGGAGACCAGGAGTTCGTCACCTCGCTGGGCGGGTACCTCTTCGGAAACGGCATCGGCTCGAAGGACACCGGCAAGGGGTTCACCGTCGACGTCGCCTACCGCTGGCACGCCTTGAAGCCGTTCATCTCCTGGGAGTACTTCGACAGCGACGACTGCACCGACACGCCGGGCATCGTCTCCGCGGCCCAGTGCGCGCAGGCGCACACCGCCGACTCGCGCAACTTCCGCGCCGGCCTCGTCTACTACATCGACAAGAGCCTGCAGCACTTCGACATGGAGTTCGCCCTCAACCGCGGCCAGTCGACGGTGGGGCCCACCAGCATCACCAACGCCGGCGCCGGGTTTACTCCGCCGGTCCCGGCGGGCCAGTTGCCCTTCACGAGCCTGGCCCGGTCGGCCGCCAAGACCCTGACCGTGCAGTGGACCATGATCTTCTGAGCCGGCGCAGAAGGAGCGAGCGGTCGGATCCCTCTACCGCGGGGCGCGGTTGAAGAGACGGCTCCAGCCGACCGGGTGCGACCCGGCGCCGCCGGGCCGCAGCGCGCTCCGGGTGTCCAGATCCTGCAACAAGCGCCAGGGCCAGGCGAGCGCGTCGAGGATGAACCGGGTTCTCGATTTCGTCTTCATTTGAAGTCTCCATGTCGCTGCCAGTTGCGGCAGCGGGTGCCCAGCTTGCCGCTCAGGCAGCGAGGGCCGGTTCGTCAGGCTCCGGTGCTGGGACCAGGTCAGGACTCTCTCCGCTCAGCACGCGGCGGGCGCGCGGCAAATCGAACTCGCCTTCCCAGTTCGAGACCGCGACCGCGGCCACGCCGTTGCCGATCAGGTTGGTGATGGCGCGCGCCTCGGACATGAAGCGATCGACGCCGAGCAGCAGCGTCAGTCCGGCCACCGGGATCCTGCCCACGGCGGAGAGCGTCGCCGCCAGCGTGATGAACCCGCCGCCGGTCACCGCCGCCGCGCCCTTGGAGGTGAGGAGCAGCACGGCGAGGATCTCGATCTCCTCCACCAGCGTGACGTGGGTGTTGGTCGCCTGGGCGATGAAGAGCGTGGCCAGCGTCAGGTAGATGGAGGTGCCGTCGAGGTTGAAGGAGTAGCCCATCGGCACCACCAGTCCGACCACCGACTTGGAGCAGCCCAGCTTCTCCATCTTCTTCATCATCAGCGGCAGCGCCGACTCGGACGAGCTGGTGCCGAGGACGATGAGGATCTCCTCCTTGATGTACTTGAGGAACTTGAAGATCGACACGCCCGAGAACGCCATCACCGCGCCCAGCACGAGGAAGACGAAGAGGACGCTGGTCGCGTAGAAGCAGGCGATCAGCTTGGCGAGCGAGAGCAGCGTGACGATGCCGTACTTGCCCACCGTGTAGGCCATCGCGCCGAGGGCGCCGAGCGGGGCGACCCTCATCACGATGCTGACGATCTTGAAGAACACCACGGAGAGAGAATCGATGAAGGTCAGCACGGGCTCGCCGGCCTTCTTGATCGACGCGAGCGCAACGCCGAAGAGGATGGCAAAGAAGAGCACCTGCAGGATCTCCCCGCGCGCGAAGGCGTCGGCCACGTCCTTGGGGATGACGTTGAGCGCGAAGTCGATCGTCGAGAGGTGCGCCGAGGGCGCCGTATATGAGGCGATCGCCTTGGTATCGAGCGTGGCGGCGTTGACGTTCATCCCCGCGCCGGGCTGGAAGACCTTGCCGACGATCAGGCCGATGATGAGCGCGATGGTCGAGAGCACCTCGAAGTAGACGATGCCCTTGAGGCCCACCCGGCCCACCTTCTTGAGATCTCCCATCTTGGCGATGCCGGTCACCACCGTCGCGAAGACGATCGGCGCGATCAGCATCTTCACCAGCTTGATGAAGCCGTCGCCGAGCGGCTTGAGCTTCTCGCCGAGCGCAGGATGGAAGTGGCCGAGGAGCGCGCCGATGATCACCGCGCAGATGACCTGGAAGTAGAGACTGCGCACGAGTCGCTTCACGGGTGCCTCCAAAGCCGCTGGGTCCATGGCGCATCGCGTCTGAACCGGTTGGGATCTGGTGGCTTCTTCAGCACGGACGGTGCCGAAGCCGGGGACCGCGGCGGCCCGGCTGCAAGATCGCAACGTTGCTGAGACTCTTCAGCGCCGTACGATCTCGAGGCGCGCGGCAAGCGCCATTCCAGCGGGAATGATCGTGGCGAGGGTCATTCCGGGCGGAATACCCCT
>JAYWAJ010000433.1:0-9349 GCA_043782525.1 Deltaproteobacteria bacterium | reverse complement strand
GCGGATGCTGCGCCATCCACTCGGAGCCGAGCAGGCCCTGCTCTTCAGCGGTCACGAAAGCGACCAGGATCGACCGCTTGTGCGGCGCCGACGCCAGCGCCCGCGCGATGGTCAGGACGGTGGCGCAGCCGGAGGCGTTGTCGAGGGCGCCGTTGAAGATGCCGTCCACCCCCGGCGCCGTCGGGATCTTGCCCAGGTGGTCGTGGTGGGCGGTGTAGAGGACCGCTTCGTCCTTCAGCTTCGCATCCGAGCCGGGGAGGATGCCGACCACGTTCGCCGTCTGGATCTGCTTCTGCGTGACCGGCATCGAGAGCGAGAGCGTGACCGCGAGCGGCTGCGCCTTGAAGCCCTTCTGGTTGGCGGCTTTGCGGAGCGCGTCGAGGTCCTGGCCGCCCAGCCTGGCGAGCTGCATCGAGGCCGCCTCGGTGGCCCAGGCCTGGAACTGCATGTTCTTCGGGTCGGCCTCCGAGGGCGGCAGATCCTGGTGGGTGCCGCTCGCCGAGTTGGCCAGCACCTGCCAGGGATAGCCCGCGCTGGGCGTGGTGTGGATGATGATGGCGCCCGCCGCGCCGTGCTTGGAGGCGTTCCAGTACTTGTACGGCCAGCGCCCGTACCAGAGCCGGTTGCCCTCGCCCTTGAAGGGCGGGTTGAAGTTCATGATGACGACGATCTTCCCCTTCACGTCGATGCCCGCGTAGTCGTCCCAGCCTTGCTCCGGCGCGGTGATGCCGTAGCCGATGAAGATGAGCGGCGCGTCGGTGACGGTGGCGCGGTCGAGGTGCGCGTTGGGCTCGAGGATGAAGTCCGCCTGATCGCCGCCGCCGGTATGCAGCGTCACCGCCTGGGCGCCGTTCTTGAAGGTGACCTCCTTGGGCACCTCGGCGTGCAGCTCGACCATGGGCACTTCCTGCAGGAAGGACCCGTTGTCGCCCTTGGGCGTAAAGCCCATCGCCTCCAGCTGGCTGGCCAGGTACTTGATGGCCAGCTCGTCGCCGGGCTGGCCGGGCTTGCGGCCCTCGAGCTGGTCGTCGGAGAGGAAGCGCAGGTGGCCCGAGATCTCGGCCGGCGTGATGCGCGCGGCGACGGACTTCTCGGCGGGGGAGAGGGCGAGCAGCAGGGCAAGGATGGGCATGGGGCCCTTCTGCTAACCCGGCGCGGCTCCGGTCGCAATGGGTCGCGACGGATCGCTGCTCCAGTCGCTCCAGGATCCGACGTAGAGCCGCGCAGGAGGCAGGCCGGCCAGCTCGATGGCGAAGGCGTCGTGGCAGGCGGTGACGCCGCTGCCACAAGAGACGATGGGCGCCGCGTACGCTTGGTACAATGCGTACAGCTCCGCCGGCGGCAAGAACTTCTGGGCAGGGGTCAGGTTGGCTGCGAAGGGCGCGTTGAGCGCTCCCGGAATGTGCCCAGCGCGCTTGTCGATGGGCTCGACCTCGCCGCGATACCTCTCCGGCGCCCGGGCATCGAGCAGCACGGCGCTGCCGCGGCGCTCCACCTGCGCGTGATCGACGAGGCGCGCCTGGTCGAGCAGGAGCTTTGGCGGCGGCACCGGGTCGATGCGGGGCTCCTCCTTCGAGAGCGGCAGGCCGGCTTCCGTCCAGGCCTTGAGCCCGCCGTCGAGGAGCGAGGCCCGCGCATGGCCGTGCACCCGCAGCATGAACCAGAGCCGGGCGGCGACGGAGTTGTTGGCGTCGTCGTACACGACGACGTGGGTCCCCGGACCGATGCCCAGCCGCCCGAGCAGGCGGGCGAACACTTCGGCAGCCGGAAACGGATGCCGCCCGGGGCCGCCGGGCTGCGAGAGGTCGCGGTCGAGATCGACGAACACCGCTCCGGGGAGGTGGCCGTCGTCGTACTTCTCCCGGGCGGAGCGACCCGCCGGACTCCAGCGCGAGTCGACGATGCGGACCTGGGAATGCTGCGAGAGCCATCGCGCTTCGACCAGCAGCGGCGGGGTATCCGACATGCACTCCTTTTAAACGGCTCGCGTCGCGAAAGCGATGGGGCCCCGCCCCCGGTCTGGGCTAAGCTGCCTTCGACCAACGTGGAGAATCAATGGAAGAGGTCGAACGGCTCCTCGTAGTGGATGACGAGGCGCCCATCCTGCACGCCCTCCAGCGCACCTTCGAGGCGGCAGGATACGAAGTCACGGCCTGCGCCGACCCCTTGGAGGCGCTGGAGCGCCTGCGCGAGAAGCCGTTCCAGGTCCTCTCCGCCGACTACATGATGCCGGGCATGACCGGGGCCGAGTTCCTCTCCCAGGCCAAGGGCCTCCAGCCCGAGACCATCCGCATCCTGCTCACCGCCGCGCACGACTTCAGCGCCGCCGTCGACGCCATCAACAACGGCGAGATCTTCCGCATCCTCGCCAAGCCGTGGAACCGGGTCGAGCTGCTCGGCACCGTGCGGCAGGCCTTCGACACCTATGCGCTGCGCGAGAAGAACCGGCAGCTCACCGCCATCGTGCAGTCGCAGAACTCCGAGCTGGCGGCCCTCAACAAGGGACTCGAGGCGCTGGTCGACGAGCGCACCACCAACCTGCTCGACGGCATGGTGGCGGTGCTCGACTACCGCGACACCGAGACGCAGTGGCACAGCCGCCGGGTCTCGCGCTTCACCCGGCGCATCGCCGAGGAGCTGGGCGTCACCGACCCGCACCAGCTGCGCACCATCGAGGTGGGCGCGCTGCTGCACGACATCGGCAAGATCGGCGTGCGCGACGCGGTGCTGCTCAAGCCCGGGCCGCTCGACACCGACGAATGGATCGAGATGCGCGAGCATCCGCACCTCGGCTGGGCCTTGCTCCAGCGCATCGAGTTCTTGCGCGACGCCTCGATCATCGTGCTGCAGCACCAGGAGCGCTTCGACGGCAAGGGCTATCCGGCCGGGCTGGCGGGCGAGAAGATCGTGCTGGGCGCGCGGCTCTTCGCGGTGGCGGACACCTACGACGCCATCACCTCCGACCGCCCGTACCGCAAGGCGCAGTCGCACGACGCCGCGGTGCAGGAGATGCAGCGCGTCTCGGGGACGCAGCTCGACCCGCAGGGCGTCGCCGCCTTCTGCGCGCTGCCCGAGACGGAGTTGCTGGCGATCCGCCGCGAGGTGGAGAAGATCTCGCTCCTGGAGAAGGAGTGGGGCTGGACTCCGCCCAAGCGGGTCTTCGACCAGATCCGCGAGGTGGCGCAGAGGCAGAAGCTGAACTCGCAGCCGCCCGCGCTCGGGGACGTCGTCAAGGTCTGACGCCCGTGTGTGGGCGAGTTTCACCGCCTGCGCTGCAGGCTACCAGAGGTTCACTCCGCGCCATGGGCACCGGGCCGACCAGCGAAGGCGCAATCGACGGCGCTCGCAATGGCTCCGGTCACCGGAGTGCTCTTGACCCGGCGGGAGCGGAGCCAGCATGGGCGACGTAGCGCGTCCGCGCGTCGCTCGAAGGATCTACGCCATCTTCGGCGCAGCCGCGCTGATCAGCTCTGCGGTGGTCTTCACCCTGCTCGGACAGCTGGAAACGAGTACCGCCGCCTACGACGCGCTGATCTCCGGCCTGGTCGGCCAGCAGGAGCAAGCCCGCGAGTTGCAGGTCGGGTTCAAGGCGCAGGTCCTGGCGTGGAAGGACATCCTGCTCCACGGAACGAGCCCGGCCGATCGAAGCCTCTACACCAAAGAGTTCCTGGAGCGCGAAGCCGAGGTGCGGGCCATGGGGACCGCGCTGGCCCGCGAGCTGACCGTTCCCGCGGTCCGCGAGTACATGGAGCGCTTCCTCGTCGAACACGAGGCACTCGGGCGCCGCTACCGGGAGGCCCTGGAGATCTACGCCCGCGAGGACGGAGGGGACAAGGAGACTCCGGACACGATGGTCCGGGGAATGGACCAGGCGCCCAACGACGACATCGACAGCGCCGTGGCCATCCTCTGGGGAGAGGTCCAGCGCACCCAGTGGGAGCAGCATGCCGCGAACGCCTCGCGCTGGCGCCGCACCCTGGCCCTGGCCGGCGGCTCCGCGCTCTTGCTCCTGGTCCTCGCCATCGCGCTGGCGCGGCAGGTCGAGGGAATGATGAGCGCGATGGAGGAAGTGGCGGCTGCCGCGCACGAAGCGAGCCGCGCCAAGAGCCAGTTCCTCGCCAACATGAGCCACGAGCTGCGCACGCCGCTCAACGCCATCCTCGGGTTCAGCGAGCTGCTGGAGGATGAGCTCCCCGGTCCCATTACGGCGGAGCAACGGGACTATCTTGGCCATGTCCACCAGTCGGCCAAGCACCTGCTGGCGCTGATCGGCGACCTTCTCGATCTCGCCAAAACCGAGGCGGGACGCATGAAACTTCAGCTCGAAAAGACATCGCTCGCCCGCTGCGTCGAGGAGGTGCGCCCGGGCATCCAGGCACTCTCCGAGCGCGCCCACGTCAGCGTCACCTACGACCTGCCCGACGACCTGCCCGAGCTGAGCGCGGATCCGCTGCGCCTTCGCCAGGTCCTCTATAACCTGCTCTCCAACGCGGTGAAGTTCACACCCGAGGGCGGCCAGGTCCAGGTGCGCGTGCGCGCGACGGCCCCCTGGGTCCGGGTAGAGGTCGCTGACACGGGGATCGGAGTGCCCGCCGCAGCGCTTCCGCGGTTGTTCGGAGAGTTCGAGCAGGTCGAGCAGGACGGGCAGCGGCCCGGCGGCACCGGCCTCGGCCTGGCCCTGAGCAAGCACCTGATCGAGGCGCATGGAGGAAGCATTTCATTCACCAGCGAATTTGGCGTGGGCAGCACCGTCACCTTCAGGCTGCCAGCAGGTTCTCAACCATGACGAAGCGCAAGGTCCTCCTCATCGAAGACAATGCCTTGAACCGGGCGCTCGTTGCCGCCACGCTACGCAACGAGTACGACCTCCTGGTGGCGGCGACGATTCCGGAGGCGCGCGTGTTGCTCGCCACCCACCAGTTCGACCTCTTCCTCTTCGACATTGACGTGCCTGGCGGCGGAGGCGCGGCGCTCCTTCAGGAATTGGACGCCGGAGGGCGGGCGCGACCCCCAGCCATCGCCGTGACAGCGCTGGCGATGGTTGGCGATCGCGAGCGGCTCCTTGCCGCCGGATTCGACGAGTACGTGAGCAAGCCCTTCGACACCCGCGCCTTCCGCGCGACCGTCGCGAGGCTTGCCGCGGTCCCGGCGCGGGGAAGGAGCAAGTCGCTCTGAAAGCTGTTCGCCACGGCTTTCTGGAGAAGGAGTGGGGCTGGACTTGGCCCAAGCGGGTCTTCGACCAGATCCGCGAGGTGGCGCAGAGGCAGCAGCCAAACTCGCAGCCGCCGGTCGTCGAGCCGGTCAAAGCCTGACACTCCAGGATCGTGCAGACGCGGCAAAGTGTCGCGGCGGCTGCGCGGTGTGCGGCCGCGCTACTCTTGCGGCAAGCGCACGCCCGGAGCGGATTGCGGTCGCGACAAAGCAATCAGGGTTGCCGCCCGACCGCCCACCTTACTTAACCGCTCTCGCAAAGCGAAGGTCCCTTTGGACATTCAATCGGAGGATGCCGTGCACCTTGTCGAGCTCTCGGTGGGCCAATATCAAATCGTCTACAACGTCTTCTCCCTGGCGATCGCCGCCATGCTGGCCTCGTTCGTCTTTTTCGTCTCCGTCCGGCAGCAGCTCAGCCCGAGCTTTCGCCCCGCCATGATCATGTGCAGCCTGGTGGTGGTCATTGCCGGCTATCATTACCTTCGTATCTTCCACAATTGGGGCGAGGCCTTCCGCCTCGAGGGCGGCGTCTACAAGCCGACCGGGCACCCCTTCAACGATGCTTACCGCTACGTGGACTGGTTGCTGACGGTTCCCCTGCTCTGCGCGGAGCTGGTGGCGGTGATGAACTTGAAGTCCGGCATCCGCGGACCGCTGATGGCGAAGCTGGTGGTCGCGGCGGCCCTGATGATCGCGCTCGGCTATCCGGGTGAAGTGGCGGCGACCAGCGGCGAGCGCGCCCTCTGGGGAACGCTGTCGACGATTCCGTTCATTTATATCCTCTATGCATTGTGGGGAGAGCTGTCGCGGGCCGCCAGCAACGAGAGCGACCAGGTGAAGGTCCTCCTCCGCAATACCCGGTTGCTGCTGATCGGGACCTGGGGCTTCTATCCCATCGCCTACCTCTTGCCCCTCTTGGGGGTCGCAGGCACCACCTCGCTTTTGGGAGTGCAGGTCGGCTACAGCTTCGCCGACATCGCCGCCAAGTGCGGCTATGGGGTGATGATCTACGCCATTGCACGGGCCAAGATGGACGCCCGCGGCGAGTCGATCGAGACCGCGACGGTGAGGGCCATCTGAACCCGGTGGGCGATCCCGGCGGCCAACACCGTGCCGCCGGGAACACCTTGCTCGGCCTGGGATCAATCGGGGTGGCGCTGGCGCTGTTGGCCATCGCTCTCCGGCTCGAGTTGCGCCTGATCGACACGCCGGCCCTGGGCTTCACCGGAGTGGCCCTGGCGGCGACTGGCGCCTGGCTGCGAGCCCTGGGACGAAAACCATGAACCCGCTCAGGCTCCAGGGGATGGTGTTCAGCGGGGTTGCCATCGGGGTCGCGGGAGCCGCCGTCGGATTCGAACCGGCTGCTCCACGCACGGAGATCGTCCTGCTCTCCGCCTTGATCACCGTGCTCGGCGTGCCGCATGGCGCGTTGGATCCGGTCCTCGCCCGGCGGCTCTTTCGGGTGCGGAGCCTCAAGGACTGGCTCGGCTTTGTCCTCGGCTACTGCGCCCTGGCGGCGCTCGCGGTGGTCGCGTGGCAAACGGAACCGCTGCTCTTCCTCATTGCCTTCCTCCTGATTTCCATTGCCCACTTCTCGGGCGATCCGCCGGAAGGAACTACCTGGCTTTCCCGCGTCCTCTACGGCGGCGCGGCCGTCGTCCTGCCCGCGCTGCTCCATGCGGGGGAAGTGACGCGTCTCTTCTCGTTCCTGGCGGGGAGCGAGGCGGCGGCGCGCATCGTTCCCTTGCTGCACGCTCTCGGGTGGCCCTGGCTGGCCGGGCTCGCCGCCGCGGCCCTCCACCGCGCGGGAGCGGATGGGTTGGCCAGCCTCGAGCTGGCGTCGGTCGGAATCCTCGCCTTCGCCGCGCCGCCCCTGCTGGCCTTCACCGTCTTCTTTTGCGGGATGCACAGCGCCCGCCACATCCTCAGGACGTTCGCTTCCGGGCGTTCCGCTTCCCGCCTCCTGCTCGCGGCGTCGCTGGCTCCAATGGTGGGCGTGCTGATCATCGCCGCCGCGGCCTGGCATTCGCTTCGCGGCCTGCCGCTCGATGCGCGGATCATCCAGATCGTCTTCGTCGGACTCGCCGCGCTGACCCTTCCCCATATCGTCCTGGTCGACCGGGTCAGGCTGTCCGGCTGGATGCAATGGCCGCGGACCGCGAAGAGGGGAGCGCGCGCTTGAGCGACGTGGTGGTGGTGGGCGCCGGCATCGGCGGGCTCGCGGGCGCGATCGCCTGCGCCGCCGCGGGACACCGCGTGATGGTGCTGGAACGCGCGAGCGAGGCGGGCGGCAAGCTCGGGCGCGCGCGCGCCGCAGGCATCGAGATCGACACCGGGCCCAGCGTCCTGACGCTGCCGACCGTCTTCGACGAGCTCCTCGCGTTGGCGGGTGCGCCTCCGCTGCAGACCGAGCGGCCCGTGCGCTGGTTCCGCTACACCTTTCCCGGCGGACCTGCCCTCGAGATCGGCAACGGACTCGCCGGCACGCTCGACGGCGTCCGTGCCTCGCTGGGGGTGCGTGCCTCCAGCCAGCTCGCGGCCTTCCTGGAGCGCGCGCGCATCGCCTGGGAAGTGGCCGCGCCGCGCTTCGTCTTCGGCGAGGCGCCGGGCCTGAAGGCGCTGGCCACGGCGAGCCCGCGCGAATTGGCCGCCATCCGGCCCTTCACCACGCTCTGGCAGGCCATCGAGGAGGAGATCGACGACCCGCGCCTGCGCGCCATCCTCGCGCGCTTCGCCACCTATGCCGGCAGCGACGTGCGGCGCGCTCCCGCGGTGCTCTCCACCATCGCCTGGGTCGAACTGGGGCTGGGCGGCTTCGGCGTCAGCGGCGGAATGTACCGGCTGGCCGAGCGGCTGGTGGCGGCGGCCCGCGGGCTCGGCGTCGCCTTCCGCTTCGGCGCCGAGGTGGAGAGCATCCTGGTCGAGCGCGGCGCTGCCCGCGGCGTGCGGCTGCGCGGCGGCGAGAGCCTCTACGGCGCCGCGGTTCTCTGCAACGCCGAGCCGTCGCTGGTGCTGGGTGCGCTCCTGCCGAAGGATCTGCGGCGCAAGGTCGACGGCGACCGCTCCTTCTCGGGGCGCTGCGCGGTCCTGCGCGCGCCGCTGCGCGAGCGCGCCGCGCACGAGGTCCGCTTTCCCCGCGACTACCTGCGCGAGATGGAGGACCTCTCGGCGGGCCGGGAGCCCGCAGATCCCGCCCTCTATCTCTGCGCCCCGCGCGTCGCGCACGGCGCGGCCGGCATCGACGCCGGGAGCGAGGCGATCTTCGCCATGACGAACTCGCCCGCCGGCAGCGCCGACGCGCCCTGGGCGCGCGAGATCGGCGAAGGCGCGCAGGTGATCTGGGAGCGCGGGCCGGGGACGCTCGCGCGGGACTTTCCCGGCAGCGAGGGCGCGCTCTACGGCCTCGCCTCACACTCCTGGCGCACGGCCTTCCAGCGTCCGCGCAACCGCGTCGGGCACGTGCGCGGCCTCTACCTGGCGGGCGGCAGCGCTCACCCCGGCGCGGGCTTGCCGCTGGCCGCGTCGTCGGGCCGTCGCGCCGCCGAGGCGCTCTGCGAAGACCTGCGGCCGCGGCGCGCGCTCTGGGCCGCGCTGCCGGCCGCGCTCGCTGTGGCGTCTGCTGCGGAGCTCCTGCGATGACGGCGCTGCTCGGCGTGGACCGCTCGTGGGAGTCGGCCCAGCCGGCTTCGTCCACCGCCTTCGACTGGTGGTACACCGACGCGCGCAACGCCGCCGGCGACGGGCTGGTGCTGATCTGGGCCCGCGGCCTGCCCTTCTTCGGCCAGCCGATGCCCTCGGTGAACCTCGCGCTCTACCGCGGCAAGCGGCCGGTGCTGTGGCTGCTCGAGCAGGGTCAGCCATCGCAGTGGGCGACGAGCGAAATCGAGGGCGGCTTTCGCATCGGCCTCGGCGAGAGCGAGCTGCGCCTGACCCGCGGCGCGGGCAGCATCGACCTGCGCGTCAGGCTCGACCTGGCGGTGCCGGGAGATCGCCGGCGCCTGGCAGGCGAGGTGCGGGTCACCGGGCCTTCGCTGCTGCAGGGAGAGCCGGTGCGCCATCCGCACCGCTGGACGCCGATCTGTCCCGCCGCCCGCGTGCAGGCGCGGCTCTGCTTTGGCGGCGCGCCGCACTTTTCACT
>JAYWAJ010000432.1:0-3551 GCA_043782525.1 Deltaproteobacteria bacterium | reverse complement strand
AGCGATACCACGTCCGATGACTTGCGGATCAGCGGACCTGCTCCGGAGAATCGGGCAGGTCCTCCTGATCCACCGGCGGCGTATGCCGGTGGGTCTCGAAGTACTCGTAGGTCTCGCGGACCCGCCGCTCCCAATCGAGCAGCTCCGCCTGGCGCGCCTTGACCTCGTCGGGAAAGCCGGCGCTCAGATCGTGCTGCTCGCGCGGGTCGTGGCGGAGGTCGAAGAGCTGCGGCTGGTGACGCCAGAAGTAATAGATGAACTTGCGGTCACCGCGCAGGCTGGCGAGGCAGTTGTCCTCCTCCGAGCACGACATGAAGAGGGTACGATCCTCCGGCAGGTGGAAGAGCGTTTGCCCGTCGACCTGTCCCTTGGTCACCTGGAAGCCGAGCAGCTCGAGCACGGTGGGCAGGATGTCGAGCTCACTCGCCAGCGCCTCGAGGAGTCCAGGCCGGACGTAGCGGCCGCTCTCGTCGTAGATGAGGAACGGCGTGTGCAGCGCGTCTTCCCAGGGCGTGTCGCCGTGGCCGCGCCGCCAATGATCGCCGAAGGCCTCACCGTGATCGGCGGTGATGATGAAGATGGTGTTGTCGAGCAGTCCCAGCGCCCGATACTGATCGACGAGGCCCCGCAGGAAGAAGTCGTCGTGGCTGACGTTGTTGAGGTAGCAGTCGAAGTCCTTTTCCTTCACGAAGTGACGGATTCCGTGGCGGGTCAAGGGCTGGCAGAAGAAGTGCCCGTTGACGGTGAGGTAGGTGGCGAAGAAGGGGCGGTCCGCGTTCTTGCGGAGCCACTGCTCGCTGGGCGCGAGCATGCTCTCGTCGTCGAAGCCGAAGGTGTTGGCGCGCTCGAATCCATCGTGCGAGTAGCTGTTGGGCCCGATGAACTTCTGGTAGCCCATCGAGAAGACGACGCTCGGGCGCTGGTCGAAGCGCTCCTCGGCGCTCTGCAGGAAGACGGTGCGGTAGCCCTGCTCGCGGAGCAGGTTGGGCAGGCAGCGTCCGTTGAGCCCGAGTAGAAAGGCCTGCGGCCGGACCGAGTGCGAGGCGTTGCGGCCGCAGAGCACGTGCCGCAGCGCCTTCTTGGTCTGCGGCATGGGGGCGTGGAAGCGCGTGGCGACGAGGCTCCTCGGCGCCAGCTCCGCCAGGAAGGGGGTGGTGTCGAAGTAGGGCGGAAAGAGCGAGGTCGCCGTCGCCCGCGTCGACTCGAGCAGCACGATGACCACGTTGGGCGGGCGCGTCTGGCGCGGACCCACCGGCGCGATCTCCAGGTCGAACTCCTGCACGGGTACTCCCTGGATGTTGAACCAAGTCTTGAACTTGGCGAAGCCGGTGGCCATCAGGTTGATGACCGGATCCCGCGGGGTCGCCGCGTCCACCGCGAGCGCAGTGCTGGGCAACAGCGCGGAGCCACACACGGGCACGCTGGAGAGGGCCAGCATGAGCGCGAGGCGCCTGGCCTTCTCGATGGCCGGGGGGTTCGCCTTCCGGCGGCGCGCCCGCCAGCCCGCGAGCCACGGCACCACCGCCACCAGCGCGACGTAGAAGAGGAGGAGCCGCCAGATCCAGGGGTCGATGGCGTTGTCGCCGATGAGCAGCACGTCGTACGGCCGCGAGAGCGAATAGGCGAAGAGGGGCCAGTCCAGCGTCGCCCCCGTCTTGATGAAGTAGACGTGGCAGACGGCCTCCACGATCATGACCAGGATGATCAGCAGCTGAAGAAAGAGCGTCCAGAGCCGGCGCGTGCGGCGGTGCCGCACCAGCAGCAGCGTCCCGGTGCAGAAGAGCGCGAGCGCGAGCTGGAAGAGCAGGCTCGAGCCGACGAATCCGAGCGCGCCCAGGACCCCCAGCTTGTCGCCGAGGCTGAAGAGGTCGGAGGACCGCTCCAGCATCCGCGCGCTCTGCAGGAAGAGCGAGAAGGAGAAGGAGACGAAGACCAGCGCGAGGAGGCGTGCCTCGGTGTCGGGCGCCGCTCCGCGCAGGAATCGCGTCTCGATCGGGTCGGCCATCGGGCTGGGTCGCGTGGTCGGCGGCTGGAGGCGCAGCAGTTCCCCGGAGAGGGTGTATCACGCAGGCAGTCCTTCAGGCGAAACATCGTGCCCGGGTGCCTGCCGATCGGCCCTCACCCAAGCGAGTTTTCGTGGTCATCGCCGCGTACGACGAGGCCGCGCGCATCGACGGCGCGCTGGCCGCGCTCGCCGAGGCTGGTGAGCCGCCTCAACGCGGCGCGGCTTGACCGAGCAGTTCGGACATGTGACCGGGTCGCATGTCCTCCAACTTCACACCTTCGCAAAAGACCAAGATCCGCCGCGAGGATGCCCTCGAGTACCACTCCAGCGGGCGCCGCGGAAAGATCGAGGTGGTGCCGACCAAGCCCTGCTCGACGGCACGTGAGCTTTCCCTCGCCTACAGCCCGGGGGTGGCAGAGCCCTGCATGGAGATCGCGGGCAACGAGGACCTCGTCTACACCTACACCGCGCGCGGCAACCTGGTCGCGGTCATCTCGAACGGCACGGCAGTGCTCGGCCTCGGCGACATCGGCCCCTTCGCGGCCAAGCCGGTGATGGAGGGCAAGGGGGTGCTCTTCAAGAAGTTCGCGGACATCGACGTCTTCGACATCGAGCTGCGCGCCAACGACATCGAGACCTTCTGCACCGCGGTGCGCGCGCTCGAGCCGACCTTCGGCGGCATCAACCTCGAGGACGTCAAGGCGCCCGAGTGCTTCATCATCGAGGAGCGGCTCAAGAAGGAGCTGCAGATCCCGGTCTTCCACGACGATCAGCACGGCACCGCCATCATCAGCGGCGCGGCCCTCATCAACGCAGTCGAGATCGCGGGCAAGAAGCTCGAGCAGGTGCGCATCGTCGTCTCGGGCGCCGGCGCCTCCGCCATCGCCTGCACCAAGTTCTACATGACGCTCGGGGTGAAGCGCGAAAACCTCATGATGGTCGACAGCAAGGGCGTCATCTACAAGGGCCGCACCGAGGGCATGAACTCGTTCAAGGAGCCCTTCGCCGTCGAGACCCGCTGCCGCACGCTCGCCGACGCGATGGAAGGGGCGGATGTCCTCCTCGGCTGCTCGGCCAAGGGCCTGATCACGCCGCGCATGGTCCAGTCGATGGCCAAGCGTCCCATCGTCTTCGCGCTGGCGAATCCGGATCCCGAGATCGGCTACCCCGAGGCCAAGGAGGCGCGGGAAGACGTGATCATGGCGACGGGCCGGTCGGACTTCCCCAACCAGGTGAACAACGTCCTCGGCTTCCCCTTCATCTTCCGCGGCGCGCTCGACGTGCGGGCGAAGGCCATCACCGAAGGCATGAAGATGGCCGCGGCGCGCGCGCTGGCGGCGCTGGCGCGGGAAAAAGTCCCGGATGTGGTCTCGCGCGCCTACGGCGGCAAGAAGTTCAGCTTCGGGCCCGACTACATCATCCCCAAGCCCTTCGACTCGCGGGTGCTGCTCTGGGTCGCGCCCGCCGTCGCGCAGGCGGCCATGGAAGGCGGGGTCGCGCGCACCCACGTGGACATCCCGGCCTACCGCGAGGCGCTGCGCAAGCG
>JAYWAJ010000431.1:0-3551 GCA_043782525.1 Deltaproteobacteria bacterium | reverse complement strand
CCGGCTTTTCCGGAGCGCCGGGATCGCTGCTCTACACGGCGCGGGTCCCCACTGGCGCGCGCGCCTTTCTCGAGAGAGAAGCAGACCTCGCCCGCGCGCTGGGAGCGCGGCAGGCGGCCATGGCGCTGCGGCCGTTGCCCGCCTCTCTCCGGGCGGCACGGGCGGCGCTGGGTGCCGCTGCCGACGCGCGCCTGGCGGCGGTCTGCCTCGGCTCCGAATGGGAGACGAAGATCTGGCCCGCGCCGCGGGTGGCCGCGCTCGTCCGCCTGCTGGTCGCGGAGGGCTTCCTGCCGGTGCTGCTGGGCGGGCCGCGCGAGCGGGCGCTGGCGCGGGAGGTGAGCTCCGGCGGCGGCGTCGACACCACCGGGAATCGGGTGGGCGAGGCGCTGGCGATCCTGGCGATGTCGAAGCTGGCCGTGGGCGGCGACACCGGCCTCGTGCACGCGGCGCGGGCGCTGGGCGTTCCCACCGTCGCCCTCTTCGGACCCACCACGCCGCTGGTGCACAGCTTCGGGCCGCGGGAGCGCGCGGTCTCGCTGGGCCTCGACTGCTCGCCGTGCAGCGCGCACGGATCGCACCGCTGCCCGTTGGGCCACCACCGCTGCCTGCGCGACCTCGACGTAGAGCGCGTGGCCGCTGCCTGCCGGGCGGTGCTGGCGGTATGACGGCGCGGCTCGATCCACCGCCCGGCCCGCTGGTGGGACTGACGGCGCGGCTGGCGGCTGCGCTCCTGCCGCTGCGGGGCGGGCGTCCCCGGCCCGAGGAGATCCGGCGCCTGCTGGTGGTGCGCACCGACGACCGGGTCGGCAACGCCCTCCTCACGCTGCCGCTGGTGCGGGCGCTGCAGCAGGCGCTGCCGGGCGCGCAGGTGGATCTCCTCCTGGCGGCCCGTCGCGCCCTGGTGGCCGAAGGGCTGCCCGGCTTGAAGGTCCTGCGCTTCGACAAGCGCGACGCCTTCCTCCACCCGCTGCGGTTTGCCGGCTTCCTGCGCCGCCTGCGCGGGCACTACGACGTCGTCATCGACGCCGCCCACTGGCACGCGTTCTCGCTCACCTCGGCGCTGCTCTCGCGCTGGGCGGCTTCGCGCTGGCTGGCCGGCGCGGCGCGCGGTCCAGCGCAGATCTATTCTGCCGCGGTGCCCCCGGGCGCCGCCTCCGAGGACGCCGCCAAACTCTTGCTGGCCGGCGGGCTCGGGCTCTCCCTCCTGCCGCAGCCGCTCGAGACGGCCCTGGGACGCGGCGCTCCGGTCGTGGGCGGACGCTTCGCCGCGCTCAATCCGGGCGCGCGCAAGCCCGATCACCTCTGGCCAGCGGCGCGCTTCGCCGCCGTCGCGCGCGGCCTTCTTCCGCTCCGGTCCGTCGTCTTCTGGGGGCCGGGAGAAGAGGGGCTGGCGCGGGCGGTGGTGGACGCCGCGCCGGGCGCCGCCGAGCTGGCTCCCGCGACCGACCTCGACCAGCTGGCCGCCTGCTTTCGCGCCGCCGCGCTGGTGGTCACCAACGACACCGGCCCGATGCACCTCGCGGTCGCCTGCGGAGCGCCGGTGGTGGCGCTCTTCCTCGACGAGGCCGGCCTGCGCTGGGCCCACCCGGGGCCGCGCTTCGAAGCGGTGGTCGCCGCCCCGGACGAAGCGCCCGTCCTCGCCGCCGCCGCCCGCCTTCTTGACAGCGCGCGGACGGCGGTCGAACCTGCGCCGCCCTGGGAGGCGTAAGACCCTATGGCAACCCTCCGGAGGCATCCTTGATCCGCTCCATGACCGGCTTCGGCGCAGGCCGCGGCGAGGCGGCAGGCGAAGCCCTCACCGTCGAGTTGCGCTCCGTCAACGGCAAGTTCTGCGAGGTGAAGCCGCGCCTGCCGCGCGAGCTCTCGTCGCTCGAGACCGAGCTGGTCAAGACGGTCAAGGCGCGCCTCCACCGCGGCGTGGTCGACGTCTTCGTCCGCCGCGAGACCGCCTCCGCCCGGGGCCTGTCGCCCCAGGTGGACCTGGTGCTCGCCGCCGCCTACGCCAAGGCCCTGCGCGCGCTGAAGAGCGAGCTGGGGCTGGCCGGCGAGCCATCCATCCAGGACCTGGCGCAGATGCAGGGCGTGATCTCGCTCGGCGAAAGCGCGGCGGATCCGGCGGCGATGGGCACCGCGCTGCAGGCCGCGCTGCTGCAGGCGCTGGAGGCGCTCGAGGAGATGCGCCAGCGCGAAGGCGAGGCGCTGGGCCGCGATCTGCTGGCCCGCCTCCTCACCATCGAGAAGGGCGTGCAGGCCATCGCCCAGCTCGCGCCCACGCAGGTGGAGGCGGCGCGGGTGCGGCTCGACGCCCGCATCGTCGAGCTGACCCGCGGCATCCCGCTGGACCCGGCGCGGCTGGCCCAGGAGGTCGCGCTCATCGCCGACCGCACCGACGTCGCCGAGGAGCTGACCCGCCTCGCCAGCCACCTCGAGCAGGCGCGCGGCCTGGTCACCGCCGACGTTCCCGCCGGCCGCAAGCTGGAGTTCCTCGTGCAGGAGGTCAACCGCGAGATCAACACCATCGGCTCCAAGTCGCAGCACGCCGCCATCGCCGCGCAGGTGGTCGATCTCAAGGCTGAGCTCGAGCGCGTCCGGGAGCAGATCCAGAATGTCGAATAACCTGCCGCTGCTCCTCATCCTCAGCGCGCCGTCGGGAACCGGGAAGACCACGCTGGCGCGGAGGCTGGTGGCCGCCAACCCCGGCGCCATCTTCTCGGTCTCGTACACCACCCGCGCTCCCCGGGGCGCCGAGCGCGACGGCGCCGACTACCACTTCGTCTCCGAGGAGAAGTTCGAGCAGATGATCGCGGGGGGCGCCTTCGTCGAGTGGGCGCAGGTGCACGGCCACCACTACGGCACGCCGAAGACGGTCATCGCCGAGGCAGCGGCGCGCGGGTCCCTGGCCCTCTTCGACATCGACGTGCAGGGCGGGGAAGGCATCAAGAAACAGCACCCCGAAGCCGTGCGCGCGCTGGTGCTCCCTCCCTCGCTGGCCGAGCTGGAACGGCGCTTGCGCGCCCGCTCGACCGACGACGACGCCACCGTGCGGCGCCGGCTGCACGCGGCCCGCATCGAGATCCGGCTGGCGCGGCTGGCAGGCTACGAATACTGGGTGGTCAACGACGATCTGGACCGCGCCTATGGCGACCTGGAAGCGATCGTCCGGGCGGAGGGCTGCCGGGCAGGAAGGCGCGCGCTTTCCGCGGATCTCGGAGCGCCTTGACAGTGAAATTCTCCTCTGCTAAAAGGCGCCTCGCCTGAGGTTGGGAGCTGCTTGGGACCCCGGAAGAAACAGACTTGACACCCGGGGTTCACGAGGGTAAACAGCGCGCCCCCAGAACGAGGGAGACAGAGCAGCGGCGCCGCAGCACGCGCCGGGAAGTTGCGCTGTCTGCAGTCCGGGAGCAGAAGGCTGCTCCGCAGTCGGTGGTTCGGCAGTGGCAGTTGGCTGGTTCGGTCTTTGAAAACTGGATAGCAAGTCCACGAAGAGATTGCGGACACCGCAATGCTTTGAGTGCATTTGAAATCGTAGTAGACGTCAGCTAGCCAGTTGA
>JAYWAJ010000430.1:0-24879 GCA_043782525.1 Deltaproteobacteria bacterium | reverse complement strand
CGGGCGGTCCGGGGCTCTTCGACTTCGGCGACAAGACCGGCGCCGTCGAGCCCGGCATGCTGCAGCACCCGCTCGCCGTCGCCGCCACGCCGTCGTCGGGACTGCTGGTGGCCGACACCTACAACGACAAGCTCAAGCGCTTCTCCCCCGACGGGCTGCGCCTCGAGTCCTTCTTCGAGGGTGGCCTCGGGCAGCCGGCGGGGCTCTGCGTGCTGCCCGACGGCGACGTCCTGGTGGCGGACACGAACCATCATCGCCTCGTGCACGTGGCCGCCGACGGGTCGCGGGCGCGGGAGCTGGTGGTGACGGGGGCGCCGGAGGTGGTGCGGGGCGTGGTGGTGGAGGAGGAGCGGCTGCAGGCTTCGGGCTTCGGGCTTCGGGCCGGGGGATGGTTCACCGCGATCCTGCACAGCGAGCCGGGGGTCGGGCTGGCGCCCGGAGAGGGAGAACTGATTCTCGAGCTGGTTTCGCCGGAAGGGTTCGAGCTGTCGAAAGGCGCGCCGTGGAGCGCCGCGGTCGAGGTGACGCGGCGATCGGATCTGGTCCAGGTCACGCCGGAGTTCGCCCGGGGAGAATCGCTGGGCGGGCGCAGCGAGCGGGTGGTGCTGCACGTCAGCGCGTCGCACCCGGGCGACCTCGAGTCGGAGGTGGTCGTCACCGTGCGCACGGTGGCCTGCGACGCGGTCGATCACGCCTCTTGCTGGCCGGTGCAGAACTCGTTCCGCGTCCCGCTGCGCCTTCTCGCCCAGGGCCAGCGCGAGGTGCGCTTCACCCTGCCGCTGGAAGTGGCGACGGGCGAAGGCCGGGGGCCGGAGCGCACGGAGGAGCGGGCTTTGCCCGCGACGGGCGGAGGCCAGGGGCCGGAGCATAAATGACTCGCATCCTCGCCGCCGCGCAGGCGCTGCCGCCGCACTACGTCGATCAGGAGACGCTGCTCGCGGCCTTCCGCGCGCTCTGGGGGCAGAAGCACTACAACCTCGACCGGCTGGAGCAGCTGCACCGCGCCGTGCGCGTCGGGGGGCGCAACCTCGCCCTGCCGCTCGAGCAGTACGCCGGCCTCGAGAGCTTCGCCGACCGCAACACCGCCTGGATCGGGGCCGCCGTCGAGGTCGGCGAGGACGCGGTCCGCAAGGCGCTGCGCAAGGCCGAGGTCGCGCCGGAGCAGGTCGACCACCTCTTCTTCGTCACCGTCACCGGCATCGCCACGCCCTCGATCGACGCGCGCCTCGTCGATCGCCTCGGGCTGCGCACCGACGTGCGCCGGGTGCCCATCTTCGGACTGGGCTGCGTGGCGGGCGCGGCCGGCATCGCCCGGGTCAGCGACGTGCTGCGCGGCGCCGCCTCGGAGACGGCGGTGCTGCTCGCGGTCGAGCTCTGCTCCCTGACGCTGCAGCGCGAGGACATCTCCATCCCCAACATCATCGCCAGCGGGCTCTTCGGCGACGGCGCCGCCGCGGTGGTCCTCGACGGCGGCGCGCGGGGGCGCGGCCCGCGGGTCGCCGCCACCCGCTCGGTCTTCTACCGCGGCACCGAGCGGGTGATGGGCTGGGACGTGGTCGACTCCGGCTTTAAAGTCGTGCTCTCGCCCACCGTGCCGCAGCTGGTCCGCGAGCGGCTGCGCGGCGACGTCGACGACTTCCTCCGGGCGCAGGGCCTCGCGCGCAAGGACATCGCGCACTTCATCTGCCACTCGGGCGGACCCAAGGTCCTCGAAGCCTTCGAAACGGCGCTCGAGATCCCGCGGGCGGCCTTGCAGCGGAGCTGGGATTCGCTGCAGACGGCGGGAAATCTCTCCTCGGCGTCGGTGCTCTTCGTGCTCGCCGACCTCCTCGACGCAAAGGTTGCGCGCCCGGGCGACAAGGGCCTCCTCTTGGCGATGGGGCCGGGCTTCTGCTCCGAGCTGGTGCTGCTCGAATGGCCCTGACCGCGTACCTCGGCTTTTTGCTGCTGGTCGGCGTCGAGCGGGTCGTCGAGCTCCTGCTCTCGCGGCGCAACGCGCGGATCGCGTTCTCGCGCGGCGGGGTCGAGTCCGGCGCGGATCATTTCCGCTGGATGGCGGTGCTGCACGCGCTCTTCCTGCCGGCCTGCGCGGTGGAGGCTTACGTCGGGGCCAGCGCGCCGACGGTGGTGGGACCGGTGGCGCTCGTCCTTGCGGTCGGTGCGCAGGGGCTGCGCTGGTGGGCCATCCTCTCGCTCGGCTGGCGCTGGAACGTGCGGGTCATCGTCGCGCCGGGAGAGCCACCGGTGCGCCGCGGACCGTACCGCTTCGTGCGGCATCCCAACTACATCGCCGTGATCCTGGACATGCTCGCCATCCCGCTGGTCCACGGTGCCTGGCTCACCGCGCTGGTCTTTTCCCTGCTCAACGCCTGGGTGCTGCGCGTCCGCATCCGCGACGAGGAGCGCGCGCTGGGCGCCGCCTATGCGCGCGCCTTCGCGCAGGTGCCGAGGTTCATCCCCCATGGCTGAGTTCGCGCGCACGGAGGAGGTCCTGGCAGAGATCCGCCGCGTCATCCGCGACGAGCTGGGCGTCGCCCGCGAGGTCCGCCTCGAGGACGATCTCATCGCCGATCTCCAGCTCGACTCGGTGGGGCTGCTGACGCTGGTGGTGGGCCTCGAGGATCGCTTTCGCATCGCCCTCGCGGAAGAGGACGCGGCGGGCGTCCGCACCGTGCAGGAGCTGGCGGCGCTGGTGCAGTCGCGGCGGCCGCCGTGCTGAGCGGCGGACCGCCGGCCCCGCCCCGGCACGCGACGCTGCAGCGCGCGCTGGCGGCAGCGGCGCAGGGCACGGCCGGCCTCATCTTCCTCGACGCGCAGGAGAACGAGCGCCCCCTGCCCTTCGCCGAGCTCTACGCCCGGGCGCTGCGGACCGCCGGCGCCCTGCGCCAGCGCGGCATCCGCCGCGGCGACCGGGTGGCGCTCATCCTGCCCACCGGCGTCGAGTTCATGGACGCCTTCTTCGGCACCCTCCTCGCCGGCGCCGTGCCGGTGCCGCTCTACCCGCCGGTGCGCCTCGGCCGGCTGGAGGAGTTCCACCTCCGCACGGCGCGGATGATCCAGGTGAGCGGCGCGCGCCTGGTCCTGAGCGACGCGCGCATCTCGAAGTTTCTCGGCGTCGCCATCGCGCAGTCCCGTCCGGAGCTGGGCTTGCACAAGGTCGAGCAGGGCGATCGGTACGAGGACGAAGGCGCGGCGCCGGACCTGGCGCTCATCCAGTTCTCCTCGGGCACCACCGTCGACCCGAAGCCGGTGGCGCTGACGCACGAGAACGTCCTCGCCAACGTCGCCGCCATCCGGACCATCATCCCCGGCGACGACGCGCAGGCCGGGGTCTCGTGGCTGCCGCTCTACCACGACATGGGCCTCATCGGCTGCCTGCTCTCGGCGGTGGCGCGGCCCGGTCCGCTGACGCTGATCAGCCCCGAGGTGTTCCTCGCCCGGCCCGCGCTCTGGCTGCGCGCCATCTCCAGGCAGCGGGCCACCATCTCGGTGGCGCCCAACTTCGCCTACGGCCTCTGCGTGCGCCGCATCCGCGACGACGAGCTGAAAGGCGTCGACCTCTCCAGCTGGCGCTTCGCCCTCAACGGCGCCGAGCCGGTGGCGCCCTCGGTGCTGCGGCGCTTCAGCGAGCGGTTCGCGCCCTGGGGCTTCTCGGAGCGGGCGCTGATGCCGGTGTACGGACTCTCCGAGGCGTCCTTGGCGGTGACCTTCACGCCGGCGGGCCGCGGGCCGCGCACCAGGCCCGGCGCCCGCGAGCTCGCCTCGGTGGGCACGCCGCTGCCCGGCGTCGACGTCGAGGTCCGCGGCGGGCGCGTCTTCGTGCGCGGTCCGTCGGTGATGCGCGAATACTTCGGCAACCCCGAGGCGACGCGGGCCGCTCTCCAGGACGGCTGGCTCGACACCGGCGACCTGGGGTTCATCGAGGACGGAGAGCTGTTCGTCACCGGCCGCATCAAGGAGGTCATCGTCCTGCGCGGGGCCAACCACGCGCCGCAGGAGTTCGAAGACGCGCTCGACGGCCTCGACGGCGTCCGCCCCGGCTGCGCGGTGGCGGTGGCGCTGCCCACCGAGGGCGGCGAGGAGCTGGCGCTCCTGGTCGAAGCCAGCGGGCCCCTCGACGCCGATCGCGTCTCCGCCCGGGTGGTGGAGCGCACCGGGCTCCGGCCGTACGCGGTGCACCTGCTCGCGCCGGGCACCTTGCCCCGCACCTCGAGCGGTAAGCTGCGGCGCGCCGAAGCGCTGCGGCAGCTCCTCGCCGGAACGCTGCAGCCTCCCGACAAGGTGACCCTCCTGCACCTCGCCCGCGCGGCGGCGCAGTCGCTCCTGGCGCGGAGGCGGCGGTGATCTACGACCTGGCCATCGCCGGCGGCGGACCCGCGGGGCTGGCCGCCGCCATCCGCGCCGCGCAGGGAGGGCTGCGCGCCGTCGTGCTCGAGCGCAGCGACGGCGCGCCCGACAAGGCCTGCGGCGAAGGCCTGATGCCGGCCGGCGTGCGGGAGCTGTCGCTGCTCGGAGCGCGCGTCGAGACGGCCCAGCCGTTTCGCGGCATCCGCTACCTGCAGGACGACGACGTCCTCGAAGCGCGCTTCGCCAAGGGCGGCACCGGGCTCGGCATCCGGCGCACGGTGCTCTCGCGGGCGCTGCGGGAGCGGGCGCTGGAGCTGGGCGCGACGCTGCGGCACGCCACGGTGCGGTCGGCCCGCGCCGCGGCGCAGAGCATGGTGGTGGCCACCGACGCGGGCGAAGTCGAGGCGCGCCTGCTCGTCGCCGCCGACGGCCTCCACTCCCCCCTGCGCCGCGCCGCCGGCCTCGACGTGGAGCCCGCTGCCGCGGAGACGGGCGCGCCCGCGCCGACGCGCTTCGGCATCCGCCGCCACTTCCAGATCCCACCCTGGACCGACCTGGTCGAGGTCTACTGGTCCGCGGGCGTCGAGGCCTACGTGACGCCGGTGGGTCCGCGCTCGGTCAACGTCGCCTTCCTCTCCGGACGCGGCGCGGGCTTCGACGAGCTGCTGCCGCGCTTCCCCGCGCTGGAGGAGCGGCTGCGGGGAGCGCAGCCCGACTCGGAGACGCGCGGCGCCGGCCCGCTGCTCCAGCGCGTCCGCGCCCGCCGCGGCGACCGCCTCGCCCTCCTCGGCGACGCCGCCGGCTACGTCGACGCCATCACCGGGCAGGGGCTCTCCCTCGCCTTTGCCGGCGCGGCCCTCCTCATCGAGGCGCTGCCCCAAGACCTCTCGCAGGATCTGGCCGGGCCGCTGCTCCGCTACGACCGCGCGCTGCGGTCCCGCTGGCTGCGCTATGCCGTCCCCGCCCACGCGCTGGTGGCCCTCTCGCGGCGGCCGGGACTGCGCCGCGCCGCCCTGCGCTCGGTGGCCGCGCTGCCGGGAGCCTTCGGCGCCCTGGTGCAGGTGGTCGGATGAGCGGGATCGCCAACGCTTGCCGCCAGGAGGAATCGCTGTAGTGTCCCCGCCGATGCCGCCGGAGACCGAAGGCCCGCGCCCCGAGACGGGCCTCGATCCGGCTCCCGGCGACACGCTGCGCCCGGGCGGGCCCGACACGCCGCCTCCGCCGACGCCGACCAGCACCGCCAGGCTGCCCCAGTCGGAGCGCTACCAGGTGCTGGAGCTGATCGGCACCGGCGGCATGGGCAAGGTCTACAAGGCCTTCGACCGCAAGCTGAAGCGCCCCGTCGCGCTCAAGTTCCTCCGCGGCGCCGACCCGGCGCTGGAGCGGCGCTTCCTCCAGGAGGCGCAGGCGCAGGCGCGCGTCGATCACGCCCACGTCTGCCAGGTCTACGAGGTGGGCCGCATCGGCGAGGACCCCTACATCGCCATGCAGTTCATCGACGGCAAGACGCTGCGCGACAGCGCCGGGGACCTGACCGTCCCGCAGAAGCTGCTGGTGGTGCGCGACATCGCCGGGGCGGTGCACGCGGCCCACCAGCTGGGGCTGGTCCACCGCGATCTGAAGCCTGCCAACATCCTCATCGAGCGCGAGACCTCCGGGAAGCTGCGCGCCTTCGTCACCGACTTCGGGCTGGCCCGCGATCTGTCGCAGCCGGGCGAGACCTTGCAGGGCGCGATGCTCGGCACGCCGCAGTACATGGCGCCCGAGCAGGCCAAGGGCGAGCACCAGAGCATCGACGCGCGCACCGACGTCTACGGGCTGGGCGCGACGCTCTACGAGGCGCTCGCCGGACGGCCGCCCTTCGAAGCTCCCTCCCAGCTGCAGACGCTCTACAAGATGCTCAACGAGGAGCCCGCGCCCCCGCGTCGCCACCAGCCGTCGCTGCCGGCCGAGGTGGAGAGCATCGTCCTCAAGTGCCTGGAGAAGGATCCGCGGCGCCGCTACCAGAGCGCGCGGGCGCTGGCCGAGGACCTGCAACGCGCTCTCGACGGCGAGCCGGTCCAGGCGCGGCCGCCCGGTCCGGCCGCGCGCGCCTTCCGCACGCTGCGGCGCAACAAGGCGCTGGCGGCGGCGCTCCTGGCGCTCCTCCTCGCGGTGGTGCTGCCGCGGGCCTGGGCGGCCTGGCAGCGCGGCTCGCCGGTGGTGGTCGCGGTGGCCGACTTCGACAACCAGACCGGCGACGAGAGTCTCGACGGGCTCTCCGGCATGCTCATCACCTCGCTGGAGCAGTCGCGCAAGCTCTCGGTGCTGACCCGCTCGCGCATGTTCGACCTGCTCCGCCAGCAGGGCAAGGGCAGCGTCGCGCGCATCGACGAGACGCTGGGCCGCGAGATCGCGCAGAAGGCGGGCGCCGAGGCGCTGGTGCTGGCGACGCTGCGCAAGTTCGACGGGCTCTACGTCATCGACCTCAAGGTCCTCGACCCGCGCACCAACGTCTATACGCTGGCGCTCAAGGAGCAGGGCGACGGCAAGGGCAGCGTCCCCTCGATGATCGACAAGCTCTCCGCGGGGGCGCGCCAGGCGCTGCGCGACTCCGGGCCCTCCGAGCGGCCGCCGGTCGAGGAGGTCACCACCCGCGACCTGACCGCCTACCAGCTCTTCTTCCGCGGCGAGGAGGCCATCGACCGGCTCAAGTTCGCGCAGGCGGCGGGACACTTCCGCAAGGCGCTCGCAATCGACAGCGGCTTCGCCCTCGCCTGGTACCGGCTCGCCTACGCCCTGATGTGGCAGCACGACGCCGTGCGGGGACGGGAGGCCATCGGCCACGCCCTGCAGCTGGAAGCGCGGCTGCCCGGCAAGGAGCGGCTCCTCGCCCGCGGCGTCCACGGCAGCCTCTTCGGCAAGGGAGAGGAGGCCTACCAGGCGTTCAAGGAGTGCGCCGACCGGTTCCCCGCGGAGAAGGAGTGCCAGTTCGGGCTCGGCGACCTCCTCTTCCACGGAGGGTATATCAAGTATGCTTTGCCCCGGTTCCGCGCCGCCCTCGCGCTCGACCCCGGGATGGAGCGCGCCTGGCAGCACTCGATCTGGGCGCAACAGCTGCTCGGCGACGGCGAGGCCATGCTGGCCTCCGCCCACAGCTACGTGCAGAACGTTAACGTCGACGAAGCCTGGGGAAACCTCGGCCGCGCCCAGGCGGCGCTGGGACGCCTCGCCGAGGCGCGGACGACGTTCGACAAGGCGGCCCAGCTCTTTCCCTCGAGCGCGCTGCCCCGCGCCGACCTGGCCGCGCTCTCCGCCTGGCAGTTCGACGTCGCCGCCGCGGTGCAGACCCTGCAGCCGCTGCTCGGGCCGGAGCGTCCGCCCCGCGATCGCTGGCAGGCACACCTCGTGCTCGCTGGCGCGCTGGTGCAGGGGGGGCGCGTGCGCGAGGCCATCCGCGCCTACGAGGCGGCGGCGGCCGACGCGCAGGAGGCTGCCGACCCGGAGCTCGAGGCCATCGCGCTGGCGGGCGACGGGCTCCTGCGCTTCCTCTACCAGCGCGACGCGGACGCGGCCCGGCGCCTCGCCCATGAGGCGGCGGCGCGGGGCGTCCCCGAGGCCATGTTCGGCTTTCTCTACCCGCTGCTCGGCGACATCGGGGAGTACAGCCGGGTGCTGCACGCGGTGGGCGATCCGCTGGCGGACAAGTCGGTGGCGGTGATGAAGAGCCGCGCCGAGGGCGACTTCGCGGCGGCGGCCGCCGGCCTCGAGGGGCTCTCCGACCAGTCGCCGTACCATGACTTCCTCTACTACGTGCTGGCCGACACCTGGCGGCAGGCGGGGCAGGACCAGAAGGCCATCGAGAAGCTGCTGCGGGCGCAGGCGTCGTTTCCGGCGGTGATCGCGCCCGGCTTCGGCTACGGCGGCCTGCTGCGCGCCCGCAGCGATCACCAGCTGGGGTTGCTCTACGAGCGCACCGGGCAGGGCAAGCTGGCCCTCGAGGCCACCCGCCGCTTCCTCGACGCCTGGTCGAAGGCCGACGCCGATCTGCCCGAGCTGAAGGACGCCCGCGCCCGCCTGCTGCGGCTGCAGGCCTCGGGGGCCATCGAGCTGCGCTGAAGTTCTTTGAAATGCAGCGCGCGCGGTGCTGTTGTGGAGGAATGGTGAAGATCATCGGAGTCGTGGTCGCGCTGGCCGTTGCCGCTGCCGTCGCCTGGTACCTCTGGCGCCCCGCTCCCCCGGCGGCGCCGCCGCCTGCTCCTCCAGAGCAGCCAGCGCCGCAGAAGGCGGCCGACGTGCCCCTGCCGCTCCCCGCCGTGTCCGACGCGCAGGTCCGCACCGGGCTGTCCGCCGTCTCGCCGCGCCCCGAGCTGCAGAAGTGGCTCGCCGAGCACGACCTGCTCGACCGCTGGACGGTGGTCGCCGACAACCTCGCCGAGGACGTGAGCCCGCGCAAGCAGCTCGCCTTCCTCGCGCCGGCGAAGAAGTTCCTCGCCGCCGGGAGGGAGGGCAACGAACAGATCGATCCGCGCAGCTACCAGCGGTACGACCTCTTCGCCGAGGTGGTCTCGTCGGTGGACGCGCCGGCCTTGGCGGCGGCGGTGCGCGCGCTGCACCCGCTGCTGGAGGCGACCTACCACAAGCTCGGCTACCCGGACCGCAAGCTCGACGACCTGGCCCACAAGGCGCTGCAGCGGCTCATCGACGCTCCGGTGGTGGAAGGGCCGCTGCAGATCGTCCCCAAGGGAGCGATCTACCAATTCGCCGTTCCCGAGCTGGAAGCCCAGGGCCCGGTCGAGAAGCACCTGCTGCGCATGGGACCGCGCAACACGCGACTCATCCAGTCCAAGGCCCGCGAACTCGCCGCCGCCCTCCAGCGCTAGAAGAGTAAAGCTCACCGCGAAGGCGCGAAGATCCACGAAGGTTCGCGAAGAAAGGCTTTTGGTTGGATTCGAGGCCACGCGCCACTTTGAAGGTGGCTCGGCCCCCCAAGCCCGACCCACCACAAACCTTCGCGAACCTTCGCAAACTTCGCGCCTTCGCGGTGTGCCTCTGCCTTTAAAAGGCCTGCCGGATGGAGAGCGCGGCGCCGCGGTCGAACTTGGCCCCCGTCGCGTACCCCACGCCGAAGTACGCGTCGAGCGCGAACGAATCGATGAGCAGCGCGTGCGCCCCCAGGCCAAAGGAATCGGCCAGCGCCGGGCTCTCCGACTGGTTCATCCGGTCGATGCTCCCGTAGGCGACCAGGTTGTGGAAGATGCCCAGCTTGAAGACGTCGCGCAGGAGCGAGTAGCGCAGCTCCAGCTGGAGCGCGAGCAGCCGGCGCGTGTACTCGCCGCCGAAGGGCCCGCGCAGGGCGTCGCCGCCGATCGACTGCTCCTCGGGAAAGGCGATGAAGCCGGTGCGCGACATGCCGAGGGCGGAGACCCACAGCTCGTTCCAGCCGAAGGGAAACAGCTTCTGCCACTGCGCCGAGAGGTGCAGCGCGCCGTCGGTTCCGGGGTGCGGCGCCGAATAGACCCGCGCGCCGGCGGAGAGCTGGTGGTGGCGATCGCGGCGCAGCACCTCCGGGTCGAAGCTGATCTCGACGCCCACCTCGCTGAAGGCGCGGGTGTGGGCGAGCCGGGTCAAGGTGGGCGGCAGCGCAGCGCCCCCCACCGTCTCCAGCGAGAAGAGGAGCCGCCGCTGGAGGCCGGCGCCCACCCAGGCGCGCAGGTGCGGGAGGGGCACGAAGAGCACCTCCGCTTCCCCCTCCAGCGTGGCGAACTGGAAGCTCTCGAGCCGCAGGTCGGGGCGCTGGCGGTTGGAGCGGTCGGCCCTCCCCCGCAAGGACGGCCGCACCACGCCGCCGATGGGCGGCGCTTCGTAGGACACCTCGCCCACCGCGCGGGTGAAGGTGAAGCGCGAGCCGGTGTTGTCGAGCTTTTGCCGGAGGGCGCCGGCGAGCCGCCCGCCCAGGTTCAGCCGGTCCTCGCCCAGGAGCAGCCGCCCCGAATGGTAGACCGCCCCGAGCCCGCCGCCTTCCAGCGAATCGATCTCGAGCTCGGGCGCGAGGCCGGGGTGGAAGGTCCCGGGCGAGACGAGGATGTGCAGCTCGTAGGGCCGCCCCGGCCGCACCAGCCCGAGCGACAGCTCCTCCAGCGGATCGATGTCGTCGAGCTGGACGTTGGCCGGCTGGAGGTTGGCGATGGGCACCACGTCGTAGGCAAACTCGGAGAGCCCGAGGCGCGCCGCCAGCGACCGCAGCTGCCGCTCCAGCTCCGGCTTGTTGTAGACGTCGTCGTGCAGGTGCAGGTCGAGGCGCAGCCGCAGCGTCTCGAAGCTGCCGCCGCCGAGGAAGATGATCTTGTCGAGGCGGCCCTCGTCGATCTGGACCGCGATCTGCTCGCCGACCACCTGGGCCCGCGCGGTGGCGAGCGGGTAGCCCGCCTGGTGCAGGAAGCGCCGCAGCCGCGAGCCCACCAGGCGCGCGTTGGCGGGCGTCGCCTTGGTGCTGGACGGCAGGTCGAGCGCCGCCCGGTAGACGTCCTCCACCAGCGCGACGTTGCCGCGGAAGACGAGGAGCGGCTGCGCGGCGGCCGCGGCGAGGAGCAGCGCGCAGATCACCGGTCGACCCGGGCAAAGAGGACGATCACGTCCGCTTCTCCGCGCGGCAGGGGCACGACGCCGGGCAGGCGCGCGAATCCGTCCGGCGCTCCGCAGAGCCGCGCGCGGGAGTCCTCTTGGAGATCGTCGGGCTGCGGCTTTCCGGAGTACCCGGCCATTCCGCGGTAACTACCGGATGCGCCGCCCGCACGCTACCTGCCCGAGCGCTTGCGGGCCGGAGTCCGTCCGGTCTTGCGCACGGCGCGCATCGTCGAGGCGCTGCCGCGGGCCTTGGCGCCGGTGCGGGCCTTGGCGCGGGTGCGGCTGCCTCCCTTGGTCTCGCCCTTCTTGCGGCGGGTCTTGTTGACGGTGGCGGCAGCGATCCGCTTGGCGGTGGCGGTGCTGCGGCCTTCGCCCTTCTCCGCCTTCTTGATGTGCTGGTACTGCCGCTCGCGCTTGTTGCTCCAGGCCTTCGGCATGCGCTCGTTCTCTTTCGCGCGCCATCCAGGGCGCACCTGTCCCCTCGCTCGGGCAACCTACGCACGCCCCCTCTCGGGAGTAAGGGGCAGGAGGAGGAGCAAGAGCGGCAGCACTTCGGCGGCGGCCGCGCAGGAGTAGAGCGGCGCGACGCTGCCGAAGCGATCGAAGCCGGTTCCCGAGAGCGCGACGCCGATGGCGTTGCCGGCGCCGAAGACCACCGCCGAGAAGATCGCCTGACCGGTGGCGCGCAGCCGCGCCGGCACCACCCGCTGCATGGATTCGACCGCGCAGCCCCACCAGAGGCCGAAGCTGAGCGCGTGCAGCAGCTGCAGGAGGATGAGCGCGGCCGCTCCCTGCGCGCGGGCGAGCAGCGTCCAGCGCAGCGCGGTGCCGAGGAAGGCGGCGGCAAAGAGCGCGCGCATCGAGAAGCGCCGCTCCAGCCGCGGGAAGAGCGCCAGCGCGGCCACCTCGGCGACCACGCCCAGCGCCATGGCGAGGCCGGTGATCGCCGAGGAGAGCCCCTGCTCCCGCACCAGCACGCCGAACATGAGGTGATAGGGCGAGAGCGTGCCCCAGTGCAGCGCGCAGATGCCGAGCAGGAAGAGCAGCGGCCGCGAGCGCAGGAGCGCCACCGCCTCGCGCCAGTGAGGACGGTGGGGCGCGGCCTCGCTGGCCGGAAGGGTCTGCGCCAGGACGGCATAGGTGACCACGCAGGCCAGGTAGGCGAGCGGCATGAGCAGGTCGCCCGGGCGCTCGCCGCGGGCGGTGAGCAGGAAGCCGAGGATGGGCGCGCTGACCACGAACCCGAGCGATCCGAACAGCCGCGTCCGCGCATACCCGCCCGGCACCGCCGCCACCGTGGTCGAATCGACCAGCGGGACGATGCCGCCGCCGAAGGCCGCCGAGGCCACCAGCGCGCAGCCCATCTGCAGCGGAGTGCGCGCCAGCGGGATCCCCATCACCGCCACCGCCGCGCCCGCGGCGCAGAGGCGCAGCGCGCGCTGCGGGGAGAGCCGGTCGCCGGCGGATCCCCAGAAGAGCGCCGCCGGCACCGCCACCAGCATCTGCGCCGTCGCGACCGCGCCGATCTGCTCGCCGGAAAATCCCAGGCCCCGCAGGTAGGGCGCGAAGTAGGCCAGCCAGGCTCCCACGCCCGCGTAGGCGAGGAAGTAGAACCCGCGCAGCCGCGCGATCATTGCGGCGCGTCGTCGGGCTCCATGGTGCACAGCAGGGGGAAGGAGTGCTGGTCGGCGAGGGCCATCGTCTGCTGCACCTTGGTCTCGGCGATCTCGAAGCTGTAGACGCCCGCCACCGCGAATCCGCGCGTGTGCGCGTGCAGCATGATGGCGGTCGCGTCGGCGTCCGACTTGTTGAAGACCTCGCGCAGGACCAGGACCACGAACTCCATCGGCGTGTAGTCGTCGTTGTGCAGCAGGACCTTGTAGACGCGCGGCCGATCGAGCTTCGGCTTCACCTTCGCCTTGGGCTCGGCCACCCCGACGCCGCTGTCTGCTTTCTTCCTGGTGCTCATGAGGCGTCCTTCGGGCCGCTCCGCTTGTCTTCCTTGAAGATAGGTGATTCCCGGGCGTAGCGCTCGATGCTCTCGGTGCGGGCCGGCGTCTCGGCGCGCAGGTGGGCGCGCACGCCCCCGTCGAGCCGCTCCTCGAGGAAGCCGTGGGCGCTGTAGGTCAGCGACGGCAAAAAGCCCCGCGAGAGCTTGTGCTCGCCGCCGGCGCCGCCTTCGAAGACCTGCAGCCCGCGGGCGATGCAGTCGCCGATGGAGTGGTAGTAGCAGACGTTGAAGTGCAGGAAGGGATGGTCCTCGAAGCTGCCCCAGTAGCGGCCGTAGAGCCGGGTGGCCGAGGCGACGTTGAAGGCGCCGGCGACGATCCTTCCCTCGCGCTCGGCCACTACCACTTCCATCGCGTCGGGCATGCCCGCGAAGGCGAGCTGGTAGAACTTCTCGTTGAGCCAGCGGCGCCCCCACATCAGCTTGTCCACCGTGCTGCGGTGGAGGTCGTGCGCGACCTTTGCCCAGCGCGCCGGGTCGCGGGCGAGCTCGTCTCCGCGCACGGTGCGGATCGAGATCCCCTGCGCGCTTGCAGCGGAGATCTCGCGCTTGAGCATGTGGCGGCGCTTGGAGTTGAAGCGGCGCAGGTAGTCGTCCATCGAGGCGTAGCCCTCGTTGCGCCAGTGGAACTGGAAGGAGACGCGCACGGCCAGGGCCGCCACCTCCAGCTCCTGCGCCGAGGGTTCGTCCGGAAAGAGCACCTGCCAGGTCGGGTAGCCCTCCCGCGCGCAGAGGCTGCGGGCCGCGTCGAGAATGCGCCGGACGCAGGCTTTGCGGTCCTCTCCGGGCAGCACCAGCACGCGCTCGCCGGTGCAGGGCGTGAAGGGCACCGTCAACGCAAGTTTCGGGTAGTACGGCAAGCGGGCGTGCGCCGCGGACGACGCCAGATCCCAGTCGCGGGCGAAGTCGCCGTCGCTGTCTTCCTTGAGGTAGGCCGGGGCCGCCGCCACCAGCCGTTTGCCTCGGTAGAGGAGCAGGTGGCGCGGGGTCCAACCCGCCCGCCGCGCTGCGCAACCCGACTTTTCCAAGGCATGAAGCCAGGCGTGGCGCAGGAAAGGCGTCGAGCGAGGGGAGAGCAGCGCGTCCCAGTCCGCCGCCCCGATCTCCTCCAGGCTGCCTGCCACGCGGCTTTCAGCGCCATCCATCCCTTCCTGCTAGCGCGCGCCGGGCCAAACCGCAACGCAGTCCGTCGTGGATGGAAAAGTCCGATCATGTTCAGCACTTGTCATCACTCCCGAGTCCAAAGTAGAACGTTTACCGGGCGACCAACCGGGGCCACGACCCCCCCTGCAACGACCAACCTGATTTTGAGCCGACTCGGCACCGCGAACTGACGTCAGGCCACGGCCACCTTTTCCCAGTGGCGTGGAGGGAATATGCACCTTGCAGTCCTCATGATCGCCGCCTCCGCGGCCAGCGTCGGCGCCAGCGCGGATGCGCCGTGGGTGGGTCGGATCCTTCTCGCGGTCAACGAAGAGGCCGCGGCGCCGCAGGGCAAAGCCGACACCGTCCCCGAGGCCGAGGACAGCAAGATCGAGCACACGCCGCTCGAAAAGACGCCCCGCGGCCAGGGAGTGTTCATCAAGGCCAAGGTCGGCGACCCGTCGCATCTCTTCGCCCCGCTGGTGTTCGCCCGCCGGACCGGCGGCGCCCGCTACGAAGCCTTCACCATGAAGGACAAGGGCAAGCGAGGCTTCAAGGCCTACCTGCCGCCCTCCATCCTCAGCGAAGGCTCGTTCGAATACTTCATCGAGGCGCAGCACGAGGAAGGCGGCGCCACCCGCCTCGGCTCGCCGCGCAAGCCCTTCAGCACGGTCGCCTTCGATCCGGCCCCCGAGCCGGTGGCGTTCACCTTCCGCACCGTCGAGCCGGGCGCGGCCGTCCGCATCGACGACAACGACATCGGCAAGACTCCCCTCACCGTCGCGCTCCTGCCGGGCCCGCACACCATCGCCGTGTCGCAGGCCGACGGGCGCAGCACCGAGCAGCAGCTGGACGTGAAGGCGGGCAAGAGGAAGGTGGATCTGCTGGTGGAGATGTCCCGGCAGGCCGGCGGCCCCGCCACCCTCTCGGTGCTGAGCGATCCCCCCAACGCCAACCTCATCATCGACGGCGCCGTCGCCGGACGCACTCCCTTCCAAGGCGAGCTGGCGCCCGGCGAGCACGTCGTCGCCGTCGAGATGGACGGCCGCATGCGCGAAGAGCGCAAGGTGATCGCGCGCGAGGGCCGCGACGCCTCGGTCTCCTTCTCTCTCGCTCCCCTGCCCAAGACGCCCGCCGTCGCCGTGGAGTCGGAGCCCATCGGCGCGCTGGTCATCCTCGACGGCAAGGAGCGGGGCCGCACTCCCTTCCTGGCCCCGCTCGACAAGGGCCGCCACCAGCTGGTCCTGAAGATGGACGGGCACCGCGAGGTCGGCACCGACTTCACCATGCCCCCGGACCGCGACCTCTCCATCCGCCTCGACCTGCCGGTCGGCGCCGGCACCGGCTCGCGGCTGACGCTGACCTCGTCTCCTTCGGGCGCGACGGTGACCATCGACGGCAAGGAGATCGGCATCACCCCCTGGTCCGGCGAGACCAAGCCCGGCAACCACAAGGTGCAGGTGAACGCCAAGGGCTTCGTCAAGGAGGAGCGCATCGTCCAGGTGCAGCCCAGCCGCGACGCCGACGTGACCTTCGCTCTCAACCGCGAGCCCGGCCCCGGCCGGCTGCACATCGAGACCGAGCCGCCGGAAGCGGGGGTCTCCATCGACGGGCAGCAGGTGGGAACGTCGCCGTACACCGGCGACGTGGCCCCCGGCGACCACGTCCTCGAAGTCTCCAACGACGGCTACAAGACCATCCAGCAGCAGCTCCAGCTGGACCCCGGCCAGCAGCTCTCGCTCAAGCTCGCCCTCCAGCAGGCGCAGGCCGGACAGGTGCCGCCGCTGGTCGCGGTGGCCTCCGACCCGCAGGGCGCGCAGCTCTTCCTCGACGGCAAGCTGGTGGGCCCGACGCCGATCAAGGCGCGCTCCACCCCGGGCCCGCACGAGATCAAGCTCGGGCTCGACGGCTACATCTCGCGCACCGGCAAGATCAACCTGCCCGACAGCCGCGACTTCGAGCTGCGCATGGCCATCTCCCTCAAGCCGGTGCGCGGCTTCGAGGAGAAGCACGAGGCTCCGACCCAGCGCGAGCTGGCCAAGGCGCAGGCGCTCTCGGCGCACGCCTGCTCGAAGACCGGCGACTACGCGTGCGCAATCAAGGGCTACCAGAGGGCCTACGAGTACGAGCCCAACCCGCTGCTGCTCTTCAACCTCGCCACCATGCGTCGCAAGATGGGCAACTTCGCCGACGCCCAGCGCGCCTACGAAGCCTTTCTCAAGGACCCGCCCAAGGGCCAGGAACGGCTGACCGACGAGGCGAAGAAGCAGCTGGCCTTCTGCGTTCTCAAGCTGACCCCCACCGAGACCAACACCGCGCTGGCGCTCAACCCCAGGCCGGGCGCAAACGGCAAGGCCGGGCCGCAGGAAGAGGAAGACACCGACCCGCCCATCCTGACGCACGACCCGATCAAGAAGGCGCTGCGCGGGCAGCCGATCCGGCTCACCGCCCGCGTCGTCGACGAGCGCTCGGGCGTGGCCACTCCGCAGGCCTGCTGGCGCAACCTCTACAAGAAGGATTTCGAGTGCCAGCCGATGGGCAAGATCGGCGAGGACCAGTACGGCATCGAGGCGCCGGCCAAGGCCGTCAACGACGGCTTCGCCTACTACCTCGAGGCCTACGACAACAACGACAACGGCCCCGCCCGCAGCGGCGCCCCCGAGCTGCCGCACTCGGTCTCGGTCGAGGACGCGCCGCCCCCGAGGCCTCCCGCGTCGGTGGTCGCCGTCGCAATCGAGGGAGCGTCCGGCAGGAGCGCGCCCGAAAGCGCCCTGCCTGCCACCGACGCCAACTTCGCCGAGGGGCGCGCCCTGCCGCAGAAGGCCCAGGAGTCCAGCCACGTGCTCCGCTGGGTGATGCTGGGCGGCGCCGTCGCCGCCACCGGAACCTCGGTCGGCCTGCACTTCCACGCCAACAGCCTGGTGCCGAACCTGAGCGACCCCGCCTATCCGGACAAGCCCGGACTGCAGAGCCAGATCAACACCGAGCAATCCGTCTCGAACATCCTCATCGGCGTCACGCTGGCCTTCGCGGTCGGCGCCGTCGCCTTCTGGAACTTCTGAGCGAGGGCTCCCCATGAACCTGCGCACGACGCTCCTCGCCGCCGCCTTCGCCGCCACCGCTTGCAGCATCACGGTACCTAGCCAGTTCTCCTGTCCGGACCCGGGCAAGCCGACGGGCTGCGGCGCGAACCAGGTCTGCGGTCCCGACCGGCTCTGCACGGCCAAGGTCGATTGCCTCGCGACCCAGACTCGCTGCAACGGCGTCTGCACCGACATCACCCACAACCGCGAGAACTGCGGCGGCTGCGTCGCCGAAGGGACGGGCGCGCTCTGCAAGCCCAGCGAGCAGTGCGTTCCCAACTCGAACAACGTGCCGACCTGCACGCCGTTCTGCGCCGCGGGCCAGACCGCTTGCGCGCAATCGGCAGGCGGCTTCCTCTGCGAAAACCTCTCCAACGACCGGAGCAACTGCGGCACCTGTGGCAACACCTGCCCGCAGGGCCAGGTGTGCACGCCTCCTGCCGCGGGCCAGCCCGGGCACTGCTCGATCGAGTGCGTACCCGGCCTCGCCAACTGCTCGGGCAATTGCCTCGACCTGAACAGCGACGACGCCGCCTGCGGCGCCTGCGGCAACGCCTGCTCCGCCGGCAAGCACTGCGTGGGCGGGCACTGCGCGGTCATCTGCACGCCCGGCCAGACCGAATGCCCGGCCGCCTCGGGGATCTGCGTCGATCTCACCAAGGACCGCGGCAACTGTGGCGGCTGCGGAGTCGCCTGCGCGGCGGGACAGATCTGCACCGGCAGCTCGTGCCAGGTGAGCTGCCAGGCCGGCCTCACACAGTGCGGAACCACCTGCGCCAACACCGTCGCCGACCCGAGCAACTGCGGCGGCTGCGGCAACCCGGCGACGGGGGCGCACATCTGCGGGCCAGGCCAGGCCTGCACCAACCACGGGCCCAACAACTCCGGCGTCTGCGAGCTGCAGTGCCCCACTGGCGAGACCAACCTCTGCGGAAACCCGGCATGGAATCCCGCCACGGTCTACGTCGCGGGCAACCAGGTCGCAAACGGCGGCAACCTCTACCAGTGCGCCACCGCCGGCACCTCGGCGGCGGCCGGCGGGCCCACCGGCACCTCGACCGGCATCGCCGACGGCACCGCGGCGTGGAAGTTCGTCTCGGTCGCGCCCACCGGCGCGAGCCAGTGCGTGAACCTCCAGACCGACCGCAACAACTGCGGCGCCTGCAATGACACCACCAACTCGAAGGCCTGCGGCAACGGCCAGGTGTGCCTGGGCGGAGCTTGCGTGGTCTCCTGCGCGCCCGGCCTCACGCCTTGCAACGGCACTTGTGTCGACACCCGCAACGACCCGACCAACTGCGGAACCTGCGGCACCAGCTGCTCGGCGGCGGGCTCGGCCGGCCCGGTCTGCGGCGCCGGCCTCTGCGGCGTCTCCTGCCCGGCGGGACAGACCAAGTGCGGCAGCAAGTGCGTCGACACCGCGGCCGATCCGAACAACTGCGGCGCCGGCCTCGCGGCCTGCGGAGCCGCCTGCGCCGCGGGCCAGGCCTGCATCAACGGCGGTTGCACGCTGACCTGCCCGGCCGGCTCGGTCGCTTGCAGCGGCAAGTGCATCGACCCGCTGCACGACAACAACAACTGCGGCAGCGGCGCGGCGGCGTGCGGGCATCCCTGCCTCAACGGGCAAGTCTGCTCGAACGGCGTCTGCTCGGCCACCTGCGCGGATCCACTCTCCACCTGCAACCCCGGGACGGCGAGCGCCGTCTGCGCCAACCTCTCGTACGACCCGGCCCACTGCGGCACCTGCGGCACCGCCTGCGCCCCCCAGGCCAACGCCTCGGTCTACTGCGCCTCCGGCACCTGCGCCGCGACCTGCACCGGAACCTTCGCCCACTGCACCTCGCTCTCCACCGACGTCTGCGAGACCAACCTCTCCGCCAGCGCGACGCACTGCGGGACCTGCACGAACTCCTGCCTCGCCGCCGACAACGCCAACCCCGCCTGCGTCAGCAGCTCCTGCGGCACCACCTGCCAGGCGGGCTTCCTCGACTGCGATCTCGACCCTGCCACCGGCTGCGAGGCGGAGAAGGGCCACGACGCCGCCAACTGCGGCGCTTGCGGCACCCTCTGCTCGGGCACGACGCCCTACTGCGTGAACTCCTGCGTCGGCGTCGCGGCGCTGGCCGGCGTGCAGGAGAACCTCTCGCTGACGGCCATCCAGGCCGACTGGGGAGCGCCCTGCTTCAGCGAGACCTACTCGCACGTCGGCACCCCGGTGTCGCAGCTCCAGGCGCTCTGCCCGGCGGGCACCCAGGTGCTGGTCGCCTGCGCGGCCCCGGGTGCCTCGACGCTGCTGGCGGCCGCGGCTGGGCCTCGCGCGGCCGTCTTCGCGGGCGGAACGGCCGGCGGGATCAACTTCTACGTCCCCGGCACCGGCGTGCCTGCCTTCGGGTTCACGCCGGGCGCCACCACCACCAGCTTCGCCGGCTTCGACCTCGGCGGCACCGCCGCGGACGGCTTCGCGGCGGGCGCCGGCAGCCAGCGGATCAGCTGGCCGGTGCAGAGCGGGGCCCTCACGGCCGGCGGCCGCTGCGGCGATCGCGTCGGCGGCAGCGCAACCAGCACCTATCAGCGACTCGTCTTCACCAAGTGAGCGGGGCAATCATGACGCGAGCATCGTTCCTCATCGCACTCGTGCTCTCGGCGGCGGCATCCGCCCAGCAGCCTCCTGCGCTTCCGCTCCCCGGCGCGGAGCCGGCCTTGCCTCTTCCCGGCGTGGAGAAGAAGCCCGAAGTGAAGAAGGCCGCCGCCAACAAGGCGCCGCCGCCGCCCTTGCCCCTGCCGGGCCTCGACGCGCCCAAGCCCGGCGAGAGGAAGCCTTCCGAGAACAAGGCCGCAGCCGGCAAGGCCGCCCCGACGCTCGAACTTCCCGGGACGGCAACCCCGCCGCCTTCCGCCATCGCGCAGAAGCCGCCTGCCGCCCCGGTGACCACGGTCAAGGCCGTGCCCGCGTCCGACAAGCCCAAGAGCGCCTTCGCCGACAAGCCCGGCGGGCCGGTCGCGCCCCTGGCCGCCTCCTCGCTTCGCCTCGGCGACATGCGCCTGCGACCCGACCTGGAACAGCAGCTCTGGACGGTGCGCGGGTTCGTGGGCGGCGAGCGCAGCAGCGAGCAGAACTACACCGACTCGGCTTCGCACAGCCGCCTCGGCGCCGAGGTCACCCGCTGGTTCAGCGGCACCTGGATCGCTCGCGGAGAGCTCGACTGGCGCAGCTCCAGCCAGGCCTACGTCCCGTTGCACAGCGCCAGCAACAGCCCGGTCAAGGTCGACGAGAACCGCTTCGACCTGCTCGCCACCCTCGGCTACGACCTCGGCCCGCGCCTCCTCGACAGCGGGCGCCTCGAGCTGACCCCGATGCTGGGCGTCGCTTACCTCGGCATCCGCAACCAGGCGTTCCCCAGCGACTTGATCGGTCCCAACCTCGGCGGACGCGTGCGGTATGCGCTCTCTCCCGCGGTGACCGCGCACGCCACCATCGGCTACACCTTCAACCTCGCGGTCGCCTCGGTGCAGAACTCTGCGCTCAAGTCCCCGAAGGGCGACTTCAGCACCCGCGCGGGCCTCTCGCTCCCGCTCAGCGGGGGCTACGCCCTCGAGCTCGATTATTCCGGCGACGTCATCGCCTTCGAAAACACTTTCCGCGTGGCGCACGGCGCCGCGCTTGGCTTCGGCACTTCGTTTTAAGAAAGGGCAATCAACATGGCGCTTCCTCTTCGCCGCCTGGCAGGGCTCCTCACCATCGCCGCAGCCTTCGGCTGCCCCAAGTCCGTCAACGCTCCCGACGCCAAGGTCGCCGCCGTCGGCACCGGCGTCCAGATCGGACAGGTGGTCCGCCTCGACGCCAGCGGGTCCGCCGACGCCCAGGGCCGCGACCTGAGCTACGCATGGCAGTTCACCGCCATCCCCATCGGCAGCACCGCGACGCTGAACGACGCCCACTCGGCGACGCCCAGCTTCCTCGCCGACGTCGACGGCGAATACGACGTGCAGGTGGTTGTCTCCAACGCCTTCGTCTCGGCGGCGGCGGTGACCACCAGGATCCTCGTCAGCAAGTGCGGAGGCCGCGCGCCGGTGTTCGGCACCGGCGGCGTCACCGCCAGGGATGCCGCCCGGCCCGCCACCACCAACAACTTCGCCGTCGGCGCCACCGTGGTGCTGGCCAGCGACGTCAGTGATCCCGACAACGCCACCATCGACCAGGTGTGCACGGCCTCGCAGAACCAGGCCCTCACCTATTCCTGGAAGCTGATCGGTCAGCCCGCCGCCAGCGCGGCGTCGCTGAACAACACCACCGCCTCCTCGCCCAGCTTCGTCGCCGACGTGGCGGGCAGCTACACCATCCGGCTGGTCGCGACCGATTCCACCAACCGCTCCTCCGTGCCCTTCGACCAGACCCTCACGGTGAGTCCTTGCGGCGCCAACGCGCCCACCGTGACCGCCGTGGCGCCGGTGACCGAGCAGCTCGCGGTCGGCAAGACCATCCAGATGACCGCCACGCCGGACGACGCCGACAACAGCACCGCCTGCCAGGCCGTCCTCGGTGCGCCGCAGACCTTCAGCTACCAGTGGTCGCTCCCGCAGCTGCCCAACGGCAGCCGCACCTCGCTCAACAGCGCCGTCGGTCAGAACCCCAGCTTCACACCCGACATCGAGGGCGACTACCTGGTCCGCGTGGTGCTCACCGACTCGACCGGCCGCTCCAGCGCCGCGAAGGACACCGCCGTCAAGATCCCCAAGTGCGGCAACAACGCGCCCGTCGCCGCCATCACCTCCGCCGGCGGCGGCGCCGCGCCGTCGACCGGCTTCCTCGGCATCCTGCTGCAGTTCGGGCAGCGGGTGCAGGACCTCGATCAGCAGGCCATCGGCAGCACGGCGGCCGCCTGCAACCCGCCCATCCCGCAGAGCTTCAGCCTGAAGTGGTCGATCGTCGCGCTCCCGGCCGGCAGCGCCGCCCAGCTCAACAATCCCACCGGCACCAACCCGAGCTTCACCCCCGACGTCGCCGGCACCTATACCCTGCAGCTGGTCGCCACCGACCAGAGCGGCCTCGCCAGCGCTCCCGCCACGCAGTCGGTGCTGGTCAAGGCCTGCGGCCTGACGCCGCCCACCATCACCAGCATCGACACCGCCCCGACCTCCGGCGCCACCACCGTCAACTCCGGCACCTCGGTGGGAGTCAAGGCCATCGCCATCGATTCCGACAACAGCACCGGGGCCGCGGGCTGCAACCTGCCTGCGCCGCAGTCCCTGACCTACGCGTGGTCCCTGGCCTCCAGGCCTTCGGGCAGCGCGGCTTTCATCAGCAACCCCTCGCAGGATCCGGCGGTCGCGCCGGCGATCTTCACCCCCGACGTGGCCAACGGGACCTACCAGGTGCAGCTGGTGGTCACCGACTCGACCGGCCTCAAGAGCGCGCCGGGGTTCTTCTCGGTGTTCACCAACTCGTGCGGCACCAACGCGCCCCTCATCGACAGCGCCGGCACCGCCTCGACGCTGCCCGACCCGGGGACGCTCGTCACCTTGACCGCGACCGGCCACGACCCGGACAACGGCAGCAAGTGCTCGCCCGCCCTGGGCAGCACCGGCCAGCTGCCGGTGCAGACGCTCAGCTACCGGTGGACGCTGGTCTCGCGTCCTGCGGGCAGCGGCGCTGCTCTCACGACTGCCGCGGCGACCGACGGCTCGGTCGCAACCTTCACCCCCGACGTCATCGGTCCCTACCAGTTCAGCGTGGCGGTCACCGACTCCACCGGACGCAGCTCGGCGGCCAGTTTCGTGACCGTGCAGACCTCGACCTGCGGGTCGCACGCGCCGGTGATCGCCAGCGCCACGGCCTCCTCCGCACCGACGCCGCCGCGCCCGACCCTCGACACCGTCACCCTGGACGACACCGGCGTGACCGATGCCGACGACGTCTGCTTCGGAGGCAACCAGCCCAAGACCTTCGCCTGGAGCGTAGTCTCGCGTCCCTCCGGATCGAGCGCGGTCATCGCCGGGCCGACCGGCACCGTCGATCCCACCACCAAGAAAGCCACCGCCACCTTCGTTCCCGACGCGCCCGGGACCTACCAGTTCCAGCTCGTGATCACCGACAGCATGGCGCTCCCCTCGGCGCCGGCCTTCGTCAACCTGACCGCCAGCTCGTGCTCGCTGGCCGCGCCGATCGTGGCGTCGTTCACCGCGGCGGCCGCGACGCAGTTCACGTCCTTCACCTTCCCCGCCCCCGTCGTCGCCAACAACAACTGCCTCCCGGCTGCCGCCACCAACAACTACGCCTGGTCGATCGTCGCCGCGCCCTCCGGCAGCTCGGCGACGCTCAGCAACCCGGCCGTCCCCACTCCGACGTTCACGCCGGACAAAATCGGCAACTACCAGTTCGCGCTCACGGTCACGAACGGCGTGGGCGTCGCTGCTGCTCCAGTGTTCTTCAACCTCAGCGCTGCCACCTGCGGCAACGCCAACCTCGGCTGGTCGTCGATCGGCGTCATCAAGGTGTTCGATCCCGATCCGGCCGGGACGGGGACAACCTTCCTCGGCATCGCCATCCCGCCGAACCCCAGCGCGGGTGCGCAGGTCACTGTCAGCGCGGTCGCCTTGGATCCCAACGGAGCCTGCGGCACGCGGGTCCAGCCCATCTCGTATAAGTGGGCCATCGTGGCCGCGCCCGCCAACAGCAAGGCGACGCTCACCTCCAACACCGATTCGTCCCCGGCCTTCGTGCCCGACGTCCCCAACGGCACCTACCAGCTCTCGGTGGTCGCCACCGACGCGCTCGGCAACACCAGCGCGGCTCCCAACTTCATTACCGTCACCAGCTCGAGCTGCGGCGCCGGCGTGCCCGTCGTGGCCATTTCACCCCTCGATCTGACGGGCCCGAACAGCATCTTCAGCAATACGCCGGCAACGCCGGGCAGCATCACGGCCAGCGTCACCGATCCAGACAACAGTTGCACCGCCCGCTTCAACATCGCCTCGTACACGTTCGCCTGGTCGATCGCCAGCCAGCCCACCAACGGCCGCGCCACGCTGGCCAGCGCCTCCGGCGCGAGCACCAACTTCGTGGCCTCCGTGCCTGGCCTCTACTCGCTCCACGTGGTGGCCACCACGCCCACCGGCATCTCGAGCGGTCCCAGTGGGTCGTTCCTCCCGATCAATGTGAAAGCGTGCGGGTCGAACGCGCCGCTGGTGAACTCGGTCTCCGCCTTCGCTGCCCCTGGAACGACCACCGTCCTCTCCCGGCCCGCGGTGGGCCAGGCGGTGAACCTCGTCGCCAACGCCACCGACGCCGACCTGATTTGCGGCGCGCCTGGCGCGGCGGTGGTGAGTTACGCGTGGAACGCGATCGCGCTGCCCAGCGGCAGCGTCGCGCCGTCGAGCTTCACCAGTGCGACGACGAACATCTTCAACTTCACGCCCGACGTGGCCGGCACCTTCACGTACAGCGTGGTGGCCACCGACAACACCGGCCTCCAGTCGGCGCCGGTGAACGCAAGCATCAGCACCGCGACCTGCGCGCCGGCACCAGCGGGGATCCGCGCCGCGACGGCGGCCGGCGGCTTCCTGCCGGTGAGCTCGGCGAACGCGGTCGGCACGGTGAACGGATTCGCCATCTCCCTCGACGTGCCCTTCATCCTCGACTCCTGCGTGAAGCAGCCGTCGTACGCGTACTCCTGGTCGCTGCAGAAGCCGGCC
>JAYWAJ010000429.1:0-3567 GCA_043782525.1 Deltaproteobacteria bacterium | reverse complement strand
AGCTCGGGCAAGACCGTCACCGTCCCGCCGCGCAGCGCGAGGCTCTGCACGTCGATGACCCAGGCGAGGGGACCTCCGGGCGCCGACTTCTTCTTCGCCGCCACCGCGCGCGACAGCGTCGTCTCGCTGGTGCCGGGAACCTTGGCGATCTCGATCCAGGGCTTGATCAGCTCCACTTCCCGCAGGGCCACCCGGTTCGACTTGAGCGCCAGCGGCTGCAGGCGCACGCAGGCGCGCTCGGCCGAGGCGACCTTGTGCCCCTCCGGGTCGCGCAACTCGGCGCCGTCGACGCAGATGTGGAAGCCGTCGACGTGGATGGCCTGGACGTGGAGGTCGCCCGCGATGGCGCTGCGGGCTTCGTTGGTGACAAAGCGCCCCAGCTCCCCGGCGCCGGTGCCGGTGCGCAGCCAGGCGAGCGAGAGGCCGATCGCCAGCAGCAGGACGCAGACCAGCGTGGCCAGCGCGATGGCGAGCACGCGCGCCACGCGACGACCCGTTCGCTTCCGCCGGGGAGACGGCGGGCGGGTCGCCGGCTGGTAGACCGGCGTTGGCGTTTGCTCGGTCACTGTCCTGCAATCCTTGTCACAGCTGCCCGCCCGCGCATCTAGAAGGCCTCTCCCAGTGTGACGTGGAAGGCGAAGCGCGATTCATGGATGCAGGTGGGGTCGGCGCTGGAGCAGTTGGTGCTGACCCGCGTCTTCTTCAGCACCACCGTGTTGTTGACGACCACGTCCTCGGTGAAGACGTCCCGGGGGTTCGCCACCCAGGCGAAGTCGACGCGGATGGGGCCGAAGGCGGTGAGGTAGCGCAGGCCCAGGCCCGGGGCCACCTCGAGGCCGCCGTCGAGGACGTTGCTGGTGGCGGTCTGCACCCGGCTGGCGTCGACGAAGGGCACGATGCCGAGGTGGTTGAGCAGGTAGTCGGCGTGGATGCGCACCTCGGCGGAGAAGAGCACCGCGTACTTGCCGCCGATGGGCACGCCGATGGTGGCGTAGCCCGTGCAGTCCTTCACGCAGTCGGTGGCGCCGAACTTCGGGCCCTGCCGCAGCGGCGCATAGCCGCGCTGCTCGTTCTGCCCGCCGAAGAAGAAGCGCTGGGTAAAGGGGCTGGCGCCTTCGGAGGTCTCGGTGAAGAGGCCTCCGTATTCGACCCGCGCCGCGAAGACGGCGTACTTGGTGACCGGGGTGTAGATGCGCAGCTCGGGGTTGACGCGGAAGTAGCTGTAGGTGCCGGGCTTGAGCGTCTGCTGGATGCTGGCGGTGAAGAAGAAGCCCTGCGACGGCTCGATGGCGTTGTCGCGGCCGTCGTAGGTGTAGCGGATCTCCGGATAGGTCAGCGTGCAGTGGCCCGGGCAGTCGTGGACGAAGCCCGACCCGCCGCTCCCGATCACCTTGCTCAGGTCGGTGTTGTAGAGGTCGACGAGGAAGTAGTGGACGAAGTTGAGCGAGGGCACCAGCGAGTGCTTGCCGCGGCGGTAGAGCAGGCCGGTGCGGGCGGCGACGTCGTCGTAGGCGAAGCCGCCCTGCACCTCGCGGGCGAACTCGGCGCGGGTGACCGAGTCGAGCCCGGGGAGGAAGACGTTGGGCACGGTGATCTGCGCGCTGTTCTGGCTGGTGAGGCCGGAGTGCTTGCGGTCGTAGTCGAAAGGGCTGGAGACGAAAGCGTAGCCGACGGTGCTCGACACCTCGAGCCTTCGCAGGCCGCCGAAGAGCGAGCGGTTGGTGTATTCGCCGAGCAGCCGCGGCAGCTCCCAGCGCGTCTGCTCGACGGAGCCGCCCAGGCCGAAGCGGAAGGTCTGGAAGGGCGCCTCGCGGACGTTGATGCGCACCGCGGCCACCGGCGCGTCGCCCAGCGGCTCGAGGCCGACCCGCACCCCGGAGAAGGCGCCCAGGTTGTAGACGCGCTGCTGGGCCAGGGCGAGGGCCGCCGGGCTGAAGGTGTCGCCCCGGGAGAGGCCGGTGGCGGTGACGATCTGGTCGGCGGGGATCTGCCGGTTTCCGGTGACGGTGACCTTGCCGAACTGGAAGCGCGGGCCGACGTCGCAGTCGAAGACGACCTTGGCGTCGCCCTCGACCGGCCGCACCTCGACCCTGCCCTCCACCTGCGCCTGCGCGTAGCCGTGCGCCTTGAGCTGCTCGAGGAGGACCTGCTTGGCCTTCTCGTAGCCGTCCTCGTCGAACGGGTCGCCCGGGTGGATGGGCAGCGCCGCGTCGATGTCGGAGAGCTCGCCCTTGGGGATCTCCTCGACGCCGTTGAGCGGCATCTCGCGGATGACGGCGCGGCGGCCCTCCTCGAGCTTGACCAGCAGGGTCACCCGGCCCTGGTCGTCCTTCTGCTCCACCGTCTCGAGGATCTTCGCCTCGTAGAACCCCTTCTCGTTGTACCAGCGCACCAGGCGCTTCAGGTCGATGGCGAAGAGGTCGGCGTCGTAGTACCGCGGCGTCTTGGAGAAGAACCCGGTGGTCGGCGAGGTGGCGATCTTGGCGAGCAGGTCTCCGCCGCCGATGGTCTTGTTTCCTTCGAACTTGATCGCCGCCAGCACGGGATGGCCTTCGAACGGCTGCGAGGGGGTCGCGCAGGCGGCGAGGATCAGCAGTGCGAAAGAGTGGCGGGACAAGGCGGAGGGAAACTAGCTCCTGCGCGGCTTCGGCGCAGTTTTTCCGCTCTCAGGATCGTTGCCGCAGCAACAGATGCAGGTGGGCCTTCTCCCAGGCCCGGGCCCGCTCGTAGCCGGGAAAGGTCCGCTCGGCGGCGCGGAACTCGCGACCGTGCACGCTGCGGCGGCCCGCGCCGTCGACGCTGGGCGGGATCACTTGATGCAGCATCTCGTGGAAGACCACCATCTCCACGAAGTGGCGCGGGACCCGCTGGTCGTCGAGGGCGGGGTGGATGCGGATGATCTTGTGGTCGTGGAAGTAGACGCCCATCTTGATCGACCGGCGCCGGCCGCCCGGAGCGCGGCGGCCCCAGCCGATGCGCGCCTGCACCTGGTTGTCGAAGTGGCGGGCGTTCAAGGCGGCGAAGATGTCGAGCAGGTCGTGCACCTGGCCGCGGGCGGCGAGGGGCGCATCGGCGCGGGGGGCGGAGGACTTGATCAGGTCGCGGTGCTGGCGGACGTATTCGTCGATGGCCCGGCCGTGGGCGCGGCGGTTCTTCCCGGTGAAGCCGGCCAGCGCCCGCATCACCGGCTCGTGCGCCCGGGCGAACATGTGGTGGAGGCGGAAGTGGAGCCGGCCCGAGACGCGCCGGTAGCTGACCATGGTCCAGGCGTTGTCGGTCAGCTCGACCTCGACCGGCTCGCGCAGGAGCGAGGAGAGGCGCGAGGCCATCACCAGGCTGGCGCCGTCGGGAAGGACGTGGATGCGCGAGGGCCGCGCCTCTTCGGCGGGCAACCGCGCGGGCGGCAGGGCGGCGACGCGCGGCGCCGATTCGGGCGGCTCGGTGTTGAAAGACGGAAAGAGGGAGAGCTGTCGCATGGCCTGGATGCACTTTAGCGGGCCCCCCGATCCCGCATCAACAGGCGTCTGCAAAAGCGCCCGGACCCGCGACCCGCGCGGTCGCGAAGGT
>JAYWAJ010000428.1:0-3573 GCA_043782525.1 Deltaproteobacteria bacterium | reverse complement strand
GCCCGACACGCTGGCGGAGATGAAGCGGCGCGGCGTGGTCTACATCCCGACCCTGATGGCGGTCGAGGACGTCGAGCGCCGGGCGCGGGAAGGAAAGCTGCCGCCGGTGATCGCGCAGAAGGCGATGGCCGCGGCGGGGTCGCTCGCCCAGACGGTGCAGGTGGCGGCGAAGCTCGGGGTGATCATCGGCCTCGGCACCGACAGCGGCGTCTCGCACCACGGGCGCAACGCCCACGAGGTGGCGCTGCTGGTGAAGAACGGGCTCACCGCCGCGCGGGCGCTGCAGGCGGGCACCATCGTGGACGCCAGGCTGCTGCAGATGGAAGACCGCATCGGCAAGCTCGCGCCGGGATTTCTCGCCGACGTGATCGCCGTTCCGGGAGACGTGCTGCAGAACCCGGCGGCGGTGGAGAAGGTCCTGCTGGTGATGAAGGGCGGCCGCATCGTCAAGCAGCCCTGATCAGAGCGCCGAGAGCAGGTCCACCTTCACCAACACCGTGTCGCCGTGGGCGACGCCGCGATCGGTCAGCGCCGCCAGCTCGCGGCGGAAGCTGAGGCCCAGCTGCGGCGGCGTCAGGTCGTTGGCGCTCTGGTGCGCGTAGACCAGGTAGAAGGTCGAGCCGGTCCGCCACTCCCAGCGCAGGATGAGGTTGACGTTGAGCCCCGCCTGCCGGTCGTCGGCGTTGGGCGCGGCGTCGGCGGCCAGCGCCGGGCGCAGCTCGCCGAGCCGCACCGTGCGCCGCCCCGGATCGACCGTAGCCCGCAGCGGCGATCCATAGGAGATACCGGCGGTGAAGAGCTGCGCATAGCCCTGCAGCGTCAGGTGCGGGGTGAAGGAATAGGTGGCCCGCACCGTGGCGCTGACGCTGCGGGCGTGCTGCTGCGCGATGAGATATTCGCGCTGCTGCTGCGTCGCCACCGAGCGGTCGAAGGTCGCCGTCGGATCCCCCGCGCCGGGCAGCGGGCCCGCCGTCCGGATCTGTCGGTAGGTTCCCGCGTTCTCGTTGTAGGAGAGGCTCACCGAGCCATCCAGCTGCGGCAGCGGCCGGAGGATGAAAGCCGCGTCGAGCTGGTTCTGCCGCTCGAAGCGCGGCCAGGCGCGCCCCTCCACCCAGTTGAACTCGAGCTGGAGCGGCTGGCGCGAATCGGTGGCGATGAAGCCGTACCAGTACCCGTATCCCTGGCGCTCGAGGGGAGTGCCGTCGGCCAGCTCGCGATCGTCCACCGCCGGCGCGAAGAGATCGACGCCGGTGTTGAGGAACCAGAACGACTTGGTGTTGAGGAAGCCCTCGAGGAACGCGTCGCGGCTGAGCCGGTTGGCGAAGCGCGAGTCCTGCACCTCGCGCGCGCCGAGGAGGAATTGCCACCGCTGCCACTTGTCGTTGGGATGCGGGTCGCGCACGGCCAGGTAGGTGAGGCCGCGGAAGAGGTTGGCGCGCGGCATGAAGCCGAGGTCGTTGGTGTTGAACTCGGGAGAGAGGAAGTCGGCGTTGGCGGCGGCGGCCCAGTATTCCTCCGAGTGGTGCAGGCGCCCCGAGGTGGCGTATCCGCTGGAGGTGGCGCCGCGCGCGGTCCCGTCGCGCAGCGTGTCGGGCTGCTTGAGCGTCAGCACCGAGCCGGCGCCCTGCGCGGTGAAGTCCCAGCTGCGGTCGTCGTTGTAGACGATGAGGTCGCCCTCGCCGACGTGGGCGTGGCGGCGCTCGAGGCCGCCCGAGAGGCTGGTGAAGAGGGGATCGACCGCGGTGCCGGTGACGCCGACGAAGCCGCGGTCGCCGAGCGGGGCGCGCAGGCGCAGCACTGAATCGCTGCGCGCCTCCACCGTGCGCAGGTCGCCGACGGACCCTCCGGCCTGCAGAACCTGCGCCGTCACCCGCGGCTCGAGGGCGGTGAGCAGTCCGACGCTGGCCCCGCCGACCGTGCCGGAGAGCTTGGCCGCGCCCAGCACCGGCACCGACGGCTGCTGGTAGACGAGGGACTGGTCGCTGCCCAGCCCGAGGTCGTCGTGGCTGGGCGTCCCGCGGCCGATGCGCCGCGAGTAGAAGATCTGGTACGCGTCGCCGCCGTAGGGCCCGCCGACGTCGAACTTGAGCGGCGTCTTGAAGAGGTCGAGCCCCTCGAGGAAGAAGGGCCGCTTCTCGGGAAAGAAGGTCTCGAAGGTGCTCAGGTTCAGGACGCGCTGGTCGGCTTCCACCTGGCCGAAGTCGGGGTTGAGCGTGCCCACCAGCGCCAGGTCGCTGGCGAGGTTGTAGCGCAGGTCGAGCCCGGCGCAGAGGCCGGACTGCCGGTCGGCGTCGAAGGCCAGCGTGGCGCAGCTCCCCAATTCGGCGTGCGGCTTCGCGTGCGAGGGAAGGTTGCGCAGGTACTTGCCGGCGAGGTAGGGGCGCAGCTCCAGCTCCCGGACGGGACGGAGGCCCTCGACGCCGTCGAGGAGCCCCAGCCGGCTGACGTCGCCCGGCCGCCCGTTGGGACGGAACCGCCACTGGTCCTCCTCCTGCCGGCGCGACAGCTTGCGGTAGACGTTGAAGCCCATCACCTTGACGTTCTCGGGGATGCGCAGCGAGCGGAGCGGGATCTTCATCTCCACCGACCAGCCCTTCTCGGTGCGGGCGACGGCGGATTCCCAGGCGGCGTCCCAGTCGGTGGTGAAGTCGGTGTCGTTGAAGTGGAGCGCGTCGAGCTGCTGTCCCGAGGCGTAGAGCTGGAAGTGGTAGGCGGTGCGGCGGTCGAGGGTGGTGTCGAGATCGAACTGGACGGTGTCGCCCTCGACGAAGCGGTCGCGCCGGCTCAAGGTGGCGGTGGGCGGCTCGGGGTCGTCGCAGATGGCGCCGAAGTAGAGGAAGGAGTCGTCCCAGAGGACGCGGAAGGCGGTGCGGACAGCGGCGGGCTGGCCCTCGTCGGGGCTCACCTGGGTGAAGCTATCCTCGAGCGGCGCGGCCTGCCACGCCGGCTCGTCCATGCGGCCGTCGATGACGATGGGCGCGCCGGTGCGCCGCGCCGCATGGGCGGTGCGCATGAAGGTCGACTCCGGCGGCAGCTCCCTGGCGGGCTCCGCGCGGGCGGAAGAGGCGGCCACCAGCAGGAGCAGGGCAAATCTCATGTTGGGCATGTCAACGGATGGGAGCGCTGGGCATTTCACGGCGTGGTAGGAGTGACCCCGTGGCCGAGCCGGTTTCACACGCGCCAGAAGCAGCGCCGGTCACCCCGATGCTGCGCCAGTACCACGAGGCGAAGCTGCAGGCGAAGGACGCGCTGCTCTTCTTCCGCCTGGGCGATTTCTACGAGCTCTTCTACGACGACGCGCGGGTGGCGGCGCAGCTCCTCGGCATCACCCTGACCAGCCGCGCCAAGGGCGACGACCGGGTGCCGATGGCGGGAGTTCCCCACCACGCCGCGCGCGGCTACATCGCGCGGCTGGTCGCGGCCGGGCACAAGGTCGCCATCTGCGACCAGGTGGAGCTGCCCGCGCCGGGGAAGTCGCTGGTGAAGCGCGAGATCGTCCGGCTGGTCACGCCCGGCACGCTGGTGGACGAGGAGGCCCTCGAGGCGCGCGCTCCACTCTGGCTGGCGGCGCTG
>JAYWAJ010000427.1:0-3573 GCA_043782525.1 Deltaproteobacteria bacterium | reverse complement strand
AAGATTCACGCAGAGGCGCTGCCGAAGACTGCCTCGGGAAAGATCATCAAGCGGGTGCTGCGGGAGCGAGCGCGCGCGCAGGCGGGCCCTTCCACGTCGTGGGACGACGCCAAGGGCCCCCTCTGAACCGCCGGGAGCAGAAGCGCTCTCTAATAGAGCAGCAACTGCATCTGCACCGTGACGTTGTTGGTGCCGCTCTGCTGCGTGGCAAGCGCATCCGGGAACTGGGTCCGTTCGTACTGGAGGCCGATGTTGCAGAGGTTCGCCGGAGCGATGTAGTACTTCACGCCGGCCGCGTACCAGGTGACGTTGTTGGCCGCCTTCTGCGGGTCGGAGTAGAGGTGTGGCTGGATCTTCCGCATCTCGAACTTGCCGAAGATCGAGAACTTCATATCCCGGTTGTAGTACGCGCCCTCTGCAAGGAGGTTGATCTGCCTGAGGACCCTGGAGTAGGTCGCCAGGTTCGGGGGCGTGGCTCCGCCGCCGTCGTAGTAGCCGAACTGCAGCAGGCCGACGAGCTCGTCGCCGCCTTTCTTGGGATCTCCGGCGCCGCTCAAGGGATAGTTGATGAAGGTGGCGGCGCTGAAGCCCACGTACGGATCCTTGTCGGTCCCCGGCTTTGGCGGGTCGTCCTTGCCAAGGCCCTGGTAGTCGGCGCTGGCAACCACGCCGAGGACCTTCTTGGTGCCGTAGTAATGGCCGCCGTTGACGTAGCCCTTCTCCGTGTCCCAGAGGTTGTACTGGAGCGCGGCGACGAAGCGGGGGAGGTTGTGGCTTGCGCTCCGGATCACAGTCGGCGGCGTCGTGGCCGGGGTCGAAGTGACAGCCGGTGCGCGGCTGCCCTGGAAGATCCCCAGGTGGTACTCGAGGTGATCAGCGAGGAAGAAGCCGTTGGCCATGACGCCGACGTCGCGGATAACGGTGCTGTTCCCCTGCAGGACGGGCGTGACGTCGACGTTGGCGTTGTCGATGCTCAGGTAGGTGGTGGTTGGCTGCGTCCCGTTACGGGTTAAGGGCAAGAGGATGCTGCCGGCGCTCAGACTGAAAGGGTCGGCGAACTTGACCTGGGCATAGGCGTCCAGGAGCGAGGGGGCGCCAAAGGTCTTCACCCCGGTGGCGGGGTCAGCCTTGCCGAAGCTCGAGGCTTCGAGGAGGATGTTGAAGGTGACATCCTTGACCACCGAGCCGGTCACGAACAGACGGCAGCGGCGGCAATAGAAGTCGTTGGCGTATCCGCCGTCGGATCCGTCGCTCTGCCTGATCGGGTCCTGCGCAAGCTTGAACCACGCTTGGACCTGGGCGCCGAAGCGGAACCAGGTGTTCTCGGCGAGCTTGATCTCACGGGTCGGACCGACCATCACGGACGGCGGGGCGGGGAACTGGCGTGCCGCGGACGGCGGTATCTCTGCCGGAGCCGTCGCTTGAGGCGGCGCTTGAGCAGGCGCCGGCGTCTGCGGCTCGGCCTTTGACGTCTGCGGCTCGGGCGGGTTCGCCTGCGCTGACGCAGCGGTTGCAACGAGCATCAGCGCTGAGGCGACCACCAAGGCTGACAAGCAGGTTCTGGACCTTGCACAGCGGTTCATGAAACCTCCTCTGCGGATGGGTTGACGGGCGGGACCGTGGACGGGCGGCACTGGATGCTCGAACGGTTCGGTGGATGTGACGATGCTCCTGTGCCAGCTCAATGGCAAGATAGCGACGTCATAGCGGCCCTAAGTCACGGGTCACGGCAGCTGCGGCATGGGAGCGGTCAATGCCTCAGGTCTCGCGCGGCCGCGGGTTAAGCCGACGGACCCGTCGATCGAGCCCGGATTGGCCCTTGGACCGCCATTGACCGCGGATGGCCGAGCAGGGACGTGGCGCGCCGACAGCCTGAGGCGAAGCGCGTCGAAGAGGCGAGCGCGCAGTCCCGTCTGCTGACCGGGCGTGTGGCGACCCGCCCCGGTCCGCACGAGCAGCTGGCGAACGTTCAGCCGATCGGCCCCATCAGAAGCTCCTCGGCCTTTTGCGGGTCGCCGAAGTCCTGCGCCACCAGCTCCGCCCCGTGCTCCGCCAGGTCGTGCACCGTCCAGCGCCCGGTGGCGACGGCGCAGGCCGGCAGCCCGGCTTCGTGCGCGGCGAGGATGTCCCGCGGCGTATCGCCGATGACCAGCGCCTCGGTGGCGCCCAGCTCCTGCGCCCGGCGCCAGGCGGTCCGCACGATCTCCGCCCGCGGCTCGGCGTCGCTGCCGTAGCCGCCGAACTTCCAGCCGCCCCACAGCCCGGCGGAGACCAGCTTCAGCTCCGCCCCGCGGGCCAGGTTTCCGGTGCAGAGGCCCAGCAGCGCGTCGCTGCGGGCCTGCAGCCGCGGCAAGAGCGCGGCGATTCCGGGCAGGGGCAGATATGGATTCCGTACGGTTTCAATGGCCAGCGCCTCGACATACCGCGCCAGCACCGCGTCGATCTCCGCCTCGCGCACCGCCAGAAGGCGCGCCTCCAGCGCCACCGCCTGATCGCCCTCCGCCGCCAGCACCAGCCGCGCGATCAGCCGGTCGGTCATCCCGTCGAGCCGCATCTTGCGCAGCTCCTCGGCGGCCTGCGGCTTTTTGTGCAGCGCCCGCCCCAGCGCGCGGCCGCCCGCGCCGCCGCCCTGGGTGAGGGTCCCGTCGAGATCGAAGAGCAGCGCCCTCTTGCGTGCCGTCACGCCCCGCTCACCACCAGCTCGGCGAAGCGGAGGGTCGGCGCCGCCGTCGAGGAGCGGAAGTCGAGGTCGTCGCCCACCGCGTCGATGCCCTGGAGCATCTCGAGCAGGTTCCCGGCGACGGTCACCTCCTGCACCGGATAGGCAAATTCCCCATTCTCAATCCACATTCCATTGGCGCCCCGCGAGTAATCGCCGGTGACGACGTCGGCGCCGCGGCCCAGCATCGAGGTCACGTAGAGACCGTTGCGGACGGTCTTGACGATCGCGTCGGCCTTCTGCGTGCCGTTCTCCAGGTAGAAGTTGCTGGTGCCGATGCCGGGCAAGGACGACCAGCCGCGCGAGGCGCTGCCGGTGCTGCGCGCGCCCGCCTTGCGCGCGGTAGTGGCGTCATAGAGGAAGTTGCGCAGGACGCCCTTCTCGACGATGGCGGTCTTCTGCGAGACCACGCCCTCGCCGTCGAAAGGCCGGGTGGCGATGCCGTCGGGCCGGGTGGCGTCGTCCACCAGCGTGAAGGATCCGGGCGCGATCTTCTTGCCGAGGAGCGCGCCAAGGAAGCTGCTCTGCTTGTGCACCAAAAGCCCGTTCACCGCGCCGGCCAGCCCGGCGATGAAGCCCGCGGCCATCTGCGGATCGAAGACCACCGGCACTTTCTGGCTCTTCGGCTTGCGCGCCCCCAGCATCCGCGCGGCGCGGCGGGCGGCGGTGCGGCCCACCTCTTCCGGATCCTGCAGCCGAGCCAGGACGCGCCGCGTATCCGACCAGCTGGCCGTCTGCAGTTGCCCGCCGGCCTCGGCCACCGGCGAGCAATAAACATAGGCATAGGAAGCGCGCGATTGACCAGAGGCCCCGCGGCTCGAGGCAATCGCCGACTCGGAGAGGAAATCGCCGGC
>JAYWAJ010000426.1:0-9457 GCA_043782525.1 Deltaproteobacteria bacterium | reverse complement strand
AGGTCAAGGAGCTGATCCGCCGGGTCGGCGGGGACGGCACCGTGCTGGTGATGATCGAGTCGCAGGACGGAGCCTCCGGGCTTCCCCAGGCCGAGTCGCTGGCGCGGGAACTGGCGCCGGAGTTCCTCGCCCTCGGGCCGGCGGTGATCCGGTCGGTCGAGTCCAACGTGCGGCAGGTGGAGGACTGGTACGAGGCGCACTGGCCGCTCTTTGCCGGGGTCGACGACTTGCGCAAGGCGCGCGACACCGTGCGCGAGGAGATCCGCAAGCGGAAGATCGAGGCCAACCCGCTGGCGGTGAACCTCGACGACGAGGAGGAGCCGGCCAGGCCGGCGGCGGACGCGCCCTCCTGGCTGGACCCGAAACAGCCGCTGCCGCGCGAGCAGGTGAAGCAGCGCTTCGACCGCTACGTCGACGGCTTTCTCGTCCACCCCGACCACACCTCGCTGACCTTGGTGCTGCGTCCGGCGGGAACTTCGCTGGGCGTCGGCGAGTCGCGGGCGCTGCTGGACCGGCTGCGCAAGGTCGTCGACGCGCGCGCCGGCGAGATCGCGCAGAAGCACCTGCGGGTCGGCTGGGGCGGGACCTTTCCGCTCTTCGTCGCCGAATACGAGGCGATCATCGGCGACGTCGCCGGCACCGCCGTCCTGGTGGTGGTGCTGGTGCTGGCCTCGATCCTGCTGTTCTTCCGCGACCTGCGCTCGACGGTATCGCTGGGCGTCGCCATCCTCTGCGCCGTGGCCGCGACCTTCGGCCTCACCTGGGTGATCATTGGATACCTGAATACCCAGACGGCATTTCTCGGCGCCATCGTCGTCGGCAACGGCATCAACTATGGATTGATCTACCTGGCGCGGGTCAAGCAGTTGCGCGCCCGCGGCGAAGGGCTCTCCGCCGCCTGCGTCGAGGGCGCGGTGACCACCGCCCAGGCGACCCTGCTCGCCTCCGCGGCCACCTCGGTCTCCTTCGGCGTGCTCATCATTGCCGCCAATCGCGGCTTCCGCCATTTCGGCTTCATCGGCGGCATTGGAATGCTGCTCTGCTGGCTCTTCACCTTCACGCTGGTGCCGGCGCTCTTGTCCCTCTTCGAGAAGCTGCGCGGCCCGCCCCGGCAGCGGCCCGCCTCCAGCGGCGAAAAGCTGGTTCCGCTGTTGCAGAGGGTCTTCGCGCGGCCCACCGTCATCGTCGGCGTCTTTGCCGCGGTGACGCTGGTGGCGGCGCTCTCGTTCGCGCGGCAGCTCCGCCAGGGCGCGATGGAGCACAACCTCGACAACCTGAGCAATGAATTGAAAGGCCGCAAGACGCTGACCGACGACAACCAGCGCGCCAACGACGCGCTCGGCAAGTCGCTGGCGGGTTCGATCGCGCTCCTCGAGTCCCGCGAGGATGCCGACGCCTTCTGCGAGGTGATCCGCCAGCGCATGAAAGAGGCGCCCTACGACCGGTTGATCGACGGCTGCGACACCCTCTCCAGCGTGGTGCCGGCCAGGCAGGAAGACAAGCTGGCGGTGATCCGCGAGATCGTCGCCGAGCTGCCCGACGCCACCCTCGCCAAGGTTCCCGACCCGGTCCAGCGCGAGCGGCTGCGGGTGGTGCGCGATCAGCTCGCGGAGCAGAAAGTGATCACGCCCGTCGAGGCGCCGCCCTCGCTGATGGATCGCTTCCGCGAGCGCGACGGCACGCTGGGCCGCATCGCCGCCGTCACCGCCAGGCCGGCCGCGAAGCTGGAGATCGCGGAAAACCTGGAGGCCTTCGTCGCCGCCGCCCGCAACATCGAGATCAAGGGCAAGCCCTATGACGCCACCGGCGACAAGGTCATCTTCGCCGACCTGCTCAAGGACATCGAAGTGGAGGGCCCGCGCACGACCTTCCTCTCCTTTGCCGGCGTGCTCCTGCTCGTCTTCCTCTTCTTCCGCAACCTGCGCACCAGCCTGGAGGTGGTGGGCTCCCTCACCGTCGGCGTCATCCTCATGTGCGGCGCGGCGGCGGCCCTGGGCCTCAAGATCAACTTCTTCAACTTCATCGTCTTTCCCATTACCTTTGGTATCGCCGTCGACTATGGCGCCAACGTCGCCGCGCGCGTCCACGAGCGCTCGGGCGACGTCCTCCGCTCCCTCGCCGAGGTGGGTCCCGCGGTGGCGCTCTGCTCCTGGACCTCGATCGTCGGCTACGGCACCCTGCTCTATTCGCTCAATCGGGCGCTGCGCAGCTTTGGCTGGTACGCGATGGTCGGCGAGGTCACGACGATCACGACCGCGCTGGTGCTCCTGCCGGCGCTGCTCCTCCTCGCCCGGCGGAGCAAGGCCGGGTGAGGCGCGGCTAGGGCACTTCGAGGATCTGCACCGCACCCGTCGGGCTGGACCAGGCGAGGCGCAGGCCAGCCGGTACTTGTGGTTGGTCGAAGAAGAAGTAGCGCGGCGCGCCGTCCTTGTGCGAGGTCTTGTCGATGAGCGCATACCGCACGCGCCTCTCGTGGAAATACGGCAACAACTCTTCAGGCGGCAGCGGCTCTTGCGCCCAGACCGAAGAGACAATGACCATTTCATTGGAGGCGGGCAGATACCATTCCGGCTCCAATTGGCTGCGGCTGTCCACCGCATAGGCTTCGCCGGGCCTGAGGTGATGCAACAACCATTCGCCCGCCTCCGCATATCCAGGGCGCAGTTGGCGGGGGAATGGATCGAGGGCCAGGGCGAGCGCCACGCAGAGTCCCGCCACCGCGGCCCAGCGCCAGAGCCAGCGAGGCTGCGCCGCCAGCGCAATGGCCAGGACCGCATAGAGGCAGAGCGTCATGGGAAAGACATACCGCGACGATCCGCCGGCGACGCTGAAGAAGAAGAAAAAGGCGATGAAGAAGGCCGCCTGGAAGAGCAGGAAGGTCCGGGCGAAGGTCGGGCGCGATCGATAGAGAAGGCGCAGCGCCAGGAGCATCAAGGCAAAGCCGAGCACGACGCCGGGGATGTGCACCGGCCCCAGTGGGCTGGGGGCGACGAAGCTCATCGAATCGCCCAGGTGCACGGCCGTCTCGGCCATGCCCATGACGCCGCGGCCAAACCAGATCTCGTGCCAGTGGGTCTGCGCCGCCCATTCCCGGAAGCCGTGCGGCAGCCGCTCGAACGCCCGCGGCGCATAGATCTCAGCATAGTCGGGGAGCCGGTCGATCCAGAGCAGGCGATTGTTCCAGTGGTGCAGCGGCGAGCCATAGACGCGCAGGTTGCGCACCAATAACGGCGAGGCCGCGGCGAGGAAGGCGAGGCCCATTCCCCAGGCATGAGGCTCGCGCAGCGCCCGCGGTCCGCGCCAGAGCAGCAGGGCGACGCCGAAGCAGAAGACCAGGAAGATGCCGGAGCCCTTGTCGAGCTGGGCGAGGCCCGCGTAGACGCCGGCCAGGATCCACCGGCGCGGATCCTTCTCGCCGTCGAGGATGGCGCCGACGGCCAGCGCCCAGAGCAGGAGGAGCAGGGGCTCGGCGGATTCGCGGCCGGCATGGTCGATGAAGCATTCGCTGACGGCGAGAAAGCCGGCCAGGATCAGCGCCGGCGCGGGACCGGCGTGCCTGCGCACTGTCCTCCACCAGGCGAGCAGCGCCAGCACGCCTAAAACTATAGTAAGTATACGACCGCGGGTATGGAAGCCGCGATCGCGGCCGGCGACGGTGGAGAGGACGCCGACATAGAGGGGATTGCGGTTGTCCTCCGTCCAGGTCCCGACATAGAGCCCTTGGAGCAGGGCCAGGGGACCGCCGCTGTCGTGGACCCGGTTGGCCAGGTCGAGAAAGCCGACGTCGTCGTAATAGGGATGGGTATGGTCCCAGGCCCGCACGCCGGCCAGCAGCAGGAAGAGCAGGACGCAGGCGGAGAGGAGGAGCCGCTCCCGCCTCACCGGCACGCGGCCTCCACGGCTTTGGAGACGTCGTAGAGCATCGCGCCCCGGTCGCTGACCGGGAGCTCCGGCGCCGGCATTCCCACCCGCTTCACCAGCCGGTTGTAGCCGAGCTCCGCCAATGGCTTCAAATGGAAGACGTCATAGAGATTGTATTCAACCAGCCTCCGCCACGCGGTCGGGTCGCCCCGCTGCTTCATCTCCCAGAGCGCCACCGCGTCCGCGCCGGTCAAGGCCGCGAGGTGGGGAGGCCGGAAGAAGCCCGCGCGCGGCTCCAGCTGCTTGAGGCCGCCTTTCTCGCGCAGCCGCTGGTACACCTGCTTCAGGTCGATATGCACCGCGGGAGGCTCCCAGGAAGGGAAGACGCGGCGCAGGATGGGGAGATCGAAGGCCGCGCCGTTGAAGGTCACCAGGGCGGTCCAGCCCCGCGCGCGGGCGAGGAACTGGTCGGGGGAAAGGCTCGCCAGCCCTCCGCGGTCCAGCACGCCGATGACGGTCACGCTCTCCCGCGCGGCCTCGATATCGAGACAGGCCGCGCCCTCGAGGACTTGCGGCAAGAGGCGCCAGTGCTCGGTCTGCGGCAGCGCGCGGCCGAACCACCCCAGATTCCCGGCGGCGAGCCGCTCCGCAGAGAGCGCCACCCCCGCGCGCAGCTTTCCGTCGAGGCGCGGCGAGAGGATCTCGCCCTCCGGCAGCTCGCTCCAGGAGCGCACTCCCGCAAGCCAGAGCTGCCGCTCGCGCATAGGCCCGATGCCGCCCAGGTGACGGAAGCTCGCGGTGATCACCGCTGCGCGTCTTCTTCCTCCGCCAGCCGGGTCAGCACCGGGATGTCCGCCTCGCAGAAGGGCAGCCCCGGCAGGTCGCGCCGCGAGACCCAGCGCACCTCTTCGCAGGCGAGCGGCTTCGGCTCCTCGCCGGTATGCAGGGCGCAGCGAAAGAGGGCCAGCTCGACCTGGAGGTCGGGATAGAGATGGTCGACGCGCGCGTACTCCTCGCCGATGGCGGCCCGCACCCCCAGCTCCTCGCGCAGCTCGCGCGCCAGGGCCGCCCGCTCGCCTTCGCCCTGCTCCACCTTGCCGCCGGGAAACTCCCAGAGCGAGGCGCGCTCTCCCTTGGGGCGCCGCAGCGACACCAGCACCTTGCCGTTCCGCTCGATGACCGCGGCCACGACAAGCACGCGCTTCAAGGGAGCAGCCCGAGGAAGAAGAGCGCTCCGCCGTTGGAGATGACGTAGGCCACGCCCGGAACGGCCAGCACCGGCTGCGAAAAGCCGCTCCCGGGATCGAAGGCGCCGCGCGCCTCGCCGGTCTGCGCGTCGATGCCGATCAAGGGCCCGCGATCCTGCGACACCAGCACCATGCCGTTGGCGATCACCGGCTGGGTCGGATAGCGGTCCTTCCCCAGGTCCACCTTCCAGAGCTGCGCGCCGCTGCTGCGGTCGAGGCCGACCACCTGCCCGCGCCCGCCGGCGACGATGCGCGGCCCGTCGGCCAGCACGTGGTTGGCGCCGGGGAGGGCCGCCGTCCACAGGGTGTCGCCGGTGGCGACGTCGAGGGCGACCACCCCGACCTTGTTGCTGGCGGCGTAGACCCGCGAGTCGTTCTCGGGCGCGTCGAGCCAGTCGACGTCGAGGTAATCGCCGGTGGGGCCGCTCACCGGCCGGGTCCAGCGGGCAACGCCGTCCGCGGGATCGAGGGCCGCCACCGTGCCGTCGGCGAAGGCGGCGAAGATGGTGCCGTGGGCCACCTGCGGCCGCGCGTCGCCGCGGATGGTGAAGCCGCCCGGAGCGTCGCGATGGAACTTCCACAGGGTCTTTCCGTCCTTGATGTCGATGGCGGTGATCGACTGCTCGCTCGACATGACGAAGGCGCGGCCCTCGGCCACGGTGGGCGGGGTGGTCAGCTCTTCGTGCACGTCGTTCTTCCAGCGCACGGCGCCGGTGAAGCGGTTGAGCGCGTAGAGCTGGCCGTCGCCGCCCGGCACCAGCAGCGTCTCGCCCGAGAGCGTGGGCGCGGCGAGGATGGCGCCGGCCGCCTGGAAGATCCAGGCGTCCTTGCCGCGGAACCGGCAGCGGACTTTCCCGTCGTGGGTGCCGAGGTAGAGGCGGGTCTTGGCCTCGTCGAGCACCGGCGTGGCCGTCTCGCTCGGCTGGAAGGGCAGCTTTTCCTGGGGAACCAGCCGCTGCATGTCGCCGACGAAGAAAGGCCGGTCGAGCTGCGCCTCCCTGGGCAGCGGGCGCGGCGCATGCGACACCGGCATCGACGAGAACGCGAGCAGCGCGAAGAGCAGCATCACTTCGTCTTCTTGGCCGGCGGCTGCGAAGGCTTGGCGGGCTTGGCAGCCGGCTTCGCCGGAGCAGGCTTGACGGCGGCGGGAGCAGGCGCGGTGGCGGTGGAGCCCGCGGGCGCCGGAGGAAGCGAGGCGAGCTCGAGCCGCGCGTTGGCCTCCCGCACGATGTCCGTCTCCTTGGGATAATCCTTGACCACCTTCTCCAGCTGCTGCCTCGCCTCGGGCTTCCCCTGGACCAGCGCCAGCCGGGCGGCCTGCAGGTCGGCGCGCGCGGGCAGGTCGAGCTCGCGCAGCTTCTCGAAGGAAGCCCGGGCGTCGTCGAGCTTCCCCTGCGCCTCGTAGGCGTATCCGAGCGACTCCTGCGCGAAGACGCGGAGCGGATGATCCTTGCCGGCGCCGGAGAGGAACTCGGCGAGGTCCTTCTGCGCGCCCGCCGCGTCGCCCGCCTGCAGCTTGAGAAAGCCCAGCTCCGCCAGCGCGGTCTGCGCGGCGGTGGTGCCTTTGTTCTCGGCGCGCACCTTGTCGAGGGCGGCGAGGGCGGCCTTGCTGCGCTCCTCCTTGCTGGGGAACGACTCCTGGCCCGGCTGCGCTTCGGCGCCGACGGGGCGCGACTCGATCTCCAGCGCCTGCGAGAGATCGCCGCCCGCTTTCGCCTCGCGCGAGGAGCGGAAGACCGAGAGGCCCCAGGCCAGCACCACCGCCAGCGCCACCAGGCCCACCGCCAGGATCACCTGCCCCTGGTGGGCGGCGACCCACTCCATGCCCTTGCCGGCGACCTGCTGGAATTCGTCGGGCTGCTTGAGCTGCTTGCGATCGATCTTCTCTGACAAAGCGCGACTCCCGGGCACGGCGGCACCCGCCGCCCAAGGCGGCGTGTCGGGGGGACGGCAAGTCCCCTCGAAGACCGCGTGTACCTGCCGTACATCCCCCTTGAAGTCAATCGCCGTTGTAAGGTGCGGCGGTGCGTTTCCTGGCGCTGATTTTCCTCGCTCTGCCGGTTGCCGCGGCGCCGCTGGGCAGGGACGTGCCGCAGCTCCAGATCCGCCTCGAAGGCATCTTCGGCCAGCCCACCACGCTGCTCGGGGTGCGGGGCGGCGGCGGAGTGGGCCTCGGCTACCGCATGACCGACCAGCTCTGGCTCATCGCCGACGCCGCCGAGCGCCCGGCGCCGCGCGGCGGCATCACTTCGGTCGCGGCCGGCCTGCAGGCGACCCTGGACGCGACCCCGGTCGCCCCCTACCTCGAGCTGGCCATCGTCCAGCTCTCGAACCGCGCTGCGCTCGGCTACTCGCTCGCCACCCGCACCGGCTTCGGCGCCGACTGGGCCTTCGCGCGCTCGATGGCGCTGGGCCTGATCGTGCGCACCTATACGCCGTTCGATCCCGTAGACAACAACGCCACCCTGGCGGGCCTCGAAGCCGTGGTCCGGCTCGTCCTCACACCCGGAGCAAAATGATGCGCGCAATCCTGTGCGAGCGGCAGGGGCCGCCCGAGGCGATGAAGCTGGTCGAGCTGCCCGACCCCGTGGCGGGTCCCGGCGAGGTGGTGGTGCGGCTGCACGCCTGCGGCCTCAACCACCGCGACGTCTGGATCCGCCAGGGGCTCTATGCCCGCATCCAGCTTCCCTGCGTGCTCGGGTCCGACGGCGCCGGCGTGGTCGAGTCGGTGGGCGCGGGCGTGGACCCGAAGCTTCCCGGCAAGCGCGCGGTGCTCATCCCCTGCGAGAAGTGGGGGCCGAATCCGGCCGTGCAGGGCAAGGACTTCCTCATTCTCGGCATGCCGCGCCAGGGGACGATGGCGGAGAAGATCGCGGTGCCCGCGTCGATGATCGTCGAATTGCCCGCCCACCTGTCCTTCGAGGACGCGGCGGCGCTGCCGGTCGCGGGCCTCACCGCCTGGCGCGCGCTGGTGACCCGCGGCGGGCTGGCCAAGGGCGAGCACGTGCTGGTCACCGGCATCGGCGGAGGCGTGGCGACGCTGGCGCTGCTCTTCGCCAAGGCGCTGGGAGCGGAGGTGAGCGTCACTTCCGGCAGCGAAGAGAAGCTGGCCAAGGCCAAGGCGCTCGGGGCCATCGCCGCCGTCTCCTACCAGGCCAAGGGCTGGGAAAAGGAGCTGGTGGCGCAGGCAGGCCGGCCGCCGTCCTTGATCATCGACGGCGCCGGCGGCGACGGGCTCAACGCGCTCATCGGCGCGGCGGCCCCGGCGGCGCGCATCGTGCTCTACGGCGCCACCCGCATGTCGCCGAGCAAGCTCGACATGGCCAAGATCTTCTTCAAGCAGCTCGACATCCGCGGGACGACCATGGGCACCGACGACGAGTTCCGCGCCATGCTGGCGCTGGTCGCGGAGCACCGGATCAAGCCGGTGGTCGATCGCGTCTTCCCGCTGGCGCAGGCGGTGGAGGCGAACAAGCTGCTCGAGGAATCGGGGCAGATGGGCAAGATCCTCCTCGACTGCACCGCCTAGTTACAGCCCCCGCAGCGACCCCCGCGACAGTCCAAGGGCGAGGCCGAAGCGGCCGTCGGGCGATTCGATCCAGCGCTCCGGGGTGAAGCCCGACGCATCGATCAGCCGGAGCACGTCGTCGCGGGCGAAGCGGCGCGAGATCTCGGTGCGGATGCCCTCGCCCTTCTTCAGCTGCAAGGTGGAGCCGAGGCGTCCCAGGTCCACCTCCATCGCCTCGCGCGCCACCAGCCACATCTCGATGCGCCGCTTCTCGACCAGGTAAGGCGCGTGGTGATCGAACTTCGCGGGATCGAAGGCGCTGCGCGCGAAGGCGTTGACCACCGCGAGGGCGTTCTTGTTGAAGAGCGCGGTCACGCCCTGCGCGTCGTTGTAGGCAGCGTGGATGGCGTCCGGATCGGTGACCAGGTTGGCGCCGAGGAGCAGCACGTCCCGCTCGTCGAGATGTTCGCGCACGCGGGAGAGCAGCTGGATGGCTTCGGGGTCCTCGTCGTTGCCGATGGTGCCGCCGAGGAAGAGCACCAGGCGCCGTCCGCCCGGAAGACGCGGGGGGAGCGTGAGCCCGCGGGTGTAGTCGGCGAGGACCTCTTCGACGCCGACTTCTGGCCGCGCGGCGGCGAGGATGTCGCGGGTCCGGCGCAGGGCGTGGGCGCTGATGTCCACCGCCACGTAGCGCGGCCGCCCGCCCGCGGCGCGGGCGGCGTCGAGCAGGCAGACGGTCTTCTCGGCGGCGCCGCTGCCCAGCTCGACCACGTCGGTCAGCGCCGCGCCGCCCGCCGTCGCCACGATGGCCGCGGCCCTCTCGACCAACAGCGCCCGCTCG